>NZ_JBFRHH010000005.1:0-522207 GCF_052115765.1 Paenibacillus sp. 2KB_20 | reverse complement strand
GAAATAAACCAGTTTAACTGGTAAGTGAAAGTGACAAAAACACTGAGCCTGAACGGATTTGTGGTCAGGCTAGCGTCTTTAGGCGCAGTTTGGCAACAAGGGGTTATACCCCAAGAGCAAACCACCCGTTGGACGGGTGGTCATGATTTATAAATTATGTTTAGGGGCCTTGACCTTCACATGATGTGATGGTTTAGTATGTGAGATATAAGATAGCCGGGGAGGTAAACTTATCAATATTAGTGAATTGTCTCGAAATACCGGAGTGAGTCTTCGTTCCTTGAGATACTACGAAGAAAAAGAACTATTGAGCCCAACTCGCTTGCAAAACGGCTATCGTGAATATACTGAATCTGATATTGAGCGAGTCGGATTTATTCAACTTTACTTCAGTCTTTGTCTCAATGCTAAGGAAATCACCACATTTTTCGATTGTGCATTTAGTGCGGAAGTCAAATATCAATGTCTACCAAATGCAATTAAAGTTGGTGAAAAAAACTTGAAGAAATCAGTAAACAAATCGAGATCTTAAGAAGAGCAGAATCTCATATAAAAGAGCGCATATCAAGTTGGAAAGAAATCCTGAGTAAGGGAGTCGACAAGAATGAATAGTAATATGAATCAATTAAATCAACGACTCGCCATAGTTGCTGGAGGAAATCGTGGTATAGGAAGGGAAAGTGCACGTCAGTTGGCTTCAAAAGGATTACGAGTGCTAATCACATGTCGGGATGAAGATAAAGGGCGGCAAACGGTTAAAGAGATACAAAGAGAAGGACTATCTGTTGAATTACAAGTAGTCGATGTAAATGATGTACAGAGTATCAGGCAGATGATCGAAAGAGTAAAAGATGATTTTGGTCGTCTTGATGTTCTCGTGAATAATGCAGGAATTATTTTGGATCGGGGAGTTTCTGTGTTGGATGTTGAAGAGTCCGTAATGAGAGAGACATTTGAGACTAATTATTTTGGTGCCTTACGAATGATTCAAGCTTCAGTCCCTAAGAGAGAGTAACGATGACGATATGATTAGGCATTTTGATTCAGTTTCAGGAATAGAAGAAATTTAATGATTTTATTTTGGAGGACTATTATAAGTTAAGGGTTCTTTTTTGTCGGCTGTTATGCCTTTAATTCATCTGTGTCCGGCCTGTGCAGATCTGTGCGGATCGGGAAGGGACCAGGAAGATGGCCGCGCTTGGCCGCAGTCGATGCAACCGGAGGGCGGCCCTGGAGCTGCATACTGCACGGATGCGGACGGGACACCAGGAAGGTGGAATTGGAGGCATCTTGAGAAGTACCCAAATGCTGCACCGAGTGTTTTATAAAAGCTCAGTTTTATATTAGTAGCGTAGCCGCTACACATCGTAGTATGTTCGTCATTTAATCAAAACCCCGTCTCTCTGCAAAAAAAATCGAAAAAAATTTTTAAAAAAATCGTAACTATTCCCAGGATTTAGGAGTCCTAATTAATAGATCAACTTATTATAGTGTGACTAGGAAATAACTAATCACTAATCATCGACTTATAGAACAAGAAAAAGGTGGTGTGTTACAGGTAGATCAGGTTTCTGAAGAAGTAGCTTGAGAGCAGCTACAATACTAGCAAGCTCTTAAAACTAATTTTGAAGAGATTTGATTTGGTGAAGTTTAAACGAATTTCTATTCTATTATCTCTCATTGTTGTTTTTATGTTGGTTACACCGTTAAGTGCATTCGCTCAAACATCAGATTTACCAGAATCTGATTTAAACTCGTTACCAAAAGAACTTGCAGCTGCACTTGAGTTAGGTAACAATACAGTAGTGATTTCTGATAAGGAACAAATAGAAAAACTATCTTTGGAAGATAAAGAATTCGTTATTGATGGTCCAGATACATTTGTAATCTCTGAGAGCACAAAAAAAATAACTACCGTTTTTAATTCACTTGGTGTAAGTTACAGTGCAATCAACGCTGCAACTAACTTTACTATTGGTAAAGAGGAACTAGTTACTTTCACAAGTAATACGCCAGTAAAAGCTGGTGAAAGGTTACACGCTCAATGCTATACCACATACCATAAAAAAACCTTCGATGTATACGATGAGACCTCTTCCGGTGGTGGTACAACTGGGACTTACGTCGGTTCCGGTGAAGCAGTAAGACCCACTGGGACTTTTATTAAAAAGACATTTTATTGAAAAAAAGAAGGTGTTTATCTCCCCTCAGATTGTCGAGAAACCCTGGCCTTTCTAAAAGGTGCAGGGTTTCTATTCGTATTAAACAGGTTAAAAACAGGGTGTATAGTGTGTAGATGCCATTCTCAGCAATCGGCGAGAGCCACTGTAACTTGAATAAGTACAGGGTATTCTCACCACTCCTTTTGTACATGAGTAAGTATCATTGTTATTATATGACATATAATAAGACCATCAAGTAAGGAGTAAAAGGAGTAAATGTTATGAAAAACCTTAGAGCACGATTACTCTTATTAATGAGTTCAATTGCAATAGCAACTTGTTGTTTTTTAATGCTAGAACAGAGTAGTACCGCAAAGCAAATTTCAGAAAATAAAATCAAAACGATTGAATTTGAAAGAAACTCACCGGCCGAGGAAAGAGCTACGTTAGATAATCAAGTAATAACGGATCGAAAAGAACTTGAAAAAATCGCAAAAAATGAAAACTTGGATTCTGTTCCGATTAGAATTGAAACAGAGTATAGTGGGCCATAAAAAGCGAGCTTCTAAAACGGAAAAGTTTAGCTCCGTCTCATCCCCTTCAACCAGCAACCAATACCGGAATCAAAGAAAACAGAAGCCTGGTCGATGAGTGTCACCGACCAGGCTTCTTCGATTTGATGAATGAAAATAGGTATGGGCGTATCGTTAATATCTCTTCCGGATTAGGGTCCTTTGAGATTCTACAAGGATTCTTAGGTTTAAAAGGGTCAACATCAGTTTATCGCATTTCTAAAACGATGCTTAATGCTCTGACATGCTTGGTTGCACAAGATGTGGCTGATATGGGGATCAAAGTTAACGCTGTTTGTCCGGGCAGAGTGCAAACGGATATGGGAGGAGCAGATGCGCCCCAAACGATCGAGGAAGGGGCAGATACGGCTGTTTGGTTGGCGCTACTTGGCGAAGATGGTCCTAATGGAGGCTACTTTCGTGAACGCCAGCTAATCGCTTGGTAGATTTTTCAAATTATAAACAGAAGTTAGTCAGTGGGCCAAGGGATTTGTATCCCTTGGTTTTTTATATTCTCATTCGTTATCTATGGCTGACGGAGTTTGCGGTCTGGTTTCATCGAGCAAATGGCTACGAAGAACTATAACCCAAGAGGTGCTTTTTAAGTTATAATAGTAAAAAATTTATGCAAATACGTGGGAGGGTTTTATCATGCAGAGATCCTGGTACAAGCGTCTATTGCTCTCCTATATGCCCATTTTTGTTATTGTGATTACCTTTATATTTTTTGTTTTCTTTCAGCTGTTCAGCGAACAGAGTCGCCGGGAGGCCCTTAACGCCAATAAATCGCTTTCCTTGCAAGCGATGCGCATGGTGGATACGTCTCTGAAGGTGATCGACAATATGATCGTTCTTGAGAACATCAATAGCAAGGCTTTGAACGATTTTTTTGAATCTTCCGCCGTGAGCGATCCATATATCAATATCCAAGCTGTTAAGAAGCTCAAGGAGATTATTAATTATTATCCCTTGATTGATTCGATTTATCTGGTGAGGAATTCGGACGGCTATGTGCTCAGCGATGCCACAAATGGATACATAAGTACATATCCGGACCATGAATTTATCGAGCAATATCAAGTATCGAAAACGCCGAAATGGACAGGCGCTAGAAATTTTGAACAATTTACAATGAAAGGCGGCAAACAGGTGGTCAGCCTGGTCAGAGGATCGCCTTATATGAAAAACGATTTTGGCATGATCGTTGTCAACGTGAGCGCGGAATCTTTGAACAAGCTTACCCAAGACATGCTGGATTCCAAGATGAGCTTCATTCAGGTTGAGGATGCTTCCGGAAATCATCTGTTCGGCACCTCGATGGATCGTCCGCCATCCCAAGTCAATTCCCAGTATGTATCAAGCTATACGAATTGGAAATATGGCAGCGGTTTGTTGAACAACAGTTTTGTAAGCGCTATCTCTTATCTGTATAACCTTTGGTTTATCATCGGTCTTGGCATGATTGCCATCGGCTTCCTATGGATGATTTATGTTTCCAGGCGCAACTCCAAGCCCATTGAGGCAATCGCCGCCCGATTCAGCAGCTATTCGCTTCCGGTGGTGAGCGGAGGACGGGGGAAGGGGAAGCTGGATGAATTTGCTTTTATCGAATCCGCCTTTGACAACATACTGGAACAATCCAAGGAATATCAGGAGAAATACCGTGAGGATCTCCATGTCAGGACCCGGTATATGTTCCGTCAGCTGATCGAAGGGGACTCTCGTCTGTCTATTTCCGAATGGAAATCGGAAGCGGTTCGGCTGAATTTGCCGCTGCCGCTGGATCGATATCGTATCCTCATCCTTGAAATCGATAAGTATGGCGATTTCTGCCGGGACTATTCCAAAGCCGATCAAGATCTGCTTAAATTCACCCTGCGGACGGTCGTTGACGAGATCGCCTCGAAAAGGGACTGCCGGCTGTGGTCGGAATGGACTTCACCTTCCAATCTGTCCATTATGCTGTTTGAAGAACAGGGTCAGGACAAGTTCGAGGAGGCCGTACTGGTCCCGGTTGCAGAACAAATCCTCGCATGGACGCATCAAAACTTGAAATTTACGATTACGATTGGCATAGGCGGATCCACAGATCAGATTGGCGATATTCCGCACTCTTATAAAGATGCGATGCAAGCTTTAAAGTATAAAATCGTGCTCGGTGAAAACCGGCTGATCCGCAGCGAGGATATTTCGAGCCATGGCATCGTCGAGGTTTATACGCATTTGGGTGAAATCCGCTCGATCATCCAGTCCTTCAGAATGCTGAAAGAGCATTGGAGCGACGATTACGATCAATGGTTTGAACAGCTGAAGAACAGCTTCCTGACCAATGATGAAATATTCAGCCTGATGAATTACCTTATTTATTATATCGGCCGCGAAATGTCGGGACTGGGCAAGGAAATTTACAACAAGTGGATACAGGAGGGATTGCCGAAGCTGACAGTAAAGGTAGACAATTCTTACTCCTTGGAGCAGCTGAGACAGGAAATCAAACAAGTGCTGACGGATCATTATGAACAGATGAAACAGATTCAGGATGGAAACCAATACTCCAATATGATCAGAAACATATGCAGCCTAATCGAGTGCGATTATGCCAATCCGGATCTTTCCCTTGAAATGCTGGGGGAACAGTATCAGCTCAGCGCCAAATATGTAAGTAAATTGTTTAAGGAAAACACCGGACAAAGATTCGTTGATTTCCTGATCGATATTCGAATGAAGGAAGCGAAGCGGCTGCTGACGGAAACGGACTATTCTGTGCAGGAGATTGCAGAGCGGGTCGGATACGCCCATGCCATTTCGTTTACCCGCGTTTTCAAGAGGACGGCTGGAGTTACCCCGGGCGAATACCGGAATAGCCGGAAGGCACAGCAGCGTGGAGAAAATGATTCAGCAGTAGAAAACGGTTAAGGCGGCGATCATGCATCGCTGCCTTTTTTGATTGGAAATGTACCCGTTTTTAAGGCGGTCCGTTCGCCTCCAGTAAACCTTGATGCGTTTTTACGAGGAGACCTTGGCGAAAACGGTTAGTCGATTTTATTTTTGTTTCTTGTTGCCGGATGACATTGTTGTATACACTCGGTTTACATCGCAAGGATCTGAAAGTAGGAATGGACGAAAGGAGTTAACCAGCATGCCGAGACTGAACTCTAGGCTTCAAACTGAACCAAGCCTGGACCAGAAACACCCCCTACAGTTGAAAGCGCTGCCAGAAGGGGGGAGAGGAAGGTCAAGAAGAAAACAAATTAAGCGACATTGGCAGCTGTATCTCGTTCTGCTGCTGCCCGTTCTTTATTTGATCATTTTCAAATATGTACCTATGGCCGGTATTGTAATCGCATTCAAAAATTATAACGTCATCAAGGGAATCTGGGGAAGCGACTGGGTCGGACTGAAATATTTTCACCAGTTCTTCGATTCGCCGAACTTCTGGCTCTACATTAAAAACACACTTGGCATCAGTTTCTATGGATTGATCGTAGGCTTTCCCGCACCCATCCTATTGGCACTCGCGCTAAACGAAAATCGCAACGGTCTATTCAAAAAGACGGTACAGATGGTATCTTATGCCCCATATTTTATTTCTACAGTCATCATGGTTTCGATCATTGTCGTCAACCTGACGCCAAATGTTGGGATGATCAGCAAATTTTTTGAGATGCTTGGTATGAGTAATACGAATTTTATGGGTATTCCGGGTCTGTTTAAGTCCATTTACGTCTGGTCGGATGTCTGGCAGTTTACAGGATACGGAGCGATTATTTACATTGCAGCGCTGTCCGGCGTCAACCCGGAGCTGTACGAATCAGCCAAAGTGGATGGCGCGTCCCGCATCCAAAAGATTCTAAACATCGATATCCCGAGCCTCATTCCCGTATCGGTCATTCTGCTCATTCTCAATCTAGGCAACATCATGAAACTAGGCTTTGAAAAAATATACCTGATGCAAAATCCGCTTAACTTAAGCACGTCAGAAGTCATATCCACTTATGTGTACAAGGTTGGTTTGCTGGGATCCAGCTTCAGTTTCTCGACGGCAATCGGTCTCTTCAACTCGGTCATTAACCTTATACTGCTGGTGTCCGTCAATTACATCGCCAGAAAGCTGTCTAACAGCAGCTTGTGGTAGGGATATCCCGCTTTTCGAAAAAACAAAACCAACTCCGGAAAGAGAGGAGACTTTATGTTCAATAAAACGGCTATACGTGAATCGAAAGGCGATCGCCTCTTCATGTTCTTGATCTATCTGTTCTTGTCATTGGTTCTTATTGCTGTAGCTGTACCACTGATCTACATTGTAAGCTCGTCCTTCAGTTCGCCTCAAGCGGTCGTAACGGGCAAAGTTTGGCTGTTTCCCGTAGATTTTACGCTGGACGGCTACAAGGCGGTGTTCAATAATCCGCAAATCGGCGTCGGCTATCTGAACTCCCTCTTTTACACCGTCGTCGGCACGATCATTAATGTAACACTAACGATTATGCTAGCTTATCCGCTGGCGAAGAAGACCCTTTACGGCCGTAATTTCTTCATGGTTCTGCTGGTGATCACGATGATGTTTGAAGGAGGACTGATTCCTTATTATCTCGTCGTCAAAAATCTCCATCTGCTGGATACGCGCTGGGCCATGATATTGCCGGGGGCGCTTGGGGTATTCCAGGTTATCGTCGCAAGGACGTTTTTCCAAACCACGATTCCCGATGAATTGGCGGAAGCCGCGGAGCTGGACGGATGCAGTGACATCCGGTTCATTTTCAGCATCGTCCTGCCGTTGTCCAAACCCATTATTGCGGTCATGACGTTGATGTATGCGGTCGGCCATTGGAATGCTTATTTTGATGCACTGATCTTTCTAAGAAAGCCTGACTTGTTTCCGCTTCAAATCATTCTCCGCAATATTCTAATCCTGAATACAGTCGATGCTTCCATGATGGCTGATGTGAGCCAGATGCAGGCGCAGCAGGGGCTTAAGGATTTGCTGAAATATTCCTTGATCGTTGTTGCTAGCGTGCCTGTGCTTGTCATATATCCTTTCGTCCAGAAACATTTTGTCAAAGGCGTCATGATCGGCTCGCTGAAGGGCTGATCACGAAGAACGATAATGACATCAAGGAGGTGAGGCTGTACATTATTCAGATACGGCAAAAGCTCATGGCGGAACAGGAAAGGGGCCAAGCGCCCGAAATACTGATGATAAGTGGGGGGAATATTCAATGGAAAAGAGCATGAAAAAGAAAACCTGGCTAGGCTTCATCAGCTGCCTGATGGCTTGCATGCTGCTGCTTAGCGCCTGCAGCGGCACCAAATCGGCCGATTCCGGCGATCAGGCAAACGGCAAAACGGCAGATGAAGATTTGTTTACGCCTGTCGGTTCCTATCCGATCGTGAAGGAGCCGATGACCATTAAAATGTTCGCACCGCAATACGCGTCAATCGAAAACATGGATACCAATTTATATACCAAATACCTTGAAGATAAGACCAACATCGAAATCGCCTGGGACCTTGTACCGGACAATGCTTTGAACGACCGCAAGCAGCTCATGCTGGCCGGCGGCGATTATCCTGAAGTCATTCTTCATGGGAATTTGACCAAGGAAGAGCAGATGAAGTATGGACAGCAGGGCGTTTTTATCCCTCTGAATGATTTGATTGAACAGTATGCACCTAATATCAAGAAAGCTATGGAAGATCTCCCCTACATGAAAGCCTCCATTACGAGTCCGGACGGCAACATTTACGCTCTGCCGCAGGTCAATGAATGCTATCATTGTGACAATGCGCTCAAAATGTGGATCAACAAAAAATGGCTGGATAACGTGGGGCTGCCCGTGCCGACGACAACTGACGAATTCTATACTGTGCTGAAGGCGTTCAAAGAGAAAGACCCGAACGGAAACGGCAAAAAAGATGAAATCCCGCTAACAGGCTCGGATGAAATGTGGGCAGGCAACGTCTCCGCCTTCCTGATGAACTCGTTTATCCTTGATGACTACGTCGACAAGGGTTCGGGTACGTTCCTCCGCGTCATCGATGGCAAAGTCGACTTTACGGCAAACAAAGAAGAGTGGAAACAAGGCCTCATTTATCTGAATCAATTGTACAAAGAGGGATTAATCGATCCCGCGGCCTTTACACAGAATGCGGATGCGGTTCAACAAATGGCCAACCGCGAACCGGACAATATTATGGGTGCGCTTTCAACGGCATTAATCAGTTATGCTTACAGCATGGATGATAAGGCACCGCGTCATAAAGACTATGTTGCCCTGCCGCCGCTGAAAGGCCCGAATGGTGTGCAGCAGACGCTGAATTTTGCCGGCATCGGAGTCTCACAATTTGCGATTACGAATAAAGCGACGAGCGAGCAGCAGATTGCCGCCATCCGGTTAGCGGATTATTTATATACGGAAGAAGCGATTGTGTTACAGGAATATGGTCCTGAGGGCGAAAGGTGGCGGAAAGCGGAGTCCGGTGAAAAGGATATCGATGGGAAGCAGGCTAAATATACAGCTATTCCTGACCCCGAGAAAAAGCCGACGCATAATGACGGTTGGGAACAGATCGGTCCATCGCTCAGAACTTATGCTTATCGAGCATCCTGGACATCTCCTCAGGATCCGCTCGCTCCCGACGGATATGGTACCCGTCTGAATCAGGTTTCCAAGGAATATGAACCGTACCAATCCAAGGAGCAATATCCAACAGGACTGTTCATAGCGCTTGAAGATGCCGAGCTCGTTGCGCAGATCAAGACAACGCTTGTCGACTACGTAAAATCCAATATGGCGCAGTTTATTACAGGCTCTAAAGATATTAATAAAGAATGGGACTCTTATGTGCAAGGGCTGGAAGGAATGCAACTGAGCCAGTACCTGGAAATCTATCAAAAGGCATTAGATGCGAGAAAATAATGCAAAATTTGTTCCCTGCACACGGACATTCCTTGTGCAGGGATGATGATTTAACCTTCATAGAAAGCAGGTGTATGATTCAATGAATGAACTTGCAAAGCCATCTCCACAGCAGCTGGCATGGCAGGATATGGAGATGGGCATGTTTTGCCATTTCGGTATAAATACGTTTTGCGATCAGGAATGGGGAGACGGAACGGATTCAGCGGAAATCTTTAATCCGGAGCAGCTTGATGCCCGGCAGTGGGCTAGAACCGCAAAACGCGCGGGCTTCAAATATCTGGTATTGACCGCAAAGCATCATGACGGATTCTGTCTGTGGCCAACGAAAACGACCGATTACTCCGTGAAGTCCAGCCCGTGGAGGGACGGTAAAGGGGATGTCGTCCGTGAAGTTGCCGATGCCTGCAAAGAGGAAGGACTTCAGTTTGGGTTGTATCTGTCCCCCTGGGACCGACATGAACCTTGCTATCCCGATAAAGAGGCTTATGACGATTTTTACGCGGAGCAATTAACGGAGCTTTTGACCGGATATGGACCGCTGGTCGAAGTATGGTTTGACGGAGCCGGTTCCCAAGGCAGGGAACACGATTGGAACAGAATCATCGGTCTGGTGGATCAATACCAGCCGGATGCAATGGTCTTTAATATGGGACGCCCGACCATCCGCTGGGTAGGGAATGAAGACGGCGTCGCCCCTTATCCGTGCTGGAATACGGCCACCACGGCGAAGGAGAGTATGTTCACCAGCGATATGATGACCTGGATGGAAGGAACCCCGGGCTGGGTACCGGCTGAATGCGATGTTCCGATCCGCAAGCTTCACTGGTTCTGGCATCCTGACGATGAAGCAAGCTTAAGAAGCCTGGAGGAAGTACTGGATATTTATTACCGCTCGGTCGGCCATGGCGCTACGCTGCTCTTAAATATATCCCCGGACAACCGCGGGCTGCTGCCTGAAGTGGATGTGAAGCGTGTCATCGAATTCGGAGATGAAATCCGCCGCAGGTTCGGGCAGCCGGTTGGCCAAACGAGTGGAGAAGGAAGCGAGCTGCTTCTGAAGCTGGAGCATAGCCAGCCAGTAAATCACGTAATCATCATGGAGGACATAGCCCATGGGGAGCGTGTGCGTGAATACGCGCTTGAAGCATACAGCCAAGGCGAATGGAAAGAGCTTATACGTGGAAGTGCGATTGGGCATAAAAAAATCGACCGATTCGACACCGTCGAAACCGATCAATTGCGTGTCAGAATCCTTTCCAGTGTGGAGAAACCTTTGATCCGAAATTTGGCTGCATATCACGTGGAATGATTTTCATAAGTGAAATTAGTAACCAAAAACAGACTGCCGCGGCAGTCTGTTCTTCGTATTTAGTACTTCGTCTCCATTTCTTAAACGGAAGCTTAGAAAATACGGCCTGGGTATCTTGATTTTACGCGCTTATCACGTTACCGCAATAGTCACATTCCTTCTCATCGTTAGGATATACGATGATCCTGGCTCCGCAGCTCGGGCATTCCATGGATCTAGGTCCGCGCCCCCGATCCTCGCTTTCATCGTATTCGTCAACATATTCTTCATTGTAATCATCATCATATGCTTCATGATACTCTTCGGGCTCAAGTTCGAGGATGCCATTTTGGATTCGGCCGAAGGGCAGCATGTGCTCTGTGATCATAAAATCCAAGTCTCGAATGACGTGACTGGGAGATTGTTTCGTCTCTACGGCGATATAATCAATTTCTCTGATCCTTCTGTTCATAACAAGATGGTAATACTGGTGCAATAATAGACTGAATTTGCTATCTGCCCGGCTGCCCAATATGAAAAAAACGATAGCCGGAATTAGAAGTATTATTCCATATAGCCAGGCAGAATCCCAGAAAAGTTGAACATCCTCAGGGTTGTTGAAGTCAAAAGCTAAAATAAATAATCCCATGATTAAAATATAAGTATAAACCCAAAGCCATCCAATCAGTCGATGATTTCTTCCCTTGCGAGAGTGATGAACATGAGTCGTAAGTACACGGAATAATGTCATCAAGAAACCGACGGGATATAATGTGAAGGCGAGTGTTAAAATGACACGGTCGAACTTGGAATATTTTGATTTATAAGGTAAATAATCTTCCATCCTTAGTACTCCTTTTCGTACGGTACTCTCTGGTTCTAATATACTATCATTGTATACGATTTATGGTCTTTGTTGTTGCATTATTTGGAAAAATGCGGTGCAGACATAACCATTATAGGATTCGAAACCTTAGACAAGGAAGCCTTGATGAGCTGTCTAAACGAACCTAAGAAGCAGATATTCCATTCAATATGTGGGACATGTTATGGGTTGTTTTTTGGCAGGGGTTTATTCATACTGAATAAGATGTGCAGAATGATACCGCGCCCCTCAGGGTTTGAAAACATAGGAGGAACCATGTCCTGGAGCAAATTGAAGCAACAGCTGGAGAGTTTTCTCAGTCCTGCATTAGCTGGAAGAGTTGAATATCGCGCCACCGGTTATCGTTATTTACCTGATAAAGCAGGGCTTTGTTATATTTCGGTAGATAAAAAGAACGTACTCAATATGAGTGATAAAACCAGCTCCATAAGGTGGTATCAGACGGAACTGGAAATTAAGAATGATCCCAATATCCAAATTCCGATCAGCGATGATGAATTGGAAGCCGTCAGAAAGGAAACCAAAGGGACCGTTCCAGAGGATCGTCTAAACGTAATTGCAAGAAATAGAAAAGTAACAGTCCTCGCAAAGGAGCTTTTGTCAGCACAGGCTGCATTAAGTAAATCCAATTTTGTCGCTACAGCAAATAAGTTCTTATCTACTTCTATAGAAGAAAGCATAGAGAGCGATGATATCTTATTGAATATTCTAGCTTTGGTAGACAGACGAGTTGGCAAAAAGCGGATTGTAAACATGGCAGATAGGATGAAGTTAAAGCATCCGATTGTGCAATATTTTTATGAACTGCGGCGCAGTGCGTGATGAGAATAAATAATTTTTCGTTGAAAGAATCATATTGCACTTGTGGAAGAGAGGGAATTTCATGTCTGAACAAACAAAGTCGGAAAGAGTTCATCAGGTATTTGAAAAGATATCGGATCAATACGACTCGATGAACTCGGTCATCACTTTTAGGAGACATATCGCATGGCGCCATGATGTTATGAAACGGATGAATGTGAAAGAAGGTAGTAAAGCTCTTGATGTGTGCACTGGAACCGGGGATTGGGCGATTGCTTTAGCAAATGCTGTTGGAACGCATGGAGAAGTCATTGGATTAGATTTTAGCCAAAACATGCTCAAAATAGCCCAAGATAAGCAAGAGCAACAAGCTTTAAAGCAGCTTACCCTTATCCAGGGAAATGCCATGGAGCTTCCTTTTGAAGATGATTCATTTGATTATGTAACCATTGGTTTTGGTTTAAGAAATGTACCCGATTATTCAACCGTGTTGCGGGAGATGTATCGAGTAACGAAACCAGGCGGACAAGTCGTTTGTTTAGAAACATCCCAACCCACATTAATCGGTTATAGACAAGCTTCCCTCTTTTATGTTCGCTATATCATGCCCTTGCTCGGAAAGTTTATTGCCAAAAGTTATGATGAATACTCATGGTTACAAGAATCAGCCCGTCATTTCCCCAATAAAAATGTACTGAAACAAATGTTTTTGGAAGCGGGATTTTCCAAAGTAGATGTAAAAAGCTATAGTGGCGGTGTCGCGGCAATGCATATGGCTATAAAATAAGTGTCTACGATTAACATATACTGCTGTTTGATATACATTGCTTAAATATGCTATAAGTAAAGAAAAAGCAAGAGCATGAACAAGATCAAGAACAGGTTGGACTTACTATTTCGGGATAAAGATTTGTCCTGGTATGTATAGAGGAGTATTGAATATGAAAGACAATTTTTGGCGTGATTTGCCACGACCATTTTTTGTACTGGCGCCCATGGAAGATGTGACGGATGTTGTGTTTCGTCATGTCGTAAGTGAAGCAGCCAGACCGGATGTGTTTTTTACGGAGTTTGCGAATACAGAGAGCTATTGTCACCCAGAGGGGAACCACAGTGTGCGCGGACGTTTGACTTTTACAGAGGATGAACAGCCCATGGTAGCCCATATCTGGGGAGATAAGCCGGAATACTTTCGTCAAATGAGTATCGGCATGGCGAAAGAAGGGTTTAAAGGCATCGATATTAATATGGGTTGTCCTGTAGCGAATGTAGCAGAGAACGGGAAGGGAAGCGGCCTGATCTGCCGTCCCGACATTGCAGCGGATATTATCCAGGCCGCCAAAGCCGGGGGACTGCCCGTCAGTGTAAAAACAAGGCTCGGTTTTAGTAGCGTAGACGAATGGCGCGACTGGTTAACCCATATTTTGAAACAAGACATTGTGAATCTGTCCATTCATCTGCGGACAAGAGATGAGATGAGCAAAGTAGACGCTCATTGGGAACTGATTCCGGAGATTAAGAAACTTCGTGATGAGGTGGCTCCAGACACACTTCTAACCATTAACGGGGATATTCCTGACCGTCAGACCGGCCTCCAGCTCGCTGAACAATACGGTGTGGATGGCATTATGATTGGGCGAGGGATTTTTCATAATCCGTTTGCTTTTGAGAAGGAGCCGAAGGATCATAGCAGTGAGGAATTGCTTGATCTGCTGCGGCTGCATCTGGATCTCCATGATCAATATTCAGCACAGGAGCCACGTTCATTCAAAGCTCTTCATCGCTTTTTCAAGATTTATGTCAAAGGGTTTAGAGGGGCAAGTGAACTAAGAAATCAATTGATGAGCACGGCGTCTACAGATGAAGTGCGTGCGCTTCTGGACGAATTTGCACAGCATATGGAGGAGCGTTAAATTTGTTATAAGATCCACCGAATGTAAGTCTAAAAGAAAAGAAGACAACAGGATTAAACTGGTCCCCATAGACTGGACACTTAGAAAAAAGTGTTGGCTGCGGGGGCCTTTTTGTATACTGGTACTTAGCATCAGCGTACGACGCGTTATTGTTATTTATGCGAACTGCTCAACGTCTTGTGTTCAGGGTACTACAGCTACCTAATCCGCTACTACAACCATTACAGATATCAATGGAGAGGAAAAAAGATGACTCCTGTACAATACAGGAATCATCTTTTTTCGGCAGCTTAACTCTTTTTTTAGGGTACTCGGATTTTGTGGTTGAAAACATCTATCCAAATTTCCAGTCGTCAACTTAATACGATAAATAACGATTCATGGCTGCCGATATAATCCGGCGGCCTGTTTCGCAGGAGTCACTGGCAGATGGAACAACCATTGCATGAGCTTGCTGCTGTCAACGGGCAAGCATACTCATATGATCCAAATAGAAAACTGCACCGCGCGGCGAAAAAGGAAAAGCTGGAGCTTATCACAGCCAAGTTTCAAAATGATTTGTTTGATGCCATCGCTTCAGTTCCACCTGTAACAATTAATCTAAGCCCTGTCATGAAATTTTCTTCATCTGTACCGCCGACATTAATAGCTTCCATAATGTTTGTTATTTCACCGCTGTTTATTGTACGCTCGGGCAGTGTTTCCCAGTTTTGCTCGTCTGCCTGTTCCTCAATCACACAGCCAAAGGTATAACGAATAACGGTAAGCATAACACTTCTGGCTGTCCGTATATCCATTCCTGCACTGCGAAGGGAGGCAAAAGAATCTTCCAAAAACTTCGCTAAAGTTCCATTGGGAAAAGGATGCGCGCGGGCTATCACTCGGCCGCCATCAGGATAAGAAAGCATAGCCTTACGAAACAATGAGATATGCTCAATCAGCCAATCTTGCCAGGACTGCTCACTTTCCCTTGGAACGTAATTGCCCATCTTTTTGTGTAAGATATGCTCGGCCATGTAGTCCACAATCATGGCTTTGTTTTTGAAATGCCAGTAAATGGCCGGGGCTTTTACACCAAGCTTTTTGCCAATATCACGTATAGATAATTCGTCATATCCTTTTTCAGCCATTAATTCAAGCGCCGCTTCGACGATTTCCTGTTGCCTTTCGCTTGGTTTAAAACGATCTTCCATATTCGCACCTCTCTTTTTTTTTTATTATAGGACATAACAAGTGTGTTTAACAGTGTTACACAATTTTTGCGTAATCTATTGACACCACTCCTTAACACCGTTATAGTAAAAAATGCAATGTAACACTGTTAAGGGGGCGAAGATTTGGTGGCGATAGGAGCACATGGTTTAGTCAAAACATTTGGAGCGAATAAGACAGAAAGGATTGATGGGATATGATGTCTAAAAAAATCACTAATGTTCCTGTATTGATTGTCGGAGGGGGATTGGCCGGCCTTTCTGCAGCGTTATTCTTGTCGCGGCATAGCGTACCCTATGTACTCATTGAACGTCATCAGAAAACGAACATTCACCCAAGGGCGCGAGGCTTAAACTTTCGGACAATGGAGTTATATCGGGAAGTGGGGTTGGACGAAGCAATCGATGAGGTCGGTGCGCAATTGGCCAAAGGAAAAGGATGGTACACGGCCCATACATTAAGAGAGGCAGAGCTTGATCCGGAAAAAATGGATATCCCGAAAATACTGCCAGAGTCTGTGAAATCGTATTTTGCTACACTTAAAAAGATAAGTCCTGCTTCCAGCGTTCGTGCTATACAGAATGTGGTTGAGCCCATTTTGCTTGAAGCAGCGCGCGAACGTGGGGGGGACCTTCGTTTTCATACAGAATTGACTGCTTTAGAACAAAATGAAGACCATGTCAAGGCGACCGTTCTCAATCGTACAACGGGTGTTGAAGAAACCATCGTGGCAGACTATATGATTGCTGCTGATGGTGCCAAGAGCCCGCTTCGTCAAATGGTGAACATCAAGATGACGGAAATGAATTCGCACGGTCATATCATTAATATTTATTTTGAAGCTGATCTCGAGCATTTTGTAAAGGGACGCGAATTCAGTGCATGCAACATCACACGTACTGGGGCGGAAGGCGTGTTGCTTGCAATTAATAACCGTGACCGCTGGTGCTATCACGTTTCTTATGATTTTGAAGGCGGTGAGACTGCCGCTAATTTTACAGAAGAACGATGCAAAGAAATCATTCAAAAGGCGATTGATTTACCAGATCTCCAAGTGAAAATATTGAGTGTGCTGCCCTGGGAAGCAGCGGAAAGGGTCGCTGAGCAATTTCAGCAGGATCGCGTCTTTTTAATTGGGGATGCCGTTCACCTCATGCCGCCGACAGGAGGATATGGAGCCAATACGGGGGTACAAGACGCTCATAACTTAGCATGGAAATTAGCTGCGGTCGTTAATAAAGTGGCAGGCCCTGAACTGTTGAAAACGTATGAGGCTGAACGCCGTCCCGTTGCCCTAATGACCGTATCTGAAGCTGGGCGAGTCGCCGACACAGGTGTATTTTCGGCCATGAAAAAACAGACGGAGAAGAGAACATCGCCGTTTGATGATCTGATTGTATCGGTTGGCTATCATTACGAATCCAAAGCCATCCTTGAACAGGATGCCGCTTCTTCATCGCTCAAACATTTCGAACTAAAGGGGCAACCAGGTACACGGACCCCTCATATCTGGGGCGAATATCAAGGTAGAGAACGTTCCACGCTTGACTTGTTAGGTTTAGGATTTGTATTGTTTGCAGGGGAAAAAGCTGAGGGATGGAAGGATGCGGCGAAACACGTATCTGGGAAGTTTGGTGTCAAAATCAATACCTATAGCGTAGGGCAGAATGGAGATTTCATTGATAAAGATCTTGGCTGGCAGAATGCTTATCAAGCCACGGAAAAAAGCGTTGTTCTCGTTCGCCCAGACGGTTTTGTGTGTTGGCGTTGCGATGATCAAATCGAGCAACCGACCCTAACATTGGAAGAGGTATTTGCTCAACTTCTCGGCAAAGAAAAGAGCCTGTAAGAATAAACTGGGAAAGTAAAGCGTCAAGTAATCCCTCCGACTTACGAGCAGAAATATGCCATTTAAAAGCATTGTTGATAAGGTCATCATTGCACGGACGACCATCCTGAGAAACCTAATCCGTACAAGTTGATGATTCCTGACCGTCAGACCGGCCTCCAGCTCGCTGATCAATATGGTGTGGCCCCTTGCCCGCTTCTTCAAAATCTATGTCCGTGGATTTCGTGGGGCAAGTGAATTGAGAAATAACTTAATGAACGCAAAGTCAACAAGTGAAGTACATGCGCTGCTCGATGAATTTGGAAGCAAGGATCATGATGAGGTAGATGAACACGGAAATTAAATGGACAGTCTGGAGAAACAACAGCGAGTGGCAAGGCTTTTTGAGAGTGACTACTCAAGCTTGGGCAAATTTCTCTAGCATAGCAATGTATTTGTTGAGTGGAGCAGGTGCTCCATGAGAACAAATAACATGTTTGAAGAACATGGCCGAATTGGCTGTGTTTTTTCTTTTTGAAACAGCAGAGAAGAATGATTAGCAGAAATACTGGTAGAGAGTGACTTATTGAACAGAAACCCCGTCAACAGCATACATTACCTTATTTGTTCTCAAATTTGATACTTATTCTTTCCATGATAGAGTATAAGTGCTCGTTATTGTACGATGGATATAGATAAGCCACCTAAAAGGATGGTTATGGATATCGAACAAGGAGAAACCTATGTCCTGGAGAAAATTGAAACAGCATTTGGAGCAATTTTACCGTAGTAGAGAGCATCCAGTCGTGCAGTATTTTTTTCTGCAAGGCGTCGATCCGTCCAATATGTCCAGATCGAACAATTCCGCCGGCAGTTCACTATTCGCCATTCCTTTCAATTCCTGAATCGGCATCAGGAACGGGAACGGAGGATTGTGGTTCTTGCGGTATACCCGCATCATTTGTGGGTCAATCTCTACATTCCCTAACATGCGATAACCTGCTCGCTTATATCCACAGTGGATCCACCACCGCATGCAAGGCAGCTGAACACCAGTCCCATGGACGGCCTTTTCATGACGACCCCGCCTGCAAAGACGAACCCACAACGCGGACATTTACCATCGAAATTCGATTCATCAAACTCGGGTACGCAAAAACTACGAAATAGATTCTTTCATCATAATAAGGATCACCGAATACTGCTTGATGTGTTAAATATTGCATTACACCCCCTCCTATATCTCCGATAATACATTTCGACATCAGGAAGGTTTTCCATTCTTCACCCATCGTCGTCTACTACAGAACCATTTCGATTCACTTACTTCAAACAACTGCAACTATCAGTCTGTTTCGAAATGAGAGAGTGTTGATTTATTACGTCTATAAGCGACATTGACAAATAAATAAACAGACTGGAAAAAATCCAGTCTGTTACTATCATTTATACGGGTGAGATTTCACACTATAATTCATTGGATTGAATTGAAAAATTAAGGAGCAGGGGGACCTATTTTGAAACTATCTCGCCAGCCCCATTTATCTCCTGGTTGTGAACCAAAATTAATACCGGCTACACCTAAGGCCATATTAATCAAATTATTAGTATGTGCATGTGCATAAGCACTTGCAAATGCAGCTGTCTTCCCTTGGTCAGATACTGGAATTCTAACTTCTGTAGTTAGCGTTCCAATATGTTGGCCAGTAAGAGCACGAAGATCAACTTCAGCTTTAGTTCCTGTCAAGGAGGACTGATCGATACTTTTGAATCCAAAATCACTTCTTAAAGCTAAGTTTTGAACATAGTATTCACCAGTTGAATTTTTGGGAGTAGCATTAGTCTGCCAAGAATGCCCAATTGTATCTACATAAGTATAGTTTGGTCTCTCATTAAAATAGAATCTATTATGATAAGTATAGATGTATTCTACACCATTAGAGGTTTTACCTTTGTAAACAGAAGTCCCGTAACCGGAATAAATACCATCATTAACGCCTAACGGAGATACCTCTCCGTTACTTTTCTTTAATTCTTCTTGCCTGAGTTTGTTTATTTCTTCTCGATTCTTATCTGTAACAATGTGATCCTTACCATTTAAATCCGTGTAGATGTGTACTTTGTCAGTAGTAACAGTATCTACTTTTATTCCGCCATCTTTTAGAAGAAGATCTTTAAACTGAGTGTCCATTTTTTCGATCTCTTGTTCATTAAAATTCATAAGTTTTAGAATATTGGTTTTTTGGGGATCGGTTAGTTTCTCTGGTGCATCAATCCCCTGAATACGACCATCTTGGTATTTAAATACCGAAAAGTTATTTACTTTTATTTCATTTTTTGGTTCAATAGCACCTAATTGATCATTTGATGCAACAAAAATATCAACAAATGGAGGAAAAAAATGAAAAAAAATGAGAGTCATATGGTTTATCATCCCTCTTATTGTCGTATGTGTCGGTTTTGTGAGTTACTACATTATTCAAGAAACCACTGATGTACTGGTGACAGAACATGTCACTGTACTAGAAGTAAAAGATGAAAAGATAATTGTTAGGAACTACAGTGGCGAAGAAGAGATTGCAGTAGACACCACTACTAAATTGTTGTCAAATTTAATAGAAGAGAATAAGGATTACTATATTCACTACCACTATAATTTTTTTAAAAAACCAACTTTAAAATTAATTGATCCTATTTAATACCCACCTATTAATGATGGATCCCTGCTGTTTCTTAATGAAAGGCTCTTTTCGTAAAGATTGTTGCTTTAATTATAACAAGGAATAATTTACTTTTTATGGTATTATATAAAGAGAGGCTTATTCAGCTAACGGGCAGCAATGTTGAATAAGATCATCATAAAAGGAAGTGTGTAATATTGGGTAGTGAAAGTAAACTCATTATTTCTCCATTAAATAATGACTTAATAGAGGATATCAATATGACAAATGATTATTTTAAGTTATATGGTAGAGTTGTCCCCAGTTTACAATCAGGAAGGTGGTCTTATAAAGAAGTTCTTTTTGATGAAACTAGAGAAACACGTTTTCCAGATGACAAACTTGATTGGAGCCAATATATAAACCGAGAGGATAAAACTTTGTTTTTAGCTTATATGAATAATACTTGCATAGGACAAATTAGAATAATTAAGGATTGGAATCGCTTCTGTTATATTGAAAACATTGCTACTAAAAAAGATTATAGAGGCAGTGGAGTCGGAAAGTTGCTCTTAAATAAAGCAGAAGAGTGGGCAAAACAAAGAAAACTTATAGGAATGTCCTTGGAAGCACAAGATGATAATCTTGGTGCATGCAGATTTTATGTGAAACAAGGATTCATACTAGGTGGAGTTGACACACTAAAGCAGTCATATAATCCTAATATTGAAACCACTTTATACTGGTATAAGTTATTCAAGTAACGGGGGCTTTAGCGGAATAAGTAATACAGTCGTTCCAACATAGGAATGGCTGTTTTTTTATACCTCACGTAAGAAATTGACGGTAATGCTATTTGAATTTTGGCAAGCATTGAGGAGCATTTGGTTTATCTGCTCCTTTTCAGCCAACTTCTTACTTTGCTGAAGGAAGCTGAACCAGTAAAGATAATTATCCGAGTACTTTGTAGCCACTCCTTGGAACCCATCCATCCAGCCTTTTAAACGTTTATGATAGTTATTGACGTTTTGCAAATGGTAGATGCCCTTTTTGACATACCCCTCTTTGCTTAGGTTTATCGGCTCGTGTTTAAGTGCCTTGATTTGGGCGAATTTCTTGTAGTTCGTGGCTGTATCTGTGCATAACAAAGAAGACGGGTCAATATAGCTTCCGATAACTGCGTCAATTTCTTCTGCTTTTACACGACCATTTCCAGCCTTCTATGTCCACACTTGCACCCGCTCCTAGTAATGCTGTAACACGCACCATATAAACCTCCTACCATTATATTCATATCTCTAAGCTACCATATATTTCAGTCGAAATCATAGATAAGAATTATCGTTAGCTGTATCTGCAAAAGGATGGTACTTCTCAATACTTAAAGCTGCTGCAAGAGTTGTCAAGGCATCACTCCTGACCTGCCTAAAAGAAACTATCGATAATCCCAAACTCCCCACAACTTATATATTCAAACCTACCTTAATTTTGACTGTAAAACTGATTTACTAAGTAAAAAAGGCAAAAAAGAGGTACGCCTCGGTCATATGCCGCATTCATGCAGCCGTGCGTTTCATTCTCGCCTTTACCCGTGCCGCGCTAATGCTTCCTTGATTTCTGGCACCTCGCATGCTTCCCGGTTGATCTTCTTGCCGGTGAATGGCGAGGGCCCACGATACTTTGTTGCCCACCGAGTTTCGTTACCTTTTTCTAAGATAGCGATCAGCGTCGCCCAAGTATGACAGTATAGTATCCAATTCTTTCGCATCACCAACGTCTTCCTGTACGATTTCCTAGTCTAATTCAGTATCCATAGTAATCTCAGCCGTCATTCTTGCTATAGCTTTTAGCTATAACTAGTTATGTTCTTTTGGTATGTCTTCTAACCCCGCTCGTCGTGATATGATCATCGTATACAACGAGGGGGTTATTGACATGACTGATAAGTTCCAGATCGTAGGAAGTTTGTTGCGGCCTGAAGAGCTGCTGAAATATAAAACGCAAATTGAACATCGTGATGATATCCAGTATCCTTTTTATGAAAATTTCGAAGGGTATGCCGAGTGCGAGACAGAGGCGATCAAACAGGTCGTGAAAAAGGAAATCGAGCATAACCTGTCGGTTATTACGGACGGTGAATTCTCCAAATCGATGTGGCATCTGGATTTTGTATGGGGCTTTGGCGGAGTTGAGCGTTATATCGCGGACCATGGCTACTTTTTCCGGGATGTGGACGGAACCTCGAAATATGAAACACGCAAAGATATTGGATTGCGCATTACTGGCAAACTGAGCGGAAAGAATCATCACTTCATTAAACTGTTCATACAGCTCCAAGATACGGCTGGCGATCAGCAAACGAAACTTTGCGTACCATCTCCTTCCCATATCTTCGGTGAACTTTCCTGGTCGGATAACATTGGCGGCACGGATGCTGTTTATCAGAACAAACAGGAGCTCAAAGCGGGCCTTGTGAGCGCGTATAAAGAATTCGTGGAGGAACTCGCTGCGGCAGGCGGCAAAATCCTGCAATTCGATGATTGCTTGTGGGAGCTGTTTGCAGACGACAACCCGAACTCTCCGTTTACAGGAGAGCATATTAATCAAGCGGAAGTACAGGGTCTCGCCACCGAATTTATTGATATTAACAATACCGTGATTGACTTCGGTCATAGCCTCGGCTTGAAAATGTGGACACACAACTGCCGCGGCAACTATGATTCCCGCAACATGGGCGGTGGATCTTATGCGAAAATCGCCAACTTGTTCCTGAAGCAGTTGAAATATGATCGCTTCTTCCTCGAGTGGGATGATGATCGTGCGGGTTCGATTGAAGCACTGGAGGTTTTCAAGGACAGACCGGAAACGGAGATTGTTCTGGGCTTGCTGTCTTCCAAAACAAATACGCTGGATGATGAAGCACGCGTCATCCGTCTGCTTGACGAAGCATCCAAAATCATTGATAAGGATCGTCTGCTGCTCTCGCATCAATGCGGTTTTGCCTCCTGCGATGGCGGTAACGAACTAAGCGAAGCCGAGCAATGGGTGAAGATTGATCAAGGCCAGAAGCTTGCGAAGCAATATTGGGGTAGCTAGACAATAAAACGAGATATTAATATAAACGGCGACCTTTTCCCAGAATTCAATCAGGGGAGAGGTCGCCGTGTTTTTTTGAATGGTCTTCTTGTATATCTTGTATTATCCTTTTTTTGTTACCAAATCTCTACTCTTTGCTAAGCTGGGGATTGCCTTGGGTTTGGCAGAAGGACTTGTCCCTTTCGATTTCTCCACTTTGGAGAACAAGTTCATCAATTTATCTTTATAGATATATCCGAGTACGAAACCAATAACGGCAATGACGGATATGATAATGGCGATGCTGTATTGTTGCATATGAATTGTGGACCCTACCGCGGCAGAGGCAATAATCCATGGCAGACGACCAACCAGAAGTATCGTGAAGAATCTTAAAGAACTCATGGATGTAAGAGCGGCAACAAATACGAGCATGTCTTTCGGCAAACCGGGAATCACGAAAAAGATAAACAAAAAGGCAGAGAACTTCTTCTCATTATGAATAAACGACATCCACTTATAGTCTTTCTTTTGCAGCAATCGCGCAATAAAATTGCGACCGATAAAACGAGTGAAATAAAAAGCAATCGCTGAGCCCAATACCAAGCCTACTGTAGTATAGAATGACCCAAGCGTAACCCCATAGATATATCCGCCTGCAACCTGTACCACTTCTCCCGGAATAGGCGCAACCACGATCTGAAGTATCTGGAATAAAATAAACATCACCGGACCCCAATGTCCCGTTGAATGAATATACGCTCTGAAATTGTCCATGGACGACATGATTTTAATAATGGCAGGAGAATAATAGACCAGTAAACCAATGGACAAAATCGTTAACAGACCCAACAGTATTTTCATAACTGTTTTTCTCGAAAGTTGTGGCATAGCTGATGACTCCTTTGCGTTATGACCTTTGCTGATTACAGTATAAAACGAAAAAATGAAGAGTCACCTACATAACTTCTGAAGAATTCTTAAGTCGATTGTCTCTGCTGGTAGTGGCTGCTAACGCATATTATACTGAAATTGGACGGAGGGATCGGATGAGCAAGCAAATTTTAATTGCTGACGATAACAGTGAGATTCGTGAAATTGTAAAGATTTTGTTAGAGAGCGAGAATTATGAAGTCATTGAAGCGGTAGATGGTCAGGACGCAATTGATAAAGTGAATGAAGAGACGGATCTCATTATCTTGGATATGATGATGCCGAATAAATCGGGGCTGAAGGCGTGTCTGGAGATTCGTGAAAAAACAAGTGCTCCGATCCTGTTTCTCACAGCTAAAACGCAGGATTCGGACAAACAATTGGCCTTCTCCTCCGGGAGTGATGATTTTTTGTCCAAACCCTTTTCCTATACAGAACTCGTTGCAAGGGTAAAGGCATTGCTTCGAAGGTATTATGTGTATCGTGGCAAGGAGAAGAGGGAAGAAGCGGACCAAATCATCATGGAGGATCTTACGGTCCATCAGGATTCCAAGACTGTTTTTGTTGGGGAGAAGGAAGTGGCTTTAACCGAAATTGAATACCAGATCTTGTTGTTGCTAGCGAAGAAACGGCGAAAGGTATTTTCGGCGGAAAACATATATGAGAGTGTCTGGGGGCAGCCCTACTTTTATACGTGCAATAACACGGTTATGGTTCACATTCGCAATTTGAGAAGCAAGCTGGAGGACGACCCACAGAACCCTAAATATGTGAAGACCGTTTGGGGGAAGGGGTACAAAATTGAATAGATTGCTAATGGGGAAAAAGCTGAAGATCAAATTGGTGCTGGCGGTTATGATTTCTTCAGTCCTATCCATAAGTACACTCGTTGTTTTACAAGTTGTTGGTGAGACAGTACTGGATAATTACTTAAGCAAATCCACTTTTGTAGAGAACAGGCAGCAAGATGCGCTTGATCGATTCGAAACATTTGTGAATAGCCAGAACGTGTCAACCTCTGATCATGAGCGATTGTCCGCATGGGTAAGTGAGGAACGATACTTAAATCTGTATATTTTTGCAAAAGATAAATTGATCTATTCCTCCAATACCGGGATTGATTCTGCCATCAATGAAGAGCTTTTAACCCAATTGGTACCATCGAAAATACCCATCAAGACGATTAGTTTCGCGGATCAGGATGCCCAGATATATCTGGTCGGCTTTTATGAGTATCAATATTATACCCTCATTCTGATTATTGGTGTTTTCGTCGCGGCTGTTGTGTTCATTGTTTCCTTTCTACTCATTATTAACAGGAAAACATCATATATTGGCAGGCTTGAACAAGAGATTAAGATACTCGAAGGTGGAAATTTGGATTATTCGATTACGATATCGGGAAAGGATGAACTGTCGTCTTTGGCCCAAAGTATTGATGAGATGAGAAAATCATTTATTGAGCGACTCGGCAGCGAGGAGAGGGTGAGGATAGCCAATCGTGAATTGATCACGGCAATTTCCCATGACCTCCGTACCCCGCTTACGATTCTGTTGGGATATATGGACATTATAGAACTCAACAAATATAAGACGCAGGAGGATTTATTGCAGTATATTCATAACAGTAGGGAGAAAGCTTATCAGATCAAGGCACTGTCGGACAAACTATTCGAATATTTTACGGTATCCTCTGCTGCGGAAGAAGAGGAAGTGGAATTTGAAATCTATGAGGGCAGAGCGCTTATCGATCAACTCATTGATGAACAACTGGTCGTTTTGGATGATATCGATGTTCAGATTCAGGCCAATTCTAATCACGAGAAATTTCTGCTGGAAATCAATCTGGTCGCCATTCGCCGTGTATTCGATAACATATTTTCAAATATTCGAAAATACGCCGATCCATCAGAGCCCGTTCAGATCAGGGTCTACTTGAAGCAGCAATGGGTCTTTCTTGTTGTAGAGAATAAGATTAAACATGTCGACAAAAAGAAAGATAGCAACGAAATCGGGCTCGTTAGTTGTCAGAAAATGATACAGCAGCACAACGGAACGTTGACGGTATCTCAGGAAAAAGATATCTTTTCGCTACAAATCACGCTGCCAATCATCTTAAATAAAGCGGGGTAGAGCAGCGGGAATGCAGATGAGGCACACTTCCATACAGTATGGAGTTGATTCATCTCACTTTCATGACCATCCAACTATCCCCCGGCTGTGGCCATAGCACGAACAAACAAGAAGTTATATACTTCCAGGAGAGCTTGTGTAAATCGGTTACGTAGAAATTATAATCAGTTATAAGGACATGAGGGGAGAGGAAATGTTGACATATAACCATGATCTGATGAAAAAAGAGCAATTGCTCATGGAGCTGGATTCGCTGGGTTATTCGGACAGGATGAAGCGGATGGCGCTTCTGGGGCGCCAGCATAAAGGAGAAGCGGATTATTCCGCGCTGCTCATATCTTTGCTCGAAAGCGGCACCGCCTATGAGGCGCATCTGGCTTTGACCGGTGCCGACGTAGTGCATGATGCTCATGCCGTTTTACTTGCCCTGGAGCATTCTAAGGCAGGAGTTAGGGGCCGGGCAGCTGGATTACTGCCAGAAGTGGTGACAGATCCGGACTTTTCGATTGAATCCGAAATCGCTCTGATGTCGTATCATTGCCGCCGCCAATTGCTGCGGAGCATCTTGAATACATATCGTCAGGATTGGGCGGAACGTCTGCTGCCGCTCGTGCTTGACCGGTGGGGGGCACAAGAAGCGTCCTTATTATTGGCCGTGTGCAGCGAAGAGACGGTTCGCAGCAGGCTTCCGGAGCTGGGGTATGCCCTGCAGAATTGGCGGCTCCTAACGAAGCACTATCCCGATCTGGTTGCAGCGTATTTCAAGAATGCTTTGCAGAACGCAACGCATCGGGAAAAGGTCACTATATGGTGGACGCTCTCATCGGCGATTGAAGTATTGAGTGTTACAAGACCGGCAATCGTGTTGGAATGTGCGCTTACGCTTGGGCCGACGGATATGATTCATCCTGTACTCAAGCAGCAATTGGGCATTCTGATTCAGGCCAGTCCTGAGGACGTATTCGAGCTTCTGACACGTGAAGAGACTCGGGAATATCTTTTGAATCACGGCGTTCCGACAGGTGTGTTGAAGAAGAGAAAATGGTTCACCACAGCGCAGTGGACCACGCTGACTACCTTGCTCGCAGATCAGCCCGAGCATCTAGCCAAGGTGCTGGATACCCTTGCGCCGTCTTATCGCGAAGCGATGTTTGATGCCGCTTATAAGGAAGACGAGCGGAAGACGCGCATTTTCCCTATGCCGCTGCTGGATGTACTGCCGCACCGACTGCGTGACAAGGAAGCTGCCCGCATGCTGGAGCTTCGTGACATTCGTGATCATCAGGATGACATGCTCGAAACGACGGCACGCCGTTTCATTGTTAACGCCAGGGAGAAGCTGGAGCAAGCCGTCCAGGTGTCTAATAGCGATGAGCGTGCTGCGGCCTATGCCCACCTCGTTCGGAGTACAGCTCTATCCCGAAGCGGAATGGATGAGACGCTGCGCTTCCTGACTCGAATCAAGAACGACCAGGATCCGGTGCGCTGGCAAGTGATGGTCGAGCTCTCAAACTGTCCTGCTCCCATGTTTAAGGATGAGCATGTGAACGATCTGACTGTGCTGGTGGATAGCGTGGTTGAAGCCAGGGACACTTCGTACGGGACAAGGTCCGCCACGGAGAAACTGGCTTTTGCCATACTGCGTGAACATGCATTGGAGCCGAAGGGCGAGCTGTTCAAGTTCGCTTTGAGAACGTTTGGAAGATTGACGATGCGGGACGGTCAGTTTGCGCTCTTCTCGATGGATTGGGATAGCATACCAAGTTCTGCACTGGAAGCGTTGTTCGATGAGATTTATGCCTTTGGTGTAGAAGCGAACAAGCGCGAAAACGTAAGTGTGGTTCTGCGTATGGCTGATTTGTTCGGAAAAGCCGTGGATCGATTGCCGAAGCTTCAGCTTCTGCTGGAGGAACTGTTGAAGGCGAAAACGGTATCGCCGCAGGCGGTCCATTATTGGCTGGCACCGTATGGAACCCGGGATGGGAGGGTTAGAGAACTGCTGGACAGAGACCCATCCTTCATCTCATTCCACGACGTATTTACGCATCTGCATCTCAAGCGTCAGGAGTGGCTTACCCCGTTCATCTCGGGGAAGATCATCAATGGTAAGCATTTATCGGGAAAAACGATTTATGTTGTGCCCGCCCATAATGGGTTTCACCGGTGGCTGCCGCGTCAGCAAAAGGCATTAGCCTCCCTTCTGGAACGAGTGGCATTGGATGCCAAACGAAGTTTCCATGAACGCGCGGCGGCGATGCGGAGCTTGGCCGTCATGCCGGATTATGGCTCCGATCAACTGGAGGTCCTGCTGCAGGATGAGGAAGTGCATGTCGTCGAGGCAGCGCTTTACGCATATTCGTTATGGGAAGAGCCGGAGAAGGCACTTCCTGTATTGCTGGGCAACCTGGATGGAGACCGTGCTCGGGTCGCCATGTACTCGATCCCCAGATGTTTGCGCAGGGTGAGCCCGGTCTTGTTGACGTCCATGCTGTCGGACCTGCTGAATCGGGAGAAATTGAAAATCACGGTCAGAAAAGAAGCAATCCGCCTGCTTGGAGCTTATAAAAGCAGTGAGAGCATGGAGCTTCTCATCCGTGAATACGAGAAACCGAATGTACACAAAGACGTGATGATCTCCATAGGTCACGCTGCCAGACAATGGCTCGATGATGAACGCAGCTGGACCCTGATGAGTGCCATGGCAGCTTCCCCGCAGCGTGATATCGCAAGAAGCCTGCTTAACCAGTATGCTGGCGGACTTCCGGTGGAGGCTCGGCCAAAGTATTTGCAATTGATTATCGAGATTGCAGGGCATACCGATCCCGTTGTGGCAAGAGAGGCTTTCCAAGCCATGAGCCGTTGGGTGAATGGAAGCGAGGATAAGGTAGCGGCTTCCGCCGGCCGAGCGATTCTTGACTTGGAGTATAACGCCAGATGGAAGGCGGCGATGGATACGCTCATTGTGGCTTGTCGTGATGGGAAGGTGAACGATCGGGTCATCGGCGTTTGCACACAATTGGCTAACACGGAGACGAAGGTTGAATGGAATGCTGCCCCGGAGAGGGACCTTCCAGAGCGGCAGCGTCTGGTGGCATTGGTTGATAAGCTGATCTCATTACCTCCAAATGCAAGAGGGGTACTCGTTCCTTTATATACGGGCATGGTCGATGCTCTTAAATCCAAAGAAACCCTGAAACAAGCCGTGATCAAGTTATATTTAGCGATGGTTGAATGGAAACAGGCGGATCAGGCTGCCTTGCATTTGGACCCTGTGATTCAAATGGTGGAGACGCATCCGCATCTGTTGGATTACGCCTACAGACAGATCGCTCTGGCAGCCAATGCCAGTCAGGCGTATTGGAGACCGGAGTCGATTCTGGATCTGGTGGACCATTTGAGAGATCGGCAGCCATTTGCGGCCCAATATATCGGGCTTTCTTTGCTGAATGTTGCGGGAACGTACCTTTTGTGGAACCAGGCTTGTACCGACCGTTTAAGAGCGTACCGGAATCATGAGCATGCGGCGATTCGTTTGGCGGCACTGGATATTTGGACCGTGCTTGAATGAGGTGAGCGAGGGCGATGCTATATTTAACTAACTTTAAACTCTCTTCTTCCATTTCCAGCAACCCGAATATATATCCCGATCATGTGTTCAGGCACATGGCAGGGGAAGTTCTGCTGTTTGATCGAATCACGGTATTATACGGCAGTAATGGCTCCGGCAAATCCACCTTGCTGAATCTAATCGCCAATAAATTGGGTATCGCGGGCGCTGAGCGAATGACAAGCTATAATCACAACATGTACGCGCAGCGGTTTATCGAGGAAAGCAGCTTTCAACTCGGGCATGATGATCAGGAGCGTCCCATATACAAGCTTCCCGACGGGAGCCGGTACATCAAGTCAGAGGATCTGTTGTATGAAATCAAGAAAATACAGCAGGAAAGCGTGCTTCGCGAAGGGCTGCTGCATGAGCAGTTCGTTCAGGGGAAGAGCAAGGCCGAGGTAGAAGAGCTGGAGCAGTCGTATGAGTTCAAAAAGAAGATGGATATCATTCAATTCGCTCAGGAGAAGTATTCGAACGGGGAGACGTCGATGCAGTTTTTTGAGGAATATTTGCTTCCCGGGCAACTGTATTTATTGGATGAACCGGAAACGTCGCTTTCTCCGGCGAATCAAATCAAGCTGGCCGAGCAAATGAACGATCTGGCGCGTTATTTTGACTGTCAATTCATTATTGCTACGCATTCTCCCTTTGTTCTGGGTACGCTTCATGCGAAGATCTACAATCTCGATGCCAAGATTTTGCAAACGGCAGAATGGTTTGAACTCGACAATGTACAATTCTTTTACCGGTTTTTTCATAAACATCAAAGGTTGTTTGAATGAATAGGTTCGAGTATCCAGAAGAGGTATCCTTTGAGTAAGGATATCTCTTTTTGGTATGGGTTCCCACAAGGAAATGTCCTCGACTCGGGTATGCAAATATGCAACAATAGAGGATCAGGTGCACAGGAGAATGGACCTTAGGCACAGCAATGCAAGCTGCAAGATCGCTTACCAATTTACGTTCCAATAATTTATACTATATAAGCTAGAATATATCTAAGGAGCTGCCGAATCCGATATGAACAAAAAAGAAGTCGCCAATATACGCAAGCAATTTAAGCTGGATCACGATTTAATGAATATTTACGATATTCTCAATGTCTATATTACGAAGGAAACGAATGAAATCTATCACTGGGAGCGCCTGCCATTCGAACTGGTGGATCGAGAGAAGCAAGAGTTATACATGGGGAATTTCAAAAAACTGCTGACCGGCGAACTGGATCAAAAATTGTTCGAATTGAGGTTTCAGGAAGCAGCGGAGGAACCGGCGCAGGTCATGCTTCACCAAGCTCTCGTGTCGGGTGATCCGGAAGAATGGCAGGACTTGATGCTGATGCTGGTGGATCGAATGCTGAAGGATGCCCAATATGAGCGGGATATGGTGGTCACGTTCGTTCGGGGACAGTATTATATGCCGACCAAGGCGAGAAACGATGAAGCGGAAGAGAGCGAGAAGAACGAGGTGTTCGCCCATCCGTTTATTTTATGCAGTGTGAATTCTACGGAGAAACAAAGGAAGACGCTCTTGTTCGATTATGTGGAGAGGGAGTTCAAGTACAATGTCATTGTAGATCCGATTATCAAGTTAAGTACGCCGGAGCAAGGATTCCTGTACCCTAGCGTGACGGACAATTATTCCGATGTGAATCGTATTTTGTATTGTACGGGAAAATCGAATTTTCCGGATCCGCATTTTGTCGAACAGGTCTTGAACGGAGAAAGATCCGTGACGGCACTTGAAGAGCGAGCGATCTTCGAAGATATCGTCAAGGAAGTGGCCGGCGAACAGCTCGATTCAGCGACCATTGCCCAGGTGTACGAGGAAATCAACCGGGTGATCGAAATTAACGAAGAGACGAAGGAGGAAGAGCCTCCAAAGCTGGATTATAAAGATCTGGAGCGCGTACTGAACGCAAGCGGCGTAGAGGACGTGACGACCGAGAAGGTGGAGCGGGCATTTGAAACCATCGTGGACAACAAGAACTATGAAATGAAAGCAACCAGCGTCATGCCGAAGTATACTTCCAAATCCATTAAGATCGAAACCAAGGTAGCTACGATTTCGGTTAGCCCGCAGGATTTAAGGTATGTAAAACAGGTGAATTTCCAAGGTAAACGCTGCATCATGATTGAAGTCGATGAAGATGTCGCGATTGAAGGGTTTACGCTAGCTTCAGAGACGCTTTTATAGACTCGTTCATCGTACAAGCTTCGGCGTATTAGCAGACGATGTTGCTGAGTTTCGAAGCCCTAATATGCTGGGCTTAAAATGGATAGAAGAGTCTCGGGTTGCACTGTCAGATGAGTCATGTAGGTGTTTTTCACCTATATGGCTCTTTTTTGTGTTTATGATGCAAGCGGGAGAAGTGGCAACATATCTTTGTTTGTTTAAGACAAATGTAGAATATTAGGTAGACAATTGTCTTAAAGGAGTTGATTCATAGAACGATGAAAAAGCTGCCTGATGCGGAGCTTGACATTATGAAAGTGGTGGCGGCCAAGGTTCGCCGTCGATGAAGAACATATTTTAACATCATGACAGCGGCAGGTCGGGAGAATTCCGACTTGCCGCTGTATTTCTGAAGGCAGGATTTTTTGTAGAGCGCTTTCATGATTGGGCGCTCGCTAATTTCTGTAAAAAGAAGGGTGAATCCCGTCCACTGTTTTGAACGCCCTGCTGAAAGCGTGAATGTTCGGGAAACCCATATTCTCGGCAATGGCGTTTATGGAATCGTCCGTGAACTGAATCAAATGTTTTGCACGCTGAATCCGGATGAATTGGTGATATTGAAGAGGACTCATGCCAAAGGCCTTTTTGAACAGCCGAATCAAATAATGCTTGCTAATGCCGGACATTTTAGAGATCTCTTCCAAGGTAACTTTGCGCTCTGGCGTGTTCATCAGGAAATCCTTTACCTTAAGCAAGGTCTGAAAATTGGTAACGAGATGAGGATGGAGATTCCAGTAATTCTCCCGCAAAATTTGAATCCATAACTGGATGAACAATCCTTTGATTTTGATTTCGAAGTAAGGCATCTTCATATCGAACTCATTGATCAATTGAATCAGCATTTGTTCGATTAGCAGCGGATTTTTGAGGCGGAGGTGACTGGATAACGGGACGGGCATTTGGTCCATGATATCTTCGCGAAACCATTGCTTCTCCTCTTCTGAAATTTTGTCCCAGGAGCGAAAGGAGACCTTGACCCCCGGACTGTCCTCTTGATAGAAGAAGTCGAAATGAATATGAGGCTGCCGCAATTTTGGGCTGGTTTTGCGGAGCGAATGGCGCTGTCCCGGGCGAAACAGAAAAATATCCCCCTGCTTTCCCTCATAAACATCATCTTCAATTGTTACTAAGAGCTCCCCTTCCATTACGTAAAGCAGTTCGTAGTCGAACAACACCCGCTCTTGTATAAACCAAGGTTCCGTATTGATGTCATCCATGGCGACACGGATATATGGCGACACGCTGTCGAGGATCATACGTTGGTACCTCCTACGTTGAATCTATTTTCTGGAAGTGAAACAAGAAGCAATTTTTGATAAATAATCCCTAACATCTGCTAAATACAACCGCTTTCATTCGTATTAGAATGGCAATGTAAAGAAGGGGACTAACCTTCCGTTTAGATTAATATTTGCACAATTCTTACGATTCTTCAACTATTAGGGGGGAATGAAAATGAAGAAAGCACTCTCTGGAATGCTTGCCATGTTGATGCTGATAACGTCATTGGCAGCTTGTGGAAGTCCTAAAAATGAAAGCGCTGTGAATGGAGGGGGAGGCAGTGCCGGCGAGGCGTCAGTAATCTTGAATATCGCGATGCACGTCGCCAATGTGAAGGATCAGGAACCGGCCATGTATGAGGCGATCGAAGCTTTTCAGGCCAAGCATCCCGAAATTATGGTCAATTTATCCGGAGCGGATACGAACGACCATATCAAAAAAATGAAGGTTCAGGCTCAATCCGGAGAGATGCCCGATATTTTCTGGATGCTGCCTGCCTCGGCCAAAGAGATGAATCAGGCTGGCCTGTTGCTGGATCTAAGCGAGATGATTAACGACACACCGGAGCTCTCCGCCATCGACCCGATGATGCTAAAAAACTACGAGGACAGCGGAAAGAAATTCGGTCTGCCTTATCAATCGCTGGTTACTGGCCTGTGGTACAACAAGGCGCTGTTCGAGGAGTACAACGTCAAAGTGCCGGAGACCTATGAAGAACTGATTGAAGCAGTCAATGTGTTTAAAGCGAACAATGTGGTGACAATCGCACAAGGCGCAAAAGACAACTACAGCATTTGGGCCTTTCTTGGGATGTTAACCCGCTATGGTTACTTTGATAAAATCGACGCGATATTGGCAGGAGAAGAGAAGTTTAACAATCCCGATTTCCTTCGTCTGTTTAATCAAATCGCCGAACTGCAGGAGCTTGGAGCATTTCCCGAAAACGTGACAACCATGAGCTATTTTCAGGCAGTGGAAATGTTCACCTCGGGCAAGGCGGCAATGTTGGATGCCGGAGCCTGGGAAACAGGCAAGTTGGAAGCAAGCCCGATTGCCGAGACGGTCGGATTCTCTTGGGGTCCAACCTTCAGTGACGGTGTGGGAAATCAGAAAATTGCCATGATTTCCGCTTCCGCACCGTTGGTAGCCAGTGCCAAGGTGAAGGAAGACTCGTTGAAATACGATGCTGTACAGAAGTTCTTCACCTTCTATTACAGTCAGGAGGGCATGCAAATCATGGTTGACAATCAACTGCCGCCGATCACCAACTATGAGGCCGATGTCGATAAGAATTCCCACCCGGTGTATGCCGAGTTGATCAGAGCGATGAACGAGCCAGAGTGGGAAAAACCGATTGCCCAACCAGATCTCGTGGTTTCCGATGCGATTGGAAATGCCATGTATGACAGTATTTACGGAGTCATTAACGGGTTCTATTCGCCTGAACAGGCTCTTGATTTGATTGACCAAAAAATCGAACAGCAGTGAAGAAGATAGGGGAGGGAGGAATCCAAAGAAAATGATCTGGTTAAGCAAGAGAAGAAATATATGTTTCATGTTGTTTCCCGCTTTGATTCTGTTTACTGGCTATATCGTCATCCCGATCCTCATCTCGTTTTACTACAGCATGACAAAATACACGGGTATCGGTATTCCGGAATTTGTTGGACTCGGAAATTACAAACGGCTTTTGACGGATTCATTTTTCTGGGTTTCACTGAAAAATACGTTCATTATACTCGGCGTATCGCTCATCCTGCTGATTCCGCTATCGTTTCTGTTGGCGCTTCTGCTAAACCGCGCATTCAAGGGCAGCGGCGCCCTGAAGGCGCTGAACTATACGCCTAGCATCATCGCACCGATCGTCGTCGGTTTGATCTGGGTATTCGTGCTCGATCCGCAAATGGGGCTGATCAATATGCTGCTGCTCAAGCTCGGGCTCGGAAACCTGACCCAGATGTGGATTGGCGGTAAGGCGCTGGCGCCTTACTCCATTGGCTTCGTGTTCGTTTGGCAGCAGATCGGGTTCATTGCCACGATTTTCTTGGCTGGCTTGAAGATGATTCCCCGGGACGTGTACGAATCGAGCGCGATTGACGGTGCAGGCTCCCGGCAGCAATTGTGGCACATCACGGTGCCCATGATGAACGAAACGAACAAAATCGTTGTTGTGCTGGTCATTACCAATGTGTTCAAGATTTTTGAAACCGTGTTTATGCTCACAGGGGGCGGGCCGAACCATCAATCGGAAGTGTTGGTCACCTATATGTACAATACGACATTTACCTCCGCTGAATACGGATACGGGATGGCCATTTCAACCGTCACATTTCTGCTGACCGTTCTGTTTTCCGTCGCCTATTTGAAGCTGAGCAAGTCCAACATAGAGGAATGAAGGAGAGATGGAAATGAGTACGGAAGCTGATATCTCGTTTCGTCGCCGATGGAAAACGCTGGGATGGTACGTGTTGGCCTATGGGGTGACTTTGCTCATTTTGCTGCCGGTGCTTTGGGTTTGCTTTCTCTCTTTTCGCAACAGCAGCGAGATTTTGAACAACCCTTTCAGTTGGCCCGCGTCGTGGAGCTTGGAAAATTACAAACGGGCTTTCGCCACACTGGATTTTTTCACTTTATATAAAAATACGATCTTCGTCGCGGTCATCACAATCGTGATCGAAATCGTCATCACGTTCATGAGCTCGTTCGCATTAACTCGTATGGTGTTCAAGTCGAAGAGGCTCCAAAACCTGATCCAGCTCTATTTTATTTCCGGCCTGGCCATTCCGGCGTTTATTCTGATCTTTCCCGTTTACCGAATCACGATCACGCTGGATTTGCTCAACAGTTACGGGTCGCTCGTCTTGCCCTATATCGCGACAGCGATCGCATTTAATACGCTGCTGTTTACCGGTTTTTTGCGGGGATTTCCAAAAGAAGTGGAGGAAGCTGCGATTATAGACGGGAGCGGCTTATACATGCTGTGCAAATCGATTGTGTTTCCGATTATCATGCCGGTTGTGTCCACGGTGTTTATTTTCAACATTCTGTATATCTGGAATGAGTTTCCGTTCGCCGTGACGCTGATTAGCGATGCGGCGAAATATACGATCTCACTGGGTATCTCCCAGTTTAAAGGGGCGTACAGTATCGATTATGGCGGCACGCTGGCCGCCGGCATCCTGATTATCGTCCCGCAGTTGATATTTTTCGGCGTGTTCCAGCGGTTTATTATCGAAGGCATGACGGCGGGAGCAGTTAAAGGATAGTTGCTTTTACCCTACTTTCAATGGTTTTACCTAAATTAATGAATAGATGAAGGAGAGAACTTATTATGAATCATCAAAGCGCTAACTTTTTAGGACAACTGACGCAAATCAAAAAGGTTCGTACAGCCCGGGTTTCCAGCTGGGATCAGGAAGGGAAAAACCAGGATTACTGGATGATCCCGGCAGGGGAAAGCGTCGTGCTGGGGGATATCGAAGGACCCGGCAGCATTTCGCACATCTGGATGACTTCCTTCTGCCGCCGGGTGCTGGGGCCAAGCGTCATGCGCCCGGACCTCGGAGCCAATATTGCACCGGTTAATGAAATTCACAACGCGCTTGGCGTCACGTGGGAGGTGGCCGATCCGGCTTGGTACCGTAAGGTACTGATCAAAATGACTTGGGACGATCAGGCTCATCCCAGCGTACTCGTGCCGCTCGGCGACTTCTTTTGCATCGGCCATTCCATGCCGGGGAACTTCGCTTCGCTGCCGTTTACCGTGTCCGTCAAACCGGAGGAACAGTTTAAATTCGGCGGCGTCGCTTCGGTCAACTGCTATTTGCCGATGCCGTTCAACAAGCGGGCCAAAATCGAAATCGTCAATGAAAACGATGTGCCGTTCGGTCTTTATTTTCACATCGATTATGAACTGTACCGCCAGCCGTTAGAGGCAAACACTGCTTATTTCCACGCGCAGTGGAGACGCGAATATCCGTGCGACGGGTGGGGCGCGAATTTGCAGGTCAACACGCCGGAGGTCAACCGCGTGGCCAATCTGGACGGCGCCGGCAACTACGTAATTCTGGAGACGGAAGGAGAAGGTCATTATATCGGCTGCAATTTATCGGTCACGCATTTCCAGGGCAGCTGGTGGGGCGAAGGCGACGACATGATTTTTATCGACGGCGAGGAACTGCCGAGCATCGTCGGCACCGGGGCGGAAGATTACTTCAATCACGCCTGGGGCATGCAAAAAAACGCGTTCCCGTTCTGCGGCTCGATCGTGCATGAAAGCGACGTGCCCGGTTACCAGGTGTCTTACCGCTTCCATATTACCGATCCGATCCACTTCTCGAAAAGCTTGAAGGTAACGATTGAACACGGGCATGCCAACCATCTGGCAGACGACTGGTCCTCGACCGCTTATTGGTACCAGACGTTGCCTTCCAAGCCGTTTGGCATCCTGCCGGTGGAGGAGCGAATCCAGCTGATGCCGCAGCTTGTCAATATAGCGAAGCCGCAAGGCGTGTCCTTGAACGCCGAAATGCAGCAGTCGCAGGAGATGGCCGAGGAGCGCATGAAAGAGTACGACCAAGGAAGAAAAGCCGAACTGCAGAAGAAGCTGGACCGTACGCCTTGGCACTCTGAAGGCAACGTGAAGCAAGCCAGACAAGTACGTCAAACGATGGAGGAATAAACATAATGGCTGTTCAGCAAGGAAGTAAAGAACGGCATGTGCAGGCCTTGGCGAAGGCCGAAGCCGCCATCGCTGCAATCAGGGAAGAGGCCGCGCGGGAACCGTCGCGGCACAAATACCACTTTATGTCGCCTGCCCGTTGGATTAACGATCCGAATGGTTTCATTCAGTTTAAAGGAGAATACCATCTCTTTTACCAGTATTACCCTTACGGAGACCGCTGGGGCGCGATGCACTGGGGACATAGCAAATCGAAGGACCTCGTGCATTGGGAACATCTCCCGGTGGCGCTCGCGCCGAGTGAGCCTTACGATCTGGATGAGCGGGGCGGATGCTTCTCCGGTTCGGCCGTGGATCATAATGGAGTATTGTACCTGTTCTATACCGGAACGGTTATTCGTGACGGTGAAGTGGTGCAAACGCAGTGCCTGGCCACCAGCACAGACGGCATTCATTTCGAAAAATATGAGGGCAATCCCGTGATTGCCCTCCCTCCCGAAACGGGTTCGAACGATTTCCGTGATCCGAAAGTCTGGAAGCACGAAGATAGCTGGTATATGGTCGTTGGCTCCTGCAAGGACGGTCGGGGCAAGGCACTGCTGTATCGTTCGCCTGATCTGCGGCAGTGGGAATATATCAATGTCCTGGCCGAAAGCGACGGCGGTCTCGGGACGATGTGGGAATGCCCGGATTTCTTTCCGCTGGGTGATAAGCATGTACTGATGTTCTCGCCGATGGGCATGGGAAATACGAAAACCGTCTACTTGGTGGGGGACATGGACTATACCACCGGAATATTCAACTGGGATGTGCAGGGCGAGGTGGATGTTGGCTTCGACTACTATGCGCCGCAATCGTTGCTGGACGACAAGGGTAGGAGAATTATTATCGCCTGGTTGAACTCCTGGGATTGGATGCCGTGGTTCAAGGATTTTGCGCCACCCACACAAAAGGGCTGGTGTGGGTCCATGTCGATTCCACGCACGGTGGAGCTGGATGAAGACGGAAGGCTGAAATTTCTCTCGATAGCCGAACTTGCTTCTCTGCGGGAGAAAGGCCGGTTCAGAAGCAGCGAACAGCAGATTGGGGCAGACATGGAAATTATTCTGGACGATCTGGCGAGCGAGGCGTGGGAGATGATCGCCGAATTCGATCTGGAGGATTGCGATGCCAAGGAATTTGGGTTTAAGCTACGGGTTTCCGCAGACCGAACCGAGGAAACGGTGCTCTCTTACTTTCCAACGACAGGGATTTTGAAATTCGACCGCAGTCGATCCGATGGCTGGAGTGAAGGTATATGCGAATTTAAATTGGAGGCGTTTGGGCAGAAAAAGCTGAAGCTTCATATTTTGATGGATACCAGCGTTGTGGAAATTTACGGCGATGAGGGACGTACAGTGATGACCCACAATTTGTTTCCGCATCCGGGCAATATAGTCACTCTTCTGTTCAGCCGAGGCGGATCCGTGAGCTTGACCTCCTTCCAGTCCTGGAAGCTACGTTCCGTTTGGTGAGGGGGGGGCCTAGTAGATGTTTGATGTGGTGACGATGGGAGAGTTGATAATTGATTTTACGCCCGCCGGGAACTCGGAACAAGGGCAGGCTTTGTTTGAATGCAACCCCGGCGGGGCACCCGCCAATGTAGCTGTGCTGCTGGCGAAACTGGGGATGAGAACGGCATTTCTGGGTAAAGTGGGAACCGATCGCTTTGGTGAATTGCTGCGGAACACTTTGCAGAAGTACGGCGTCAATACGGAGGGATTGAGGTTCTCTGAGGAAGTCCATACCACGTTGGCGTTTGTTCACCTGACTGAGCATGGGGAGCGTTCCTTCAGTTTTTGTCGTAATCCCGGTGCGGATCTTACTCTGGATGAGAACGAATTGAATTACAATCTCATCGAGAAGTCACGGGTGTTTCATTTCGGTTCATTGTCCATGACGGCGGAACCGGCAAAAACAGCAACTCTCAAAGCTTTGAAGCACGCCAAAAGACAAGGGCTTCTGATTACGTTCGATCCCAATCTCCGTGAATCGCTGTGGAATTCGTTGGCGGACGCGAAGAAGGCAATCGAAGAGGGGCTGTCCTTTGCGGATATTCTGAAGGTATCCCAGGAGGAACTGATCTTTCTGACAGGAAGAATAGATCCGGGCGAAGGCACCTTGCAGCTGATGCGGAAGTTCGACATCCCCTTGATTTTTGTGACGCTGGGGGAACGGGGATGTTTTTACCGTTATCTGCATGCGGTTGGGACGGCGCCTGCCTATCCCGTACGAATGGTTGATTCAACGGGAGCGGGAGATGCTTTTGTCGGAGCGGCGATCGGCAAAATTCTGGGAATCCCCGACGGCTTTAATGGGATGACCGTTGACGATGTGGCTGAATGTGTCCGTTTCGCCAATGCTGCCGGCGCGTTGGCCACGACCCAAAAAGGAGGAATCCCTGCATTGCCGGATAGAGCCAGGATCGAACGCTTTTTTCGGGAATTAAAGTAATGGTATGCAACTCTCATATGAAGAAAAGCTCTTGTCTCTCTGGTCATTGCCCCGTCAAGTAGACAATGAAAAAAGAGATTCTATTAAGCGGCGACTTTTTCCCGGAATTCAATGGGGGAGAGGTCGCCCAGTTTGTTTTGGAAACGTTCCATGTTGTAAAACGAAATGTACTCCGTAATTTGACTTCTTGCCTGCTCCAGATTCTGAGGTTTCTCCAAATACAACTTCTCCGTCTTTAAGTGCGAGAAGAAAGACTCGATACAAGCATGATCATAGCAGTTCCCACGCCGAGAATGGCTTCCTGTGAGCTTCTTCTCTTCAAGCAACTTGTCATAGCTTTGTGTTGTATACTGAAACCCCTGATCCGAATGGAGCTAGGAAGGTCCACATTTCAGTTTCTTCACTGTGTCCGTAACCAGTTTTAAGTCATTTCGCTCGGAGAGTTCCCAGGCTACAATTTCGTTGTTGAACAGGTCCATCACCACCGAGAGATACGCAAAATCATGCCCAATTCGGACATACGTAATATCCGTCACAAGCTTTCTGCACAAGAGCTGCCACCGAGAATTCCCGATTTTGGACATTACGGAACAGAACGGACGGTTTCCGGCCAGCAAATGGACGTTTCTTGCGAATCACGGAACGAATCTGAAGTTCTCTCATTAAGCGGCGTACCTTTTTGTGATTCACCACAAGGCCTTCCTTGCCTAACGCGGTTCGCATACGTTTGTAGCCGAAATAAGGACGAAGCCGGTGAATGCCTAAAATATGTGATTTTAGATCCGCATCCGGATCTGCTCGTTTCTTTCGGAGGGCAGCATTTTTCATCCATTTGTAGTAACCTGCACGCGAGATTTCAGCCATTTTACACAGCCAGACCACAGGTGCCCGCTTGCTTATTTCTCGAACGGACTGGCACCGGGCTTCGAAATCCAGCTTCCCTCTCCGTGCAAATTTGGATTGAGCTTCTTTAGATATTCTACCTGCGCTTTCAGATAGGCATTTTCTTCTTCTGCACTACTAAAATGTTTCTTCGTCCAACGTCCCCGGTAATCCTCAAAACTCTCGCCGTTTTGGCTTTTACGAACCCATGTGATAATCTGGCTCTCGCTCTTAATCCCAAACTTCTCCATGATCCGTTTGTACGCCCAACCTTCTTCCACTCGCAGACGAACGGCTTCTTTCTTTGTTTCTTCACTATATCGATTAAAGGTTTGGCCTTTCTTTGCTGACATAACAAAAATCCCCTCCGGTATCCAGTGTTTGAGCTCATTGTAACATGTCCTCTTTTTTCACTGTCTACCCTGAGGAGATAATACCACTTATATGGCTCTTATTGTGTTCATGATGCCAAGCGGGAGAAGCGGCGACAAAGACCCTTCTGAAGACCGATACGCAAATACATCGGCTGCAGGAAGAAATATCCATGAGGCTAGATATGATGGATATAGAATGAAACCAGCGGTTTAGTGAGAAACGGTAGTTTCTTCACAAGTGACCGGGAATGGCAGGCAACCCATTTCCGGAAAATCCAATACGGGGAGATGTAAGAAGTGACAACGTTAATCGAATTCAAAAACGTAACCAAGGCCTATTCAATCGGCGAGGTGACGATTCAAGCCCTTGCGGGCGTTGACTTCTCCATATTGGAGGGGGAATTCGTCGTGATTCTAGGGGCCAGCGGGGCGGGGAAAAGCACGATTTTGAATATTCTCGGCGGGATGGATACCGCTACCTCGGGACAAGTGTTTGTTGGAGATCAAGAGATTACGGGATGGAGCGAGAAGAGATTAACCGAATATCGAGGCGAGAAGGTTGGCTTCGTATTTCAATTCTATAACCTGATTCCGAATTTGAATGCGCTGGAGAACGTGGAATTTGCGACAGAGGTATGTAAGGACCATCTGGACGCCCGTGATATTTTACATAAGGTTGGACTAACGGATCGTTTGAAGAACTTCCCTTCCCAGCTCTCTGGCGGCGAACAGCAAAGAGTTGCGATCGCAAGAGCGGTTGCCAAGAATCCCGCGCTTCTCCTCTGCGACGAACCCACCGGTGCTTTGGATTATGTGACAGGAAAGTCGGTGTTAAAGCTTCTTCAAGATTTGAACAAGGAAACGAAGACATGCGTCGTGCTGGTCACCCATAATTCGGCCATCGCGCCGATGGCGGATAAAGTGATCCGCGTCAAGAGCGGGAAGATCGAGAGCATCACGATCAATGAGCACAAACAAAGCGTTGAAGGGATCGAGTGGTGATGAAGATTTTAGCGTTGAAATTATTAAGGGACATGAAACAATCGGTAGGACAATTCATAGCCATTGTTTTGGTTATCGCGGTGGGAGCTTTTTTCTACACGGGGCTGGTTACCTTGAGCGACAATCTTAGCGCCTATACGAAGGGGTATTTTCAAGAACATAATCTAAGCGACTTGAACGTCTATTACGGTGAAATTTCCGCAGAGGATGTTGCGGATTTACGGAGCATCGAAGGCATTCAACATATCGAAGGGCGTTACACCGTCCAGGTCGAACAGGCTTTTGAAGATGATAAAGCTACATTAACGGTGCATTCGATCCCCGTACCGAATGCAACCAACACGTCCAGGATGATGGAGGGCAGGATGCCAGAAGGGCCAAATGAGATCCTATTGGACTCCCACTATGCCGAGGCGCATCATTACCGTGTCGGTGATTCCATCAGCATTCGTGTGAATGACAAGGATATGACGTTCACGATTAGCGGTTTGAACGAGAATGTGGAGCATGCCAAGAAGAACGAAACCCAGGACCATCAAGCTTTTGGAATAGCTTATATCCCCGAAGAGACCATATCTGAAATCGCAGGCGGCATGTTTTACAATGAGGTCATGATTACTGCCCAGGATGGTTACGATATTGACCAGTTAGGCCAGGCCATTGAGGCACATTCCCAGTCACTCCCTTATGTAAGCCAGGTCAGCAAAGAACGTACCTTCAATTATTCCCAGACCCAGCAAACGATCCATAATAATAAGCTGATGAGCAGGGTGATCCCGATCGTGCTCTTTTTGATTGAAGCGGTGATCCTGTTTCTGATCATGTCAAGGGTTATCGATTCTCAGCGAAATCAAGTGGGCATTATGAAGGCATTAGGGGTGAAAAATAGAAGCATCATGCTTCACTACATGGGCTACCCTGTGCTGGCGGGTGTCATCGGCTCCATCTTGGGCTATGCCATCGCCGCCGTCCTGTTCATTCCACTCATTACAACGTCGATTGGAAGATCCTACTCCCTGCCTGACCTAACGTTCTCCCTTTCGTTATTTTCGATCCTTCCTCCGATGATATGCTCCTGTGCTTTTGGCATGCTGTCCTGTTATTTCAGCGGCAGAGCGATCTTGCAAGAACGTACTGCCCAGGCGATGCGTCCGAAACCGCCGAAGAAGATGAAGAAGCTGCTCATCGAGAAAGTTCCGGGGATGTGGAGTCGGCTGCCCTACAGCTACAAGCTGATTCTAAGAAATATATTCTTAAATAAGCAAAAAGCATTAGCGAGCTCCGTTGGTGTTGTGGTCAGTACGGTTTTGTTGATCACGGCTTTCGGTACGCAGACGGCCCTGCTCAAGGTAGCTAGCCAAATTGAAGAGGTAAATATGTATGATTTACGAGTCGATTATTCGATGGGCTCGTTCCCGGATCAGGCAGCACTGCCCTCCGGCATTGCAGACCATTATGGGTTGTCCACCTACCCTGTGGAATTCATCCAAGGGGAAAACAAAGAAAACGCTGCGCTCGTGGTTACGGAGCAGGATAATGAGTTGATTCGCTTTTATGATGAAAAAGGCAATCGGCTATCGTTAGAGGAACATGGCGTGCTGGTACCGAAATCTTACGCCGATCAGTATCATATTGCTGAAGGGGATACGATTCAGATTCAATTTACGGCACCGGAGTTTAACCAAACCATCGTCGATATGAGGGTTCTGGATATATCCACACAGTATTCGAATCCGTCGTTCTACAGCACACCGGGCTATATGAAGAGCTTGGGTATAGACTACAATCCATCCTCGCTGTTAGTGAGCGTCCAAAGCGCTGCAGATCTGGCGGGAGTTCGCAGCTTCTTTGAACAAGACCCGCAGGTGGATGCCATTGCAGACAAGGATGATCTCAAGAAATCAGCGCAATATATGCTGAAGCAAAACAGCTTTATCTTCATCATGTTTATCGTCTGCGCCGTCATTCTGTCCTTCGGCGCCATCTACACCATCTCTTCCATCAACATTTATGAAAGGAATCGTGAGCTTGCTACGCTGAAGGTCTTAGGCTACCCCAAACGTAAAATCAATCGGCTGATCTTCTCTGAAAACATGCTGTTAACCGCTTTTGCGGTCATTGTCGCCCTGCCGATCAGCGGTTATGTCTATTCAATCATCATCCAGGCGCTATCGAGTACGCATCAGCAAATCCCGGATCAATTAAACCTAGTGATCCTGCTGGCATCGGTTGTGCTGGCATTCTTACTGACCCTCCTCTCCAACCTCATGCTTCAGAAAAAGGTGACTCGGATTCACATGATTGAGTCATTGAAGGGTGTGGAGTGAATTGTATTCCTGCTTAATTAACTTTTTGCGTGTTTATACTTGTTTAGTAAAACTCTAGAGTAATGGATTTTTTTGAGCTACCAGAGGGAACATATCCTTGGATAAAGATGTGGGAGTATCAAGGACAGCTTTCTATTTTCGTATCCGGAGAAAAGGTCAATGAGCAAGAAAATGATGGGCATATGAAAGACTTTTGATGTGTTGGTGAAAGAAGATGTTTAAAGGTTGAGTTATTGAGGGGTATATTGAGAAGTAGAGTAATATAGTAGACGGTTTTCAGACAATAGGTGTAAGTAGGGATAAGCTCAAGAAGGAAGGCTTGAGGGAGTTTTCTGTTGGCAAGATTGAGGTAGTTGGTGACAAAAAAGGACGTGAGCGAATCGCGTCCTTTTTTTATTTGTGATTGAGGGATGCAGGATGTATTTCCATCCAATGAAGATCAATGATCATATTTCCGTTTTTTAATAATCCAGTCCGATAAGTCCATTGATTTGATCTTAATGAAGTTGCTAACTCTGCTTGCGATAAGGTGTATTTATCTCCGTCAACGAATCTATGGGGTGCACTTCAAGGTGTGCCCAGGGCCATTGTGTTTACCAAGTGCCTTCCTAAATGGTATACGAGATTACCTAAAATTCAATACTTTTAGTAGGATCAGTGTTTAAAGAAATCAACCAATCTCCACCTTCTTTTACCAAAACAAACACATTTTCGCTTTCTATACCATTATCAGTTTTCATGTTTGTAAGAAATTTGTAGGTGCTGTCATCAACTTTTTTTGATTCAAGAATTTTAAATGATTTAATCGTTGGTTGATTTTCGATGGAATCAGCAAACAGTTCTTTATCCGGTAAGTTATCTGGATTCAATAAAGTATAAGCTTCATCAGACTTCTTTTCTTCTACTAGTTTAATATAATTTTTTAATACGCTCTCCGGATGATTTTTGTTACTGCAACCAATTAAAATTACAAAAAACAGTAAAAATAACATAATAATTCCAAATTTAATAACAACTTTTGTCATTATTACCTCCTAATTGCTTATATAGTATGGCTATATGTGTTATATTATACCTGTAATTATACTATTTTATCAAATTTTAGGAGGTATCATTGATGAAGAAAAAGTTAAGACTTGGTTTATCTTTGACATTGCTAGTCGGTTTGTTAGCTCCGAGCTCTGTATTTGCTCAATCATCTTATGAGGACTTGCTAAACGCACCTGAAAATGGCTCCGCAGTATTTGTAGAATCTGAACCATCTGAGATCACTCCTTTTGCTGCATATGGTAAAATTTATTATACAGCTGATTATGAGGTTACAACTAATTACCGGATTCCAAGGGATATTGTTGTACCTAGCTCAACATTAAATTCTATTAGAATATCCTCAAGTGCGACACCAAACACTAACCCTAGCACTAAAGATTATCAGGTAGTACTTGATGAATTCAGCACTTGGTCAGGTGGTTATATTGGAGTCCAAACCGTTACGATACCTGTTAATGTTAGTCGGTATGAATACTTCGAGAACCTTAAAACCAATACAGAGTATCGATTGAAAATTGTCGGAAACGTTAAAGGTACCATAACAGCTTACGAGCAAACGAGGTAAATAGGTACATAAGTTAACAGAAGACTAAATAACAAAGACCCTGCCAGCATTTAGCCGGTGGGGCTCTTTTTGATATCGACAAGTGTTTTTCCGAAAGGAAGAGCATCGATTTTAGAATGGCAGGTACCATGACTTGAGAAAGCACCACACCCTTTTTCATGAGGCGTGGCGCTGTTGTAATTGACTTCTAGCAATCAAAGTTTAACCATCAACTACACTCATTTGCGCATATCCGGTTGTGCTGTACGTACTCGCGCGAGCCCCATAGGCGGTGTTACGAACCGGGTTAGTCAGATATATTTTTCCGCCTTGTTTAACGTTATTTACATAACCCAGGTCCGCACCAGTGTCAATATTTGTGAAACCACCATTATAGCTTGTCCCTGGTAAAGAGTCGGCTATCATCGTAACTCTGTTGGCGCTGGTATAAAAGGTATAAAACGGCAGTGTCGCTGAAGAATTGGATGGTTCAAATAGATAGACGAACCCTACATAATTCGCGGCCAGGATCTGAAAATCATAAGCTGTCAGCTTAGCTAACTGTTCTTTGCGCACGTCCTCTTTCAATTTAGGGACTTCCCAATCCGGAAACAGGTCCGAAAATTCAGGAAGCTCTTCAATGGTTCCATCTGGCAGCTCGTATGCAACCTGGCCATCAACAGTCCAAGAAGTGCTGTAAATTATTGAATTCCTTGCGTCCAAGATTTCGTCCTTCCATTCCTCAGGCGATAAGTCAAGGTCCTGATACGCGAGTTCCTTTTGTGACATGGAAGCGTAGTGATCCTGTCGATCATTCGCAAGAGCAAGGCTCGGAGTGAGGAGAAGGATAAGAGTCAGTACCGAGAAAAACGAGAGAGCGTTTTTTTTCATAGCCGATAGCCTCCATTCTAAAATTGGGAATTTGGGTTTCATAAGTGCTGTATTATCAAGTGAAGTATTATGCTGTTCCATGTGAAGATGTACGTTCATTGTCCAACGGAACCACCTCCAATACATGAGTGTTACATTATTTGGCTTTCATTACATATATGTTCTAATGTAGCGATCCGGGGACAAGTTTCTTCAATAATTTAATAGCATTTTTATGATGATCCAGATTTTATCTTGTTTGTTTAGGTTTGACATCTATATAAGACAAATGTAGAATGTTATGTAGACAATTGTCTTAAAGGAGTTGATTCACAAAACGATGAAAAAGCTGCCTGATGCGGAGTTTGACATTATGAAAGTGGTTTGGGCCAATGATCCCCCTGTAACGACCCAAATTATTATGCAACAGCTTGGAAACGAAAGGGGATGGAAAGCGCAGACGGTCATTTCCCTAATGTTACGGCTAATGGAACGAGGTTTCATTCGAGCTGAAAAAAAGGGAAGAGAGCGCACTTATTTTCCTCTTATTAGCAAGGAGGACTACCTGAAATTTGAAACGGGCGACTTTATGGAGCGTTTTCATGCGAATTCCTTCTTCAGCTTGGTTGCTACGCTGTATGCTGGTAACAAGGTAAAGGACAGCGACTTAGATCAACTAGAAAAGTGGCTGAAAGAAAAGAGGGAGTGATATGCAGGGATTTTTAGTAACCCTGATCCATTGCTCTGTTTCAATGTCGTTGATAACGCTTGCGTATTCGGCAATACGGCCCCTTTTATCAAAACGATATGCCGCAAAGTGGATGTATAGGGTTTGGTTGCTGATTGCGGCAGGCTGGATATTCCCCTTTCGTCCCCGGATCGACCAGTTAATTCTCCATGTGTCCATCCCGGATATTCCTGTAGCTTTTGCCCAATCAATGCCGTTCATGGACGTAAGCGATATGGGTAACGCTCGGGGAACAATCCCTTTGTGGTGGCTGCTTGCAGCGATTTGGGGATGTGGCGTTGTAAGCATCGTATTGTATCATGCCCTGCGGCATGGTCGCTTCATAAAGACGGTACGCCGATGGAGTGAGCCTGTTATCGATGCGAAGGTTTTGGGGATTTTGAACCGTGTAAGATCGGAACTGAGGATTACCAAACCTGTAGGGTTAAGCGTATGTGAGAGTGTTACAAACCCGATGCTCGTTGGCTTTTTCAGACCTGTCATTTTACTTCCGCCTATGAAACTGTCAGATGATGTATTGTCACTGATTCTAAAGCATGAGTTGATTCATTATAAACGGCACGACCTTTGGTATAAGGCCATGATTTTGACGGCAACCGCGATTCATTGGTTTAATCCGGTGGTTTATCTTATGGCAAAAGCGGCTGCGAAACAATGTGAAATCTCCTGTGATGCATTGGTTTTACAGAATGCAGATCATCAACATCGAATGCAATATGGGGAGACCATTATTGCCGTTGTCAGGAATGGTGCGAAGCTCCAAACAGGATTATCAACTAATTTTTATGGAGGAAAAAAAGACTTGAAAAATCGGATATCTTTAATTATGGACCAAAAAGGGAAGAAGGCGGGCATTTTGATCTTTTGTATGGCTCTGGCGGGCATTATATGGACCGGATCCGCGCTAACCGATGAAGCTAATGCAGACGACCAGCAAGCATCTATTGGTACTGAGACTGTTACTTGGTCTTATGACAGCGAGAGCCCTATTGATAACGAAGTAACCCGCCTCAAGGAGTTGCTGCGCCGCTACGCAAATAATTTAGACTCAAGTAATAAATAAAGAGAAGGCAACTTTTTTGAACTGACTACCGCGAAGTAAACCGCCATTTAAAAGCTATGTTAAGCAACCTGAGTCCAGTTGTCGTACGGGCTTAGGTTGCTTTCATTTTTTCAGGATATTGTTTGGAAGGATTATACCTATCCACGTACTACAGCAGAGTCAATTCCCGGATCTTTCGCCGCCGCTTAATTTTCCATCCTGCCTTTCTAGATAGAAGTCCTCAGCTTTTTTTTGAATTTTGAAGAAATTGTTAAATCGCCCCTTTTAATCCGCTTATCGAGTAAACTATAAATACCAAATATTAAGAGATTATATAAAATAATACCTTAATTGGAGAATTAGTATGCGGAGAAGGTGGTGAGAGGATGATTCTAAATGATAACCAACGACGTGTTATTAAAGCATTATATTTGGAGATGTATTTTTTGTTGTTTGCATATGCACAAAACATGTTGAGCGACCGTTCACTAGCTGAAGAAGCCGTTCAGGACACATTTAGAATTGCGTGTGTTAAAGCCGACAAACTCTTATTTAGCCCCAATCCGAAAGGTTGGCTATTAAATACGTTAAAGAATGTTATTAAAAACAAAGTTCGCAGTCAGGTGTACCTCCGTAATTTCTTGAAGTTAGATGAGAACGTGATCCCTGGGAATAGTGATGCACTCGATATTGATTTTATGTACTCTGACTTAACCAATAGTGAGGACTATAAATTACTCAAAAAGATTGCTCTGGATAAGTACTCGATGTTGGAGGCAGCTAAAGAAATTGGGATTTCTGTAGAGGCTTGTAAAAAACGTGTTCAGCGAGCGAAGAAGAAGTTGAAGAAAAGTTTTAAAAAAATGGTTTAAACAGCTGGCAGCATACAAAAAAAGGGGCCATGCGCTCTGGTCCAAAGGAATAACGGAACAGTACCGTTTCTGGGTATATCTAAGTGTACGGGCGGCAGCACCTTGATCTATAATAGGGGACGTGGCATTCAATGGAAAACTTCAATCATGAATGAATAGGAGAACAGGATGATTAAACAAAAAATGGCTGTCATCGGCTTAGGGCACATGGGCCGGCATATGATACACCGCTTACTGCCCCAATATGCAGAAAAGATCGAATTAGTCGCCATTTGCGACAGTGATGAATCCAGTCTGCACCGGGAAGTCGCAGAAGCAGAGATTCGTCCAAGGCTGTACACCGACTATCGCCAGCTGTTGGACGAGGTGCCGCTTGACCTGGTGTATATCGCGGTTCCACCGTCCCTGCATTATGACGTGGCCCGGATCGCATTTGAGAAAGGCATCCATGTCTTCTGCGAGAAGCCGCTTGCGGGCAGCTTGACGGAAGCCCGGAGTCTCGTGGGGCTGGCCGAGGAAGCCAATGTGCTCCATGCGGTTCATTTCTCGCTTCCGCTTGACCCGGCCGTTCTGAAGCTGCAGGGATTGCTTGAGGAGCAGGCGATCGGCCGGATTCAAAGCATGGATCTGTACCTGGAGTTTCCGCAGTGGCCGAGGGCCTGGCAGCAGAATCCATGGATTACGTCAAGGCAACAGGGCGGATACCTGCTGGAGGTCGGCATTCACTGGATCCAGATGATCCAGCAGGTGTTCGGGCCGATTACGCATGTGAAGAGCGAGATCGAGTTCCCGTCGGATTCGAATCAGTCCGAAAGCCGTGTCCAGGCCGTTCTCAGATTACATAATGATATCGAGATTCGCCTGTCGGGAACCGACGAACGGGAAGGGGAGGAGCGTGTTTCCCTGGTGGTCCACGGTGAGGAAGGCACCTTGGCATTGGAGAACTGGTGCAACCTGTACCGAAGCGGCAAGGATTTGGATATACAGCCCGTACCTGTGGACGACGTCGTCAGCCCGCTGCCAATCCTGAAGCAAATCATTCAGATGTTAAATGGAGAGTCCGGTCTCATTTATGATTTCTACGACGGGTATAACGCGCAGGTTATTTTGGAAGCCCTGTGGAGGCCAGGTGAGAGTTTTACGGATGTAAGGCCACAATTGATGGGGGGCAAAGCGGTAGGAATTATGTTAACGCCTTGATGGGTGATGTTCGGCTAAAACAAGGGAGCTATCTCAGACGGCGTCCCTTTGTTGAAGCTTAGGTTTCGCAACCTTAGAGTAGGTCTATGACAGGATGAAGATGAAGATTTCCGCATCCGGCTTTACGACAGGCAAGCATGGATCCATGTGCATGAAAATGCGACCCAAGTGGTGGATATTGGATCGATCGGCGGGCATATTAGCGAGTAATTTGGAAAGCTGCTGCACAGGCCCCGTATGCAGCTTATGAATAGCAGCGACAAACGCATCTTGATTGAGTGGTGCGTTTTTTGTGGCGTGCAGTGAGATCCGAAGACTTGGAAGGACAGGGCCAGCATATTTTGGAAGGGTATATTATCCTGGTGGGAAACGCTATGGCCGATTTTGCTTGCGAACCTGTGGAGTCACTGGTTGAAGCCCCGGTTGGAAACGGGTATGCTGTACAATGCAAATAAAGGAGTATACTGGTACGAGCTTTGGCTGGATGAGACTTAAGAACACACACTATCTTCACATCTTAGTTGATAATATATTTACAGGGGATAAATACCTTTCGGGGTTCTAACGAAAAATATTCGGAATTATGGATGTATCGAATGATGAAAGGGGAGCCCATGATCAAAAGCTTACCGCATGAAGTGATTGTTGCGATACAACCTCATGAGCCTTATGACGTTATCTACTGGATGTTATGTGATCGAAGGTTGGATGGCGAAGGCTTCGCAAGCACGTATTTAATTCTGAGTAAGGAAAAGCTTTTAGTTGTGTCATTCCAAGGAGATACGGCGAATGTAGAGTCCATTGATATCGACAACATTGAAACCGTATTCACCGTCAATTTAATCGCCTCCGGTATCGTTGTTCTACAAGAGGATGAGGAGCGGGTCATCGGAGCATTTACGAATGGACAGATGGGGAGAGCTGCCAAGTTTGTCTCGATCTTTACGAAGATTAAGAAGAAAGAAGACATTAGCGATGAAGAGGTTGTAGATCGCCAGGAGAACATCACTTGTCCTAAATGTGGAATGAGATATCCCGAAGAAGGCAGGCCAATTTGCCCGAAATGTATGAAAAAGCATGCCATATTCTCTAGGCTGCTTAAATTTGCTGGACAGTATAAACTTCTGATGTTTTTCATTGTCCTGTTTATGCTGCTCAATTCCGCTACAGGTCTTGTCATACCTTATCTGCAAGGTACGGTATTGTTCGACCAAGCAATTGGGAATACCGGAGACTTCGCTGGACGAATTGGTCTCGTGATCCTACTCATTTTTGTTTTTCGAACGATTTCCTTATTGTTCGGGATCCTATTTAGCACGATAAATGCCAGATTGGCGGCGAATGTAGTATTTGATTTGAAGGCAAGTGTGTTCGCTGCGATGCAGCGGTTATCGCTTAGTTTTTTTCAGAAAAAACAAACCGGTCAGCTCATGACAAGGGTTAGCAATGATGCGCAAGAATTGCAGTATTTTTTCGTAGATGGCATTTCTTACTTTATCGTCAATGCCATGAATATCATCGGTATTACAACCATTATGTTGATTATGGACTGGAAACTCACATTGATCTGCTTCATCCCGATTCCATTTGTCTTGCTGCTGATACGATGGGTGTTCCCTAAGCTATGGCGGTTGTCTTGGCGGAGACACAGACGTGTGAGCATGCTCAACGCCATGATCAGTGATACGATACAGGGTACGCGAGTTGTGAAAGCATTCGGGAAAGAACGTCAAGAGCTTGAGCGTTTCCAGAGAGCGAATTCATCCTACTCAGACTCGGAACAGTCCTTTAACCTGATGAGCAGTACAATCTTCCCGATATTAACGATCCTTACTCAATTTGGGGGCATCTTAATCTGGGCTTTTGGTGGTTGGAGGGTGATGCAGGGTAGTCTCTCGTTCGGTGAAATCATGACTTTTATAAGTTATATTTACATGCTGTATGGTCCACTACAGTTTATGAATAACATTGTCAATTGGTGGTCTAGTTGTATGAGTGCGGCGCAGCGTATTTTTGAAATACAGGATGCCGTCTCCGATGTTGTAGAAAAGGAGGATGCGATTCCTATAGAGCGCTTGAATGGCGATATTCGCCTTTCCCATGTCACCTTCGGTTATGAGCCGAACAAGCTGATACTGAAAGATGTGTCAATGCATGCAAAACCAGGCCAGATGATTGGTGTCGTGGGACGCTCGGGTGCCGGTAAATCCACACTCGTGAATCTGATTTCTCGCCTATATGATGTTACAGATGGTGAAATCGTGATAGACGGAGTTAACGTAAAAGATCTCCAAATCGATACGATGCGCAAAAACATCGGGATTGTGTCGCAAGAGCTATATGTGTTTATGGGAACAATCGCCGAGAATATTGCTTACGCTGATCCTGAATGCTCGCTGGATGACATCATTAACGCTGCTCGAATTGCGAATGCGCATGATTTCATTGAAAAGCTGCCCGATGGTTATGACACGATCGTTGGTACTGGAGGTCATATTCTGTCTGGTGGAGAGAAGCAAAGAATATCCATCGCACGGGCGGTTCTGCATAATCCCCAAATTTTAATCCTGGATGAAGCAACGGCATCACTGGATACGGAGACGGAACTTCAAATTCAAGAAGCGCTTGAAACGCTAATTCAAGGTAGAACGACGATAGCGATTGCACATCGGTTGTCAACATTAAGAAATGCGGATTACTTACTGGTTATGGATGGAGGCAAGGTTGTTGAAGAAGGGACACATGAACAATTAATGATGATAAGAGGCGTATACCATGGCTTAGTACAAAAGCATGATGAAGCGCTGAGCATGAGAAGGGTGGGTTAATCTTTTAATGCAAATCACGGAACCTAATCAATCCGATTTGTCTGTCGCAGCGAGCATGAATTATTTAACGGCTGATAACACAGTGTTTACGAAAACGGAAGGCCAAATGCTTATGGTTCAAGTGAATGATGAGAAATATCCGGCGGTATATTTGCATTGCTCCTTCCCACACACCAATAGAAGAGAATATATATCGGTTCGCACAAGTGAGAATAAAGAAATTGGCATCATCAAGTCTTTGGATGAAGATTTTCCGAAGGATACCGTTAGCCTGCTTGAGGCGCAAATAAAAATGAGATATTTTGCTCCTGAGATCACAAAACTGATCAGAATTAAAGAAGAATTCGGGTACTCCTACTGGGAGACGGAAACCGTGTCCGGGAGTGTTAGGTTTACGGTTCGTAGCGGCGGAGGGAATGTGAAGCTCGTAACAGATCGCAAGCTGTTAATTATCGATGTGGATGGGAACCGATTCGTCATCGAGGATATCAAGCATTTAAGCGAGAAGGAATATCGACTGGTAGAAATGTATATATAGGGGAGGCTGCGATGAACCTTCAATTTAAGCTATCAGAGCAAGATCTTCTAGCTGTTCAGCAAGCCTTAGGAGAAAATATTACGTATTGCGTCCCCGCAGATTTATCGTTTGACAGCCGTAGGACGAATGGTTACTTTGTGATTGGGGAGACCAAGTGGGTCCACGTAGACAATGGGACAGTTACCGAAACCTGTGCAATTCATGAGGCACATGATTATAAGGTTGTTCCTTTAATCGGAAATGTGATCATGGAGGCGACGCATATGCAGACCCCGAGGATCATCATCCGGTGCACGATGCAGCATGCGGCAAGGCTCTCTTACATTGCTCAAATTCTGAATTACATGGCTTCGAACAGTAAGATCCGGATCTACAACAATGAGAGCGAGAATGTATGTTCACAATGCGGCGGCTACCTTGTTAAAGGTACTAGGTTATGTCCGAAGTGTATGAATAAAGTAGCTGCCTTTAAGAAACTCTGGGATGTTTCGAAGTCACATTGGAAAATATTGGTCACGGCACTCGCCGTTCTATTAATCATGTCGGCTGTTACGCTAACAGGCCCTTATTTTCAAAAAATACTTGTGAACTCGGCTTTGCAGCCGCCAGACGGTGTAAACCCAAGTACGCGGATATTTCTAATGGCTCTCGCTGGAATTGCATTTGGTTTAGTAGCAGGAGAGTTGTTAGGGGTATTAAGGGGTAGGATTATGGCCCGTGTAAGTTCAAGAATTGCAGCGGATCTGCGTAATCTTGTCTTTGAGAAGATTCAAAGCTTGTCGCTTGGATTCTTAACCTCGCAGCGTGCTGGCGATATCATGAACCGAATTAATTCTGATACAGATCGCATCCGGAATTTGATTCAAGAAGTATTTTCGATGGCTATTTATCAAATCATCATGCTGGCCGCTGTGAGTTTCCTGCTATTTCACACAGACTGGCAGCTTGCCCTTATTATTATTTTGCCGGCGCCGATCGTTGTTTATATTCAATATTTTGTTTGGAAAGTCGTGCTTAAAAAGCTCTTTCGCAAACAGTGGCGGGTTCATGATAAAGCCAATTCATTCCTGCATGATGTGCTGAGCGGGATTCGAGTGGTTAAAGCATTTGGTAAAGAGGAGCGGGAGATTAAGCGGTTCAGAGCATATCACCGGGAGTATGCCTTAGCTACAATCCGGAGTGAAAAAGTATACAGTTATTTATCGCCCATTTCCCATTACTTGATCCAGATTGGACAATATTTTGTATTGCTAGTTGGCTGTAATATGATTCTGGGCGGGAGGCTGTCCCTTGGTGAATTAGTTCAGTTTACTGGCTACGCAGCCATGATCTATGGTCCGCTTGGATGGTTAATGAATATGCCTAGATGGATCGCTAACGCCCTCATTTCTGTAGAGCGTGTATTCTCGGTCATTGATGAACAGCCGGAGATCACCGACAAGGCGAAGTCCACGAAGCACAAGATTGATGGGACGATAAGTTTTAAGAATGTTACCTTCGGATACCGGTCCTATGAACCCGTGCTCAAGTCCATCGATGTCGATATCAAGCAGGGGGAAATGATAGGTCTCGTTGGTCACTCGGGATCAGGAAAGTCTACGTTTATCAATCTCATCTCCCGCTTCTATGATGTCAATGAAGGAACGATAAGCATCGACGGTGTGGATATTAGAGATATCAAGCAGGAAGATTTACGTTCTCAAATCGGGGTTGTGCTGCAGGAGACATTTTTGTTCAGTGGAACGATAATGAATAATATCAAGTATTCAAAACCAGAGGCAACGATGGAAGAAGTGATACAGGCTGCAAAAATTGCCAATGCACATCATTTTATTAGCCAGTTCCCAGACGGTTATGATACCAAACTGGAGGAGAACGGGAATAATATTTCAGGTGGTGAAAGACAGCGGCTTGCCATTGCTAGAGCCGTGTTGAACAATCCTAGAATTCTAATATTGGATGAAGCAACGGCTTCGCTAGACATCGAGACAGAGTCGGAAATCCAAGAAGCGCTGCAGCGTGTCACCAAGAACCGGACAACAATTGCCATAGCACATCGATTGGCCACATTGAAAAATGCGGATCGGCTTCTTGTACTGAATAAAGGAGTTATTGCAGAAATCGGGACCCATGAAGAATTGATCGAGAAGCAAGGAATATATTACAAGCTGGTAACTGCGCAGCGAAACATGTCTAAGACCCAAACCGAACGGGTATTGGAGCCAACCTTACATACTTGATGCATTCGGATTCTGAAAGCCCGGCGGATATGTCGTTGTCGACCGGCCCTGATCCCAAAATGATACAACCTATCCCGAGCTTTGTCGGAATAGGTTTTTTTTATCCAAATGAGGCATTCCAATTAAATCGGCGAGGCGAGAATCAACGATTTACATGGTACATAAAAAAGGAATTGAGACCTGCATGGCAAATAGTTAATTCTAGGAAGCGTTCTCACGAGAAATATGCTCAACAAATTTCCAAATGCACGTGCCATAGCAACATACGGATAAGGAGGAAATGGAATGTATCATTTGCAGCAAAGGGGGCAGCTTTACGAATTACGGACGTAAACTTGAAGTAAGAACAAAAAATTGGCAACAGCACCGCTCGCTCTTAATCCGATTTTCAGAGATCATTTGAAAATTGAAAAGCCGATTTGGCATAAAGATACTGCTAGCAGCGAAGAGGCTATTGGGAGGAAGAAATATAGCATGAACATTCTAATCGTTGAAGATGATGAATCAATTTGCAATATATTACAATCATATCTGGTGAATGAAGGTTGGACGGTATATACCTCGGAAGAAGGTAATGATGCCCTGCAAAAAATTCATAACTTTAAAATTGATTTATTAATTCTGGATTTGATGATTCATGGCATACCAGGGGAAGAAGTTTGTAGGAAAGTGAGAGGGTCTTCCAGCATGCCGATCATAATGATCACATCCAAGGCTCGTGAAATCGATACGATTAATGGTCTTAATCTAGGTGCGGATGACTACATTACGAAGCCTTTCCGCATGAAAGAGGTCATCGCTCGAATTCGAGCTCTGGAGCGAAGAATGAAGATGCTCTCTATAAATAGCCGAACTGTGATGCGATTTAACAAAGGAAGACTTCAAATAAACTTTGAATCGAAGGAAGTATACGTAAACGGTAAACTCGTGAATTTAACGGTTACAGAGTTTAAGCTGTTAAGTGTTTTGCTCAAAAAACCAAATAAGTTATATAGTCGACAAGATTTATCTTATGAAGTTCAAGGTTATCGAGATATTGGTGATGGGAGAACGACAGATACGCATATAAAAAATATCCGCAAAAAAATTGAAGAAGATCATAAAAATCCAGTTTATATTGTAACTAAAATTGGTGCGGGGTATAAATTTACGTTCCATCCGGATGAAGAGTACTAATGGAATTGTGGAATAGATTACGCCAGACCCATTGCATTCTGTTTATCTCCCTTATTTTGACATCTTTGATCTTTTTGTTAGCGACCTCTTTCTTATCCCGTCTTTCATTTGATCGTTCCATAGAGGTTTATAAGATGAAGTTTGTAGAGGATCAAACACAGAAAATTGCCTTTACTTTGCGCACTCATCTAGAACCGGGCAAGCTATCGATCGAGAAGATGGACTGGCTTAAACAAGCAGTTAATGTATATTCGATGAGTATACGTTACTATGCTCCGAACCATGAAGAAGTGCTGTATGATTCAGGGCTGGAAAGTCAGCAATATGGTCGGCCCTTCACGGCGAGCAGTCCGATTTATGTCGATGGCCAGTTAATCGGAATTTTGGATGCTACGGTTGATTTGGATAATGATTTCAACCTTCCTTCCGCATCGTTTTTTTCGTTTGCTTTATTTGGAGGAAGCGGTGGTATTACCATCATCTTATTATGCCTTATGGTAGTTATTTGTTATCTTCTTGCCAGGCGATTGTCGAAGCCGCTTCGTTTAAGCAGCCTTCAGGCGAAACGTATTGCTGGGGGGCATAGGGATACTTTAATTTCCGAAACGGGAACGTTGGAGCTGAATCAGCTAATTACTTCTATGAATAAGCTTGTTGTAGATTTGAATAACCAAGAACACTGGCGGGAGCAATCGATGCAAGATTTAACACATGAACTTCGTACTCCGCTAACCTCTATGCTATCCAGAATGGAGGCGCTTATTGATGGTATTTATCCAGCGAATGAAGAGAATTTAAATCGTATTTACGCCGAAATTGATCGGCTATGCCGCCTTGTGGATGATGTGGAAAAATTGTCTGAAGCAGAGGGAGCTAAATTCCAGCTTGATATTGAATTAATCGATATACGAAATCTGGTGAGGGATGTTTACGAGAATTTAATCTTCTTAGCTAAAGCCAAAGATATTAATTTTACTCTGCATACCATCTATACCCCTTGTCACGTGGAAGTGGATCCTGACCGTTTCGTTCAAATTATGACGAATATTATTTCCAATGCGATCAAGTATACGGCAATTGGAGGGAACATCGATGTGGGAATCACGATTGATCACAAAGAAATGGTTACTATTTATTGTAGAGATAACGGCATAGGGATATCCGAGTATGATTTGCCGCTTATTTTCAACCGGTTTTATCGGGCAGATAAAGCACGTACTAGAAATACAGGTGGAATCGGGGTTGGATTAAGTATTGCTAAAGCACTGATTGAAGCTCATGGGGGAACTGTTCAAGCAGAAAGTAAGATAGGTGAGGGTTCGATGTTTCGAATTGATATTCCGTTAGTCCGAACGCCCAAAAACGAGTTGCTGGCGAACTCATATTCGCCATATAAGTTGTGACGGAGGTTTTACTTCATCATGAAAAAAACATTCCGCTTGCTATTCAAAAACCCATTAATTATTATGTATCCGATTATTTTGGATGCGTTATCATTCATTATTGGGCTTATCATTGTTGGTTTTATTGGTGTACCTTCACTATCCATACGTCTTATTCTGGAGATGGGGATTCCATCGGTCAGTTATGTTAGTAATATTCCGCAGCTCATCAATCAAATGCAGTTTATGGGTGATACGATATCTGTGAGAGCGTGGATTCCTGTTATCTTCATGCTGTTACTGATGGCTTTTGCTCAGGGCGGGTATATCGCTTCTTTGCGTAATGTTGTGGAAGGCAGTCCAATATCAATCGGTCAATTTATGAAAGACGGCAAAAAATACGCGGTCCGCTTTATCTTCTTGTTTATGATCATAACCGCAGCAAAGACAGCCATTACAACGTTATTGGCAGCGTTTCTAGGTGTTATCGGACTGTTCTTATCCCTCGTTATATTTGTAGTTCTCCGAGTCATCTTTATTTATGTAGAATATTGTATCGTTGTTAATCAATTGAATGTTGATGCAGCATTCCGTCAGAGCAGACGTTATTTTCAAGCGTCAAGTTTTAACACGTCAGGAATTATTATTGTCATGATGATTAGTTCAGGCGTTATTAGCTTGCTACTTCACTATTTATGGAGCCCCGCAGCAGTAATTATAGCGATACCTATTTGTGCTGTTGTCATGGGTGTTATTCAAATTGCTTTCATGCAGCAGTTGTTGTTAAACAAAGTATCTACATGAAAAATTGTAATGAAAGCAGCTTGCCTTTTTGAACACGCACTAATACATAATAACCCCCCTTAAATAGCAGTAAGGACATTCGTCCTTACTGCTATTTATCGTTATGGATCATCACATGAAATACGCAACATCTTCACACCACCTTCACAACAGAATTGTTAAGATTAGAAAAAAAGTTGAGGGGGGTCTTTGTGATAACGAATTCGATGATTAAACCTACTCTTCGGCAATTAGAGTATCAGGGTTGGGAGTTCGGTATGTTTTTGCATTTTGGTCTGCGTACATTCTATGAGGGGTATGTTGATTTTGATAAGCGCTCGATGTCACCTTCGGAATTCAATCCCGTTCGGTTAGATTGCGAGCAGTGGATTCGAACAGCTAAAGAATCTGGGATGAACTACGCGGTATTGACAGCCAAACATCATGACGGTTTCTCTAACTGGCCATCGAAATATAGTTCATTCACTGTGGCGGAGTCCCCATGGAAAGAGGGAACCGGGGATGTGGTGAGGGAGTTCGTCGCCGCATGCCGTAAGTATGATGTAAAACCTGGATTATATTATTCTCCATTTGACGGCTCGGCAGATTTTTATAATCAGGATGCCCGTGCATATGATGATTACTTTGTTAATCAAATTACGGAACTGCTTGGAGATTATGGAGACATTGATATTCTGTGGTTTGACGGTTGCGGCTCTGAAGGTCATGAATATGATTGGGCAAGGATTATGGGTGAGATTCGCCGACTGCAGCCGAATATTTTAATTTTTAATATGGGCGATCCTAATTTCCGGTGGGTAGGTAATGAAGACGGAATTGCGCCGATTCCTTGCTGGAATGTTACAGATGCAACGGAATTCTCGATTTTAACCCAGCAGAAAGATGCATTGGGTGAACATATATGGCTACCAGCTGAATGCGATGTACAGATGCGGGCGAATTGGTTCTACAGTGATAGTGATGAGCACACCGTCAAGAGTCTAGATCAACTTATGGGCTTGTATTATTATTCGGTAGGTCGAGGTGCTAACTTGCTATTAAATATCGGACCGGATCGAGAAGGTTTGTTACCTGCGAAAGATACAGCACAGTTACAGGCAATGGGGAGTGAGATTCGTAGAAGATTCGATAATCCTATTGCTTCAATAGAACAGTGTTCGCAGAATAAGTCAGGATGGTCTTATGAGGCAACGAAACCTCATTTAATCGATCATATCCTGATTCAAGAGGATTTGGCGCACGGAGAACATGTGCGGGGGTTTCGGATTAACGTCACGACTGAAAAAACACATCGGTCAATCACGGTGTACGAAGGAAGAAACATTGGACATAAAGCAATTATTCGCATCCCTCCGATTAAAGTTCGAGGCCTTCAGTTAGAAATAACAGATTATGAAGATGTGCCTTCAATCCGCCAAATTGCTATCTACCATGTGGGGGAGACCTATGATTCCGAATAAACAATGAGGGGGAATTGATTGTGATTAAGAACCGAAAAATATGGAATGTGCTTATGATTCTGTGCCTGATGCTTACCATTTTTGTAACCGCTTGCAATAGTTCGGATAATACAGCTAATGAACCGGAAAGCCAGTCTGAAGCGACGGATACCAATAATACGGATACAAACACGGAGGAAGGTAAGGAAGAGGAACCGAAAGAGCCTGTCAAACCATTTAGCGATGAACCCGTAACGCTTAAGATAGCGACGCCTTGGGGAATCGACTATTTCACATCGAGAATGATTGATCCGATTCAAGAGCAATTCCCCCATGTGACCGTCGAGCATGTTGACTGGAACGGGACGGCTGAGAATATGCAGGAATTAAGTGCGCAAGGTATTGTTCCTGATATTGTATTAGGCTACACCGGTCAAGCACCGTTTGAAGAACTTGAGATGGTATTCGGTCTGGATGACATGATTGCCGAGTATGGCGTTGATTTAAGTGGAGTCAATCCACAGCTGCTTCAGGAATTACGTTCAAGGGACAAAGAAGGACGTCTGATTGGTCTTCCCGATGCTGGCGATGTCCTCGCATTGTACTATAACAAGGAAATCTTTGATCTGTTAGGTGTCAGCTATCCATCTGACAATATGACGTGGGATGAACTTATTGATCTGGCGAAGCAGCTGACCGTCAAGAAGGACGGTGTTCAATATAGTGGCCTTGATCTAGGGGCCATGCCAACAGCGTTATTTAATCAATTATCGATGAACTATACAGACCCAGAGACGGGTGAAGTGTTGTTTGATAAAGATCCTAAATTTGCAAAGATGATGGAAGTTCTCAAGAAATATTTCAGTATACCCAACATCTATAATCCAGAAGAACAAAGTAAATTTGAAGGTAAAACAGCTGCAATGGTCATTAACTGGCATGGCTTTTTAACTTGGTTTGGCGGAGAAGCCGAAGAGAGGGTTGAATATGAGAAAAGTATGGATATGGTTCCCGTTCCGTCGTTTGCAGATATGCCGGGAATAGCTCCTAAACCAGGCGCTCATCCATGGATCATCAATGATTTCAGTGAACATAAAGAAGCAGCATTGCAAGTGTTAACCTACGTGATCTCCCCTGAATACCAGATACAATACCGGATGAAGATGGGTACTCCTTCCGTATCCTTAAGCCAAGAGGATGGGAAATTGTTCGGTGCAGACGATCCAACGTATATAGACAAAAATGTCACTGCGATGTTCCAAAATCCATTTGCTGAACCACCTGCACGTAAAAGCCCATGGGATCGGCATGTTGCTATCGATGAAGCAATTACTAAGTTTGCAACTACCGATTTGAACGTAGCGGAATTCACGCGTGTACTGAAGGAAGAGTCAGAAATTAAGATCAAGGAAGAGCAATCCAAGAAATAAAAATGAAATGCATTAGGGGGAGCGTTATATGAAGCTGAAACTCACATTAGTCCTGTCTGTGTTTATTTTGTCAATTTCATTGTTGTTGTCAGGGTGCACTACAGATGATGGTGGCAAACAGGAAGACACAACGGAAACGGTAGCCACGGATACGCCATCCACAGATGCGAAAACAGAGGATGAGCAGGCCGTATCGACAGATGAGGTTACCATCAAGATTTTGTATCCATGGGGACAAGAGGCGTTCGATAAACTTTTTAAGGATATTGATGAGAAGCTTCCTAATATTAACGTGGAATTAGTTGACTCCCAAGCACAATTGGAGCCCTTGCAAGAGCTGAACGCGAAACAAATTGTGCCGGATATCATATTTGCCAACTGGGGAATCGACGCGTTGCAGGAGCTGGATATGATCGAACCGCTCGATGATTTGATCGAATCCCACCAATTCGATCTTAGTGGTATAGACCCTTCCATTATAGCTTACTGGCGTTTAGTCGATTCTGAGGGCAGATTGCTAGGCATGCCTACAGCTAGCGACAATTATACGATGTTTTACAACAAAGAGGTTTTCGATCTATTTGGAGTGCCTTATCCAACAGGGGATCTGACATGGGATGACATGGTTGATCTTGCGAAGAAACTGACTGGTGAAAGGGACGGAATCCAATATCATGGACTTGAGATGGGCCCTGGATTCGCAGGTACGGAAGCCTTGGTTCCATTAAAGCAATTAAATGTGAACCTGACGGATCCCGAAACAGGAGAGGTTTTAATTACGAAAGAACCGGCAATTATTAAATACCTTGAATTGATGAAGAAGTTCTACAGCATCCCTGGTATTTATAGTGATGATCCGGAAGTCAGAAAGGATTATTCCTTTCAAAATAAAAATGTCGCTATGATCGTATCTTGGCCGGGATACATTAAATGGGGCATTGGAGATCCGGAAATCACGAAACATATTCAATCCGTACCAGTGCCGGTATGGCCGGAATTACCGAATATTGCACCAGCTTCATTCTCGCATCCATTCATTATTAATAAATACAGTGAGCATAAAGATGAGGCATTTCAATTCCTTGCCGAATATGTGTCTCCCGAGCATCAGGCCCAATTAGCGAGAATTGGGGATCGTCCAGTACTAACCGATCCGAAAGTTTACGAAGAGTTTGGCGCAGAACTTGAAGTTTATGAAGGTATGGATATCAACGCATTTTTCTCACGCCAACCAGTCATTCCAAAAACGATCAGCAAATGGGATCAATATGTGGATCTTTCAGGGAGCCTAATGAAATTCTCTGAGTCAGATATGAATATTCCAGAGTTTCTAAGAGTATTGCAGGAAGAATCTGAGGCGAAAATCAAAGATGCCATGGCTAAGGGACAATAGATATTTCATGACCAAAAGATTCAAACCAAGGTATTGACTGGGGAAAATGGGATCGTGCAAAGGAGGAATTCTTGTGTCGAGAATTATATTTAATCATGTTCACAAACGTTACGGGAAATATAAAGAATACGCAGTGAAAGACTTTAACCTCGAAGTTGAGGATGAGGAATTTCTTGTCTTTGTAGGTTCTTCAGGATGTGGTAAATCGACAACATTACGTATGCTCGCGGGATTAGAAGATATCTCAGAAGGCGAAATTTACATTGGCGATACCATTGTGAATGATATGCCGCCTAAAGACCGTGATATATCGATGGTATTCCAAAATTATGCGTTATACCCGAACATGTCTGTCTACGATAATATTGCCTTTGGTCTGCAAATGAGAAAGCTTCCGAAACATGAAATTGAGTCATCGGTTAAACGGGCTGCCCGTGTGCTAGAAATTGAAAATTATCTGGACCGTAAACCAAGAGAATTATCTGGCGGTCAGCGCCAGCGTGTTGCACTTGGTCGGGCGATTGTTCGTACACCACAGGCATTTCTGATGGATGAACCGCTCTCCAACTTGGATGCTAAACTGCGTGTGCAGATGCGTTCGGAAATTATTCGGCTTCACAAAAAAATCGGTGTCACGACGATTTATGTTACCCATGATCAGATTGAAGCGATGACGATGGGCGATCGTATTGTGGTCATGGAGAAGGGGATTGTTCAACAGGTAGATACGCCAGAGGTTATTTATAATGAACCAGCTAATCTGTTCGTAGCTAACTTTATCGGAAACCCGCCGATGAATTTTGTGACCGGCAAAATTGAAGAGCGTGAAGGGTTCCTTGAATTCCATACGAAGCGCTTCGGGCTTAAGCTCACAGAGAAGCAAGCCCATGCGATAAGACAGATGAATCTCGTAGATCGAGGAATCATTATTGGAATGCGGCCAGAAAACATTAGCTTTGAGGAAATTATGTTGGAAGCGTATCCACAGTCGATTATTAACGGAACGATGGAATTAAGTGAATTTGTTGGATCTGACCGTTACTACCATATGAATATAGGGTTGGAGAAATATCTAGTTGCCCGTGCTCACCCACGCTATCACTTTGACGATGGAATGAGAACGGCTGTCGCCGTGGATATGAACAAAGCATTATTTTTCCATAAAGATACAGGGCTTCTATTAACAAAGTGATGGAGGGATACGAATGGTAAAGAGAAGTATTAAATTTCTTAACCGATTATTGCTCGTTATCTTATCCGTAGCCCTTATAGGTAATCCGGTGTTGCCAGGTAACGCACAAGGTGATCCCAAGATTGCAGAATCAAGCAGTCCGGATACACGTACTCAAGATTTTTCGAGCCATGAGCCTTATTTTTATACCATATCGAAAGAATGGGAGCAGAAGAAGGTTAAGGTGGGAGCGAAGGAGGCTCTGATTGATGCTAAATCGTATCATGCGAAGTCGGATGATGCTGTCGTCTCCGTGGGCTCTTATGAAGGCGAGCATGATGTTCTTCTGTGGTCTCAGCCTAAAGGCTGGGTAGAGTACAAAGTAAATGTAGATCAAGAAGGCTTATATGAACTGGCTACGGATTATCACCCGTTTCTTTCAAAGGATGGGCTCGGGCGCCAGTCGGTGATCATGAGTGTCCAGATCAATGGAGAATATCCGTTTCGAGAGGCACATTCCGTTTCGTTGGAACGGCGATTCTCTGAGGTGAGACCTGAGAAATATGATGATGAGGGTAATCAAATACGCTCATTAATTGACGAAGAAGTGGGTTGGAAAACGACTTCTTTTCGTGATTCTGAGGGGTCTTATAGCAAACCGTTGCAATGGCATTTGAACAAAGGGGAAAACACGATTCGTATAGAGACGATTCGCCAGTCGGTCGCGCTGAAATCATTCCGTTTACAAGTCCCTAAAGACATTGCCAATTATGAAGACGTGAGAAAAACGTATCCAACTCATGCAGCAAGCGGCAGTAAGGAAGCCATTGTCATCGAGGGTGAACAGTTCAGTCTTAAAAACTCCTCTTCGATTCAAACGCAATACGATCGGAGTCCGTTATCTGAGCCTAAGTCACTCGATCTCGTTCGATTTAATACGCTGGGTGGTACGGGCTGGAACAAAGGCGGTCAAGCGGTGACTTGGGACTTTGAAGTTCCGGAAGATGGCGTATACCATCTGACATTCCGTGTGAAACAAAATTTGCGTAAAAATGCTACGGTATTCCGAAATATTTATATTGACGGTGAAATTCCTTTTAACGAAATGAAAAACGTTCCGTTCCCATATGACAGTGACTGGAAAAAGGTATCGCTTGCTAATACGGATGGGGAATTATTTGATTTCTATTTCACAAAAGGAAAGCATTCGCTCAAGATGGAAGCGACTGTCGAGCCTTATATCCCCGTCATAGCCGACATCGATCAGATGTCGAAGGAACTTCGCGACGTTTCCAGAGAACTTCGTATTGCCACAGGGAATAGCACAGATGCGTATCGCGTATGGAACATCGAGAAAGATATCCCGGGTATGACCAAGAGACTTGAAGTATTAAGGGATAGCTTCAACAAACTTACAGATGAAATGCTCGCAATCAACAAGGTAAGGGACAATGTGTCACAATCCTTTAAATCCAGTGTGCGAGATTTAGAAGATTTATTGAAAGATCCGAATGAAATTCCTTATAGTCAGTTAACCATCGGAACGATGCAAGAGAAAATTGAGGCCCAGCGTGTGGATTTGATGAATACTCCGCTGCAAATTGATCGAATTTATGTAGCTGCCCCCGATACAAAACTGCCTAGAATAGAGGCAAACTTCTTCGAGAAATTATGGAACTCGATCGTTACGTTGTTCTATTCCTTCTCAAGCAAGAACCAGCTTGATCGGAATGCAGAAGATGAATTGAATATTTGGATGTTCAAAGGGCGTGATTACGTCGATGAGCTGCAGCAGCTTGCCAATGAACGATTTACACCAGAGCATGGCATTAAAGTGAATATCAATTTGGTCCAGTCGGCAGATTTGGTAGTTCTTGGCAAAGCAGCCGGGATATTACCTGATATAGCGATTGGGGTACCGAGTGCATCGATCTTTGATTATGCATTGCGCAATGCCATTTATGACTTTACAAAATTCCCGGATTCGGAGGAATTGTTAGATCAATTCCATCCAGGTATTATGCAGCCTTACCGTTATGACAGTGGTGTTTATGGTATACCGGAGACCAATAACTTTAACATCATGTTTTATCGCAAGGATATTATGAATCAGCTTGGCCTATCTGTTCCGGATACTTGGGATGATGTATACAAGATTCTGCCGACGTTATTGCAGAACGAAAGCAACTTCTACATCCCGCCGGATAACTTCTCGTATCTGTTCTTCCAAAATAACGTGGAGTTGTATTCAAAAGACGGACTGACGAGTGCATTGAACGAACCTAAGGCTTTTGAAGCGTTCAAAGAATGGACGGAAATGTTCAATGTGTACGGAATGGAACGACAAGTGAACAGTTTCTATCAACAGTTTAGAGATGGAACCATGCCGATCGGTATTTCAGATTTCAATACATACATGCAGCTACTGGTCGCAGCACCGGAAATTATGAATGAATGGGCAATCGCTCCCATTCCTGGAACAAAGCAGGCAGACGGTACGATTGCAAGATGGGCTGCCGGGGGAGCACCGACAGCGAACATTCTTTTCAATGATACGCCGAAAGAGAAACGCGATCTCGCTTGGGATTTTGTGAAATGGTATATGTCCGAAGATATTCAAACCGAGTTTGGACTTAATCTGGAGCAATATCGCGGTGAAACCTTCCGCTGGAATTCAGCTAATGTTGATGCGTTTGCGAATATGCCTTGGAAACAGGATGATCTCAGCGTTATTTTGGATCAATGGCAGTGGATGCAAGAATGGCCCAATGTACCGGGAGGATATATGACGGCTCGAGAACTTGGTTTTGCTTGGAACAATGCAGCCATTGATCAAGTAAATCCAAGGATTGCATTAGAGAAGGCGGTTAAAGAAATAAACCGAGAGATGAAGCGTAAACAGCAAGAGTTCAATTATATCGATGAAAACGGGCAAGTGTTGAAGAAGCTCGATCTGATCCGAATTACGGAACCTTGGAAAGGAGCAATTCTGAATGACAGATAATGCAGCAGCTCTTTCTGAAAAGGTGAACGGAGCTAAGGCCAAGCTCGGTAAGACGAAGCCCAGCATTTCGGAACGGATCCATTATTTGTTGAAAGACATGTGGAAGTACCGCTTATCTTACTTGTTTATTTTGCCGTTTATGGCGATGTTCATCATATTTATCCTGATTCCTGTTGTTTCAGGCATTCTGTTAAGCTTCACTTATTTTAATGCCTTTGATTTTCCATCATGGCGGGGCTGGCTTAACTACCAGAATTTATTCTCGCAGGACATTATTTTCTTGCAGTATGTATTGCCTAACTCGTTTAAGTTTGCCGTATTCGTAGGGCCCGTCGGTTACATCTTAGCCTTTCTGTTAGCCTGGTTAATTGCTCAGCTGCCAACAACGATGCGCACTTGGTATGCACTTGCCATGTATGCTCCTTCGTTATCTGCAGGTGTTGCGATGGCAGTTGTTTGGACGGTTATGTTTACCGGGGACCGATCGGGTTATATTAACAGCTTTTTGCTCAAATGGGGAATCATTGATCAGCCGGTTTTATTCTTACTCGATAAAGACTTCCTGCTCAATATTATGATCATTGTCTCGATTTGGTCTTCTATGGGTATTGGTTTCTTGGCCATCTTGGCCGGTATTCTCAATGTGGATAGACAATTGTACGAGGCAGGACGAATTGATGGTATATCGAGCCGTCTTCAAGAAGTGTGGTACATCACCATTCCAATGATGAAGCCGCAGATGATGTTCGCAGCTATTATGGCAATTGTTCATACGATTAAATCCGGAGGTATTGGGGTTCAATTGTCGGGTACGAACCCGACCCCGAATTATGCGGGTCAATTATTAATTGATCATATTAATGACTATGGATTTATTCGTTTCGAACTCGGTTACGCGAGTGCGATTTCTATCGTCGTTCTTCTGATGTGTTATGTGTTAAGTAAATTTTTCGGTTATTTATTCGCACCGAAGGAGGATGAATAATGCAAGAGGCACGGATGACTGCCATGCAGCGGAAATTAAAAATAAAATGGAGCGACTTTGTATTAGCTCTGAGATTGATCGATCGAGCACAAATATGGATTGCCATCTGTATCTTGCCGCTTGCCATTTTCATGCTCCTTCCGCTCATTTATTTGTTCAACCATGCATTTAAACCATTGCATGAGCTGTTCATGTTCCCGCCCACATTTATTGTTAGGGAGCCGACAACGGGGAGTTTCTCCGAACTGTTTGCCATGACGGCAAGCACCATTGTGCCGGTATCCAGGTATGTATTTAACAGTATTGTAGTTACCTTTTTGTCTAGCGTTGCCATGGTTATCACAGGAGCGATGTGTGCCTATCCTTTATCGAAGCATCCGTTCCCAGGTTCGAAAATTGTACTTGGTTTAATTATGCTGTCGTTGCTATTCGCAACAGAAGCCATCGCGATTCCACGCTTTATCGTCATTCAAAGCCTAGGGATTATGAACACTTATTTAGGTCACGTACTGCCACTTGTTGCCATGCCGGTGGGCGTATTCCTATTGAAGCAGTTTATGGACCAAGTGCCGAACGAGTTGCTGGAAGCAGCGAAGATCGATGGCGCGAAAGAATTCACAATTTTCCTGCGCATCGTTATGCCAATCGTTACACCTGCCATCGCAACGATTTCAATCCTTGCTTTCCAATCGGCATGGGGGAATGTAGAGACTTCAACTTTATTCATGCAGGAAGATTCCATGAAGACACTGCCGTTTTACATGAGCACATTAACATCTGGGCTAAGCAACTCGGTAGCTAGACAGGGAGCTGCGGCAGCAGGAGCATTAATCATGTTTTTACCGTCATTGCTCATCTTTTTGATCTTCCAGAGAAGAGTAATCACGACCATGGCGCATTCGGGGATCAAATAAGCAGTGGTATGGGGGAGGTGTACAATGCGCAACAATCCAAGCAAACCGAAATATGTGCTTTGGCTAGTCTGCTTGATTGCACTGACTGGATTCCCGATGATCGCAAGCGCTGATGTTCCTTATCGTACCTTCACGGAAGACAGTTATGAACGTACGATAATGACTCAATCTGCATATTCTCCAGTCGGCGTATTAGCTCAGGAGATTCCAGTCGTCAATGAGAAGGGTGAAGTAGAGTATACATCGCTGCAGCGTCCTCAAGATCTATTCATTGCAGACAATGATGATATTTATATTGCGGATACCGATAATAATCGGATTGTTCATCTGAATGAAAGTGGTGAGCTCATTCGATTAATCACGTTACCAGAAAGTCCGCTCAATCAACCACAGGGTGTGTTTGTTGCCGATAATGGCGATGTTTACATTGCGGATACAGGTAATAAGCGAGTTGTTCACCTGGATAAGCATGCGAAATTATTGACTGAAATTGGTCGTCCTACATCACCACTAATTAATGAATCCTTCGTATATGAACCGACGAATATGGTTATCGATAAACGCGGTTTTATATATGTTGTATCGAAAGGAAGTTATCACGGGATCATCCAATTTACTCCCGAGGGGAAATTCGACCAGTTCTTCGGAACAAATAAAACGGAAGTAACGCTGATGGATATCATTCGGAGACAGTTTTATTCGAAAGAGCAATTGAGTCGGCAGGTTCGACTTCTGCCTGTAACGATCCGGAATATAGATATCGATGATCAAGGCTTCATCTATACGGTTTCCGGTTCCAAAACAGAGCAAGTCAAGAAATTAAACATTCGCGGTGAAAATATATGGAAAGAGATGTCGTTCAATGAACGGTTGTTTTCCTTAGCTACCGTAGAATCTGATGAATTGATTGAGAAGCAGCTTACCGATGTTTCCTTAGATCAGAATGGTAATGTAACGATTATTGATAAATCACGGAACATTGTCTCCCAGTATGATGCAAACGGTACGATGTTATTTTATTGGTCAGGCCGTTCTGCCTTAGGTAATTCGCTGGTTGGTTTAACAGCGGCACCTGTTGCAGTAGAAACCAACTCCAACAAACACCTTTATATTTTGGATGAAGCGCTGGGCCTCATTCAAGAGTATGAACCGACCGAGTTTGGAGCAACGGTTCACGAAGCTTACAAGTTGATGGAGGAAGGCAAGTATGCAGAAGGGGAGCAGTATTGGAACAAAGTACTGAAGTTGAATGCTCACTTCTCTCCAGCTTATAAAGGAATCGCTCAGGCCGCATTTTCTCGCGGTGAGTACGAGCGCGCTAGAGACTTGTTCAAGCTTGCAGGAGATGGTGAGGGATACTCAGACTCATTCTGGCAGATTCGCCTGCAATGGTTCCAGAAAAACTTCTCGACCTTGGCGAACTCTGTTATTATAGCCAGCCTCTTATTATGGGTTTTTATCAGGCTAAAGAAAAAATTCAATTTCCGAATGATGCCGAAATCGAATAAGTTAAACAGTCAAACCTGGTTCCAGCAATTAAAGCATGTATTCTATATCTTGAAACATCCGATAGATGGATTTGGTGATTTGAGATATTTGAATAAGGGTGGCTACATCAGTGCTTTCGTTATTCTCATATTAACGGTAGTCATGCTTCTGGTGAAATCGTTCTATACGAGTTTTACATATAATCCAGTGCCGGTCTATGCAAAGGGTTCAACTTACATGCTCACAGTCTTCTTGGCCGTATGGTTATCATGGGTGGTATGTAACTATCTGGTAGGTTCGATCAAGCAAGGTGAAGCAAGGTTTAAAGATGTGTTCGTGGGAAGCTGTTATTCCTTATTCCCGGTTGTGTTACTCGGGATCCCGCTTGCCCTTATTTCGAACATCTTTACACAAAGTGAAGCATCCATTTACAGCTCGATTGAGGTAGGTATGCTTTTGTGGAGTGGGTTATTATTCTTCTGGAACATTCAAGCGTTGCAAAACTACGGTGTTGGCGAAACGGTATTGAATATAACACTTACGGTCATCACAATGACCATTATGTGGGTACTTGTGTTCATCTTAATCGGACTTACATCCGAATTTGGTAACTTTGTTTACACGATCTATCAGGAGGTGTCGATGTGATGCGCTTATTACGGTCCAAAAAACGATTCATGGTAGCTGCGATTTGCGTATTATTCGCGTCGACGCTCGGCGGTTTCATCTTTGCTACATCCGCTTCAACCGATAAGAAGCAGACCGAGGTTCAAACTACGGTACAGACTGAAACAAAGACTAAAACGGAGACACGGAGAGCACCTCAGACGAGTACGACAAAGGCAGTAACCCCTGCAAAATCAAATGGGAAATTGCCGGATGAAACCCAGTTCCAAACGATATCGGAGAATGAGAAATTATTGCTCAAAGCTGATAAATCCTCCGGTCATTTTACTGTAACAAGTAAAACCACAGGAGAAGTATGGCGCTCCTTTCCTAATCCGAAGGATTGGCAGGATAAGCTCAATACAGATGCATGGAAGCTTCATCTTGCTTCACCCTTTATGTTCCGTTATGTAGAGTTTAATCTGCGTAAAGACTTGCTGAAAGAGACTAACTTCTATGCACAAAAAGGGGGAATAAGCCAGTTCGAAGTAACAGATCAGGGATTTAAAGTTATGTATGACATGCCGGATCTTGGCTTCATCATTCCTGTAGAAGTCAAGCTTGGCGAAGATTTCGTTGAAACCAAAGTATTAGCTGAAGGTCTGGTAGATGAGAAAGTCATGCCGAAGGAAGAACCAGCGGCAGCAACGGTTGATAAGGATGGCAAAGAAGTCAAGAAACCGAAGCCCCAAAAAGATCCTATGGCTCGCCTAGCGTCCATTCGCTTATTCCCTTTCTTGGGTGCACAAACTTCGGATGACGAAGATGGATTTCTATACATTCCAGACGGGCCGGGCGCTTTAATTGATTTCAGAGAACGTCGAGCGGGTACACAAAACCTCTATACGGAACGTGTTTATGGTGACGATTGGGCATACAGTAACCGCAATACCATGTCTGATCGTAATCCGATTACTATGCCGGTATTTGGCATTAAATCGAATAAACAAGGACTTCTTGGAGTCATCACGGAAGGTGAAGAGTACGCGAACGTGGTTGCGGCGCCTTCGGGATCGTTCAGTCAATTCAACTGGGTTGCACCGGAGTATCAATACCGGTTCAAGTTCTTCCAACCGACAGATACGAAGAAGTTGAACGGTTACTTGACGTATAGCAAGGAGATAACGAAGTCAGATCGTGCGACCCGTTATTATATGATCGAGGAGAAAAACGAAGAAATTAGCTATGTTACATTAGCTGAACGCTATCGGGAATTGTTGATGAAGGAGTCGGCGATGAAACCGCTAGAAGGTGAGCAAGCGAAGCTGCGGCTGCAGCTGCATTTACTTGGCGGCGATACCGAAGACGGATTTTTGTGGGATTCATATCTACCGTTAACTACGACGAAAGAGGCGGAAGGCATCGTGCAAGAGTTGTCTGCACTTGGTGTCGATCATATGGACATCACTTATCTTGGCTGGCAAAACGATGGATACAGTAAGTTTGGCGGTGACTTCCCCGTTCCAGATCAACTGGGCGGTAATCAGGGAATGAAGAAATTCACCGATTTTGCTCATTCGAAGGGCTATGCGGTTTATCTTGATGCCTCTTCCTATACGTATAACAGAGGCGGTGAAGACGGATTTCGAAAAAATCGAGACGGTCTTCGTGACCTAGCTTCTTCCGTCATAGAATCGATGAATTGGGATAGCAGACGGAAGACATTTGTCAGTCCTCAATTTATGAAAGGGGTTATAGAAGGAGATCTCCAAGAAGCGAAATCATTAGGAATCAATGGCTATTTATACGGTCAAGGAATCGGATCGTTGTTGAATACGGACTTTAATGAGAACTATAGAGCGACAAGAGAACATTCAAAGGAAATTCAGAGCCAATTGTTTCAGATGACAAAAGAAACATTCGGCAGCGTAAGAGGGGCAGGAGGTAACGCGTACACCTTCCCATATATTAGCCATATGGACAACATGGCCTCTAACTTCTCTTATGACATGTTTATCGATCGTGTTGTACCATTCGCCCAAATAGCTCTTCATGGTCTGACTACATACTCATTCGAGTATGCGAACTTGAGTGATGACTATGCGGACAATTTCTTGAAGGGAATCGAATACGGTGCAGTACCGTCGTTTGTCGTAACGAACGCTTCATCACAGGAATTGCTTAAATCACTTTCTCTCCATGAATTCTACAGTACAAACTACAAGGACTGGCTTGCAGAGATCGTGTCACAGTATCAAAAATACGAAGAGGCACTTGGTGATGTACAGAACGAGTTCATTACAGGCCATCGTGAAATCGTAAGCGGCGTGTTTGAAACAACATACAGTAACGGAAAACAAGTCATCGTGAATTATAACGATAAAGAGGTTAGCGTCGGGGATGCTGTTGTGAAAGCCAAAGACTACATTGTAAGCAAAGGAGGTGCGTAGTATGGCCCCAAAGCGAATACTCTCTGCCAAGAGATCCCGAAAGCTGGAAGGGTCGTTATTTATTGCACCGTGGTTGATCGGCTTTATCGCTTTTTTAGGATTTCCGCTAGTCTTCTCACTCTTTATGAGCTTTCACACGGTAAAAATATTGCCGAAGAAAATTGTGTACGACTTTGTTGGCGTCAAATATTACCGTGAGATCTTGTTTAACAGCTCGGATCTATACGATAAGTTAATTCCATACTTCCAGGAAGTCGTCATCATGATCCCGGTTATCGTCATATTTGCCTTGATGATCTCTATTATGCTGAACCAAAAGCTGCCCGGTCGATTCTTATTCCGCGCCATCTTCTTCTTACCGGTTATCTTCTCTACGGGTGCTGTGCTGATGTCATTTATTAATCAAGGGGAAGGCAATCTAGGTTTCCTTGAACGATTTAATATTGGCGGTTACATGGATATGTTCCTTGGGGACAGTTCATGGGCGAAACCTGTAAAGACCGTATTGAATCAGTTTGTCCTTGTCTTATGGTATTCCGGGGTGCAAATTCTGCTCTTTATTGCAGGCCTTCAGACCATTTCAACGTCTGCGTATGAATCAGCTCGAATTGATGGTGCTACACCATGGGAGGTATTTTGGAAGATCACACTTCCAGCAATGTCACCGTTCATCCTGCTGAACTTAATTTATACCGTTGTAGATATGTTTACGTTCCCATCCAATCCTGTCATTAGTTTGATCAATACGGGGAACTACGGATTTAATAGTGCACTCGCATGGATTTACTTCGCTATTATTCTTGTATTCTTGGGAATTGTCGTTCTCCTCTACAGTAGAATTAACCGGAAAAATGCAGGAGTAAATCGTTAGTGAGGAAGGGAGGCAGAACATGAAGGTTGAATTAGCGAGGCGTGTGAAACTGAAACAGAAGTTCACAACGAAACGTCGATTACGGCAAGTGAAGTATACGATTCTAGGTCGAGAGATGAATCAAGGGCTCATATTTAAATTAGTCTTGTACGGCATATTCATCGTAACCTCCTATGTGTATATGAACCCAATTTTAAAAATGCTGGTGAAGATGGTCATGAGTGCCAAGGACTTGATTGATCCAACCGTGACGTGGATTCCGTCTTCCGTTTACTTAGGACATGTGATCGAAGCATGGAAGCTGCTGGATTATCCGAAGTCTCTCTCCATCAGTGTACTGATTGCGATTTCGACTGCTGTGCTGCATTGTATCTCGTGCGGGCTAGCGGGCTATGCCTTGGCAAGGCTCGATGTCCCATTCAAGAAGACGATTCTATTCCTCGTCTTCTTGGCATTCATTATTCCGCCTCAAGTTGTTATTTTGCCGACGATTATGGTGTATACAAAGCTTGGATTGAACGGCCATTTATTAACCTTAATTTTGCCTTCTATTTTTGGGTTCGGTGTCAAGGGCGCACTCTTTGTCATCATTTTCCGTCAATTCTTCTCCACGCAGCCTAAAGCATTGGAAGAAGCGGCCCGTATCGATGGTGCTAGTGCTTTGAGATTTTATGTACGCGTTATGTTTCCATTGGCAAGACCAGCCATTCTCGTCGTCTTGTTGTTCTCGTTCGTCTGGACTTGGAATGACACGTACTACCCTAGGATGTTCCTAGGTTCAAGCGGCGATATGCCGTTAGCACTGAAAATGTCATTTATCGATAGTCAGTTGACGACATTTATTACGAATGGAGGACTGCCGGAATATTTAGCTGAACCGATTAAAATGGGTGCAAGCTTCCTGGTTATATTGCCTCCGCTTATTCTTTACCTCTTTGCCCAGCGTTACTTTGTTGAGAGTGTTGAACGTACAGGTTTGGTCGAGTAGACCTAGATCCATAATTTAGGATAATAAAGGAGGATTATGAATGAAGAGAAAATCGATTTTTCTAATCATTACTTTTGTATTCATGCTAACCACATTACTTTCGGGTTGTACCGGCAATGACTCGGTAGATGAAGCACCGGATGTTGCATCCGAAGCGAAGCCTGCTGGGACTAACGAAGAAGCTGCACAGGAAGAAGAAGTGGATTGGACGAGTAAAGCTGTGACGGATTTCAGCGAGGAGACAACGATCACCATTCAACATGAATGGGGCATAGATCAGATTGCTCCTCTCATGCAGCCCATTGAAGATAAACTCAAAGCAGAAGGTAAGAATATAACCGTTCATTGGATTCAAGGTGATTCTACTTCGGAAGCATTGCAAGAATTGAACGCTAGTGGTGTCGTCCCGGATATTATTTACAGTTCCAAAGGAATTGATGGTTTAAAAGAACTGGATATGGTTGAGCCCATTGATGACTTCATGAAGATATACGAAATGGATGAAACTAGTATCAATCCATCTGTAATATCCTTGCTCCGCTCCTACGATGATAAGGGTTCAATGGTTGGTGTACCCACGTTTGCTGATACCATTACGTTATTTTACAATAAAGAGATTTTCGATATGTTCGGCGTTCCTTACCCGACAGACCACATGACATGGGATGAAACCTTTGAATTAGCTAAGAAGTTGACCGGAGAACGAAATGGTGTAAACTACCGTGGTCTGGAGATGGGATTTACGAACAGTCTAACAAGCGAAGCGCTCGCACCTCTTAAAGAAATTATTACGAATGTAGTCGATCCTGAAACCGATGAAGTATTACTTACGAAGGAGCCGGCAGTCACAAGATATTTCGAATTGATGAAAAAGTTCTATAGCATACCAGGTATGTATGAACGTGATCCGGATAAACAAGCAAGCTTCTTTGCCGGTGGAACGGCTGCGATGTTAGTGTCTTGGCCGACATACTTGGAATGGGGAATTCCTGAAACCATTCGACCGAATGTTGATTCGGTTCTCATGCCCATCTGGGGAGGGGAAGAACAGTTAGCGTCACCTACGCAAGCTCATATGTATGTATTGAATAAGTACAGTGAGCAAAAAGATGCAGCTTTCCAGTGGATGAAAGAAGTCGTTGCAGAAGATATGCAGATGAAGTTCTCCGCTGCAGGATATCCGACGGTATTGAAGAGTCCTGAAGTTATCGCGAAATTCGGCAGCGAAAAAGATATTTACGAAGGTAAAAATGTAAAAGCGTATTTCCCGGAAAACGCGAGAATAATTGAAGGTAGAAAATCGGAATATCAGCGATTAGCTGAAGGTATGATTACGGAGAAATTGAAAGACTTCGCAAACTCAGATATGAATATCGCCGAATTTTTGCGGAAGCTGGAAGAAGAAATGACGATTAAGATCAAGGAAGAGAAACAAAAGAAAGAACAAGGGCAATAAGAGTCCGGACGCCTGCATACGAATTTTGTTAAGGACCTGAGGTCATCGTCTCAGGTTCTTGGCGCTATATAGCTTTACGCACTTGTTGGACTATTTTGCTGATTAAATCTTCACACTATCTCTATGGGTATTATTGTATTGTAAAGGAAAGGGATTAAGCAGCCAAAAAGTGGAGAAGGTGAATTCTTGATGTATGATAAGCTTCCAGTCCTGGATCCAGAGGAAACGATCCCGTTATTGCAGGATCAATTCTATTACCCACCTTATATTACGCTTGCCCATATGTACAAACCACCAACGGGTTGGTTTATGATACCTCAACAAATTAGTCAATATCAGCTTCTATATGGAGTTGATGGGAAGGCAGATAATATTATGAATGGCGTTAAGTGTCCGCTTGGAAAAGGGGATATCTACATCATTCGACCCGGTGCTGTCCGTTCATTGCAACCCTCTAAACATGATCCATATGTGGGAATAACCATTTCATTTCATTTTGGAATGTCAAAGTCACCTATAGAATTCAGGTTTGGAAATGACTACATTAGGGGGAGCGATCCAGATGGATCGTTACTAGGCAAACTCATCCTCTTAATCCAGGCCATCCAGCAGCATTCGTTGTCAAGCAATATGCTTGCGCAAGGACTGTTGCTACAAATATTATATGATGTGATGGAAAATAAGCCTGTGGATGGAACAGCAAAGCTAACCACGAAAATCAATCCGAAAATGGTGAAAATCTGTAATTACATTAAAGAAAATTATAGTACGCCAATCCGTTTGGATACATTAAGCGAGATGACGGGACTGAGCAGGAACTATATTATACGGCAATTTCGCAACTGTTACGGTATGACACCGTCTGATTACCTGGCTACGATACGTATAGAGAAGGCGAAACAGCTCGCAATTGAAACCGATCTTACAATAAGCGAGATCGCGAACCAGGTCGGATATACGGAACTGCATTCATTTAGTCGAATGTTTAAAAAACGAATGGGAATCAGCCTAAGTCAGTTTAATGCAACACTCATATCGTCACTCGATATCGTCTCCCCCCTTGAAGAATAGCAGGGGGGATTTTTGTTATAAAAGTGTTACTTTGGGCTAAATACTTCCAAGGATTTGCCGAGTAAACTATGAATAAAAGAACGAGTTGAAAACGCTTCCGAGGGCAAGTGAACAGTTCAGGTTTGATTCAGAATTAGCCTATTAAAATGTAAGAAGACCGGATCGAATGGCTTTTGGATTCATTTAATCCATTCTTTTCACATCGGTATTATGAATTTGATGTAGGAGGAGTTATATATGAAAAAAAGTAGTCGGAAAAGTCTAAGCCTGCTGTTAATGATGTGTCTCTTGTTCCTTCTCGTTCTGGGGGCATGTTCATCAGGAGGAGGCGGTGAAGCAGCAAGTGATAAGCCGGATACAACAGAGTCAACAGAGGGAACGAATGCGAATACAGAAGAGCAAGAAGAGAAGCCCAAGCCTGTAGAAGTGAAACAATTCTCGAATGAACCCGTTACGTTAAAGGTAGCAACCCAATGGGGCGAAGAAAATTTCCAGAACAATTTTGTTCAGGATATGAAGGAGCTTGTTCCCCATATTACATTTGAATATGTCGATTGGAATGGAACGGCTGAAGGGATCCAGGAGATTAACAGCGCAGGGACGGTTGTGGACCTACTAACGCCCAACCTTGGGGTGGATGTGCTGCTCGATCTTGATATGGTACAGTCGCTGGATGAGATGGTAAAAGAGTATGGGATCGATTTGAGCACAGTGGACCCGTCGTTTATTGCTCTGATTCGCTCCCAAGACCCTGAAGGACGGCTGATCGGATTGACGGGTAACGGAGGGATTTATGGTCTTTTCTATAATAAAGAAGTATTCGACCTATTCGGTGTTCCCTATCCGACAGACAACATGACTTGGGATGAAATCATTGACCTCGCTAAGAAAACGACAGGTACCCGCGATGGAAATCAATACGTAGGGTTGGAGTTCGGCTCGGATACGGTGGATGCTGCACTGTTACAGTTATCCACAACATTGACGGATCCTGATACGGGGGAGGTGTTATTGTCCAAGGATCCGAAGTTTACAAAGTATATGGAACTCATGAAAAAAATATATAGTATTCCCGGCATCTACAATCCGGAGGAAAAAGATAAGTTTATGCAAAAAACAGCTGCGATGGAAATCAACTGGCATGGTTTCCTGACTTGGTTCGGAGGGGAGACCCCGGAGGAAAGAGCAGAATTTAAGAAAGACATGGACATTCTGCCGATACCATCCTGGCCTGATATCCCAGAGACTGCTCCAGCGGTTCATACGGCCCCTACCGTAATTAACCCGTATAGCGAGAATAAAGAAGCAGCGCTGCAAGTCCTTCAAGCGATTATTTCCATAGAGAATCAAACGAAGGCTACAAGAAAAGGCACGATACCGGCCACATCGGATGTGGAAATTCGCAAGCAATTTGGTGCCGATAATCCAGATCATCAAGGCAAAAATGTAATGGCGATGTTCCAAAATCAGTTTGCGCTCCCTCCTGCTAGAGCAAGCGTGTGGGATAAATACGTTGATTTGAATGGGGCTATGCAGAAGTTTGCGACCTCGGACATGAACATCCCAGAGTTTATTCGGGTGCTTGAAGAGGAATCAGCGATCAAGATTAAAGATGCTATGAATAAAAAGTAAGAGAGTTTCAGACAAAATGGATGCACGGAATAGGAGCGAGTAAATCATGACAGATATGTTGCATAAGGAAGGCTGGACCCTCGTATTTCATGAAGAGTTTAATGGGGAAACGCTCGACCAGACGAAGTTCTCACCCTACGGGTTATCCCATTGGAAGACGTTAGAGGAAGCAAAGGCGACCTATCAATTACGTGATAGCTGTATCGTGTTACAACTGCCTGATGAGCATAAGCGTGTATCCGCTATTGTTACGGGGATGCGAGATGGACTACACCGATACGGTGATAATCTCGGACTAAACCATCATGATCGTGCCTTCATGAACCTTGTGACGAAATATGGTTATTTCGAGGTACGTGCGAAGGTGGCGAAAGGGAGCGGGCTTAATTCAGCTTGGTGGATGATCGGGTTCGAAAATGAGAAGGAGCACAATGCTGAAGTCGATATTTTTGAAATGTTAGGCAAAGACACACGTTTACTGAATACAACACTTCATTCATTACGTGATACGAAGTTGAAGTACGCCCATATTCCGTATCGTACGGATGTAGACTTATCTGAAGATTTTCACGTATACGGCTTTGAGTGGGATGAATCCGGTATGAAATTCTATCTGGATCATGAGCTATATTGGGAAGTTGATCAGTCACCGGATTATCCGATGGTTACCTTGCTCCAGATTAATGATGGCGATGGGGGATGGATTGGCGACCTGGATCGATCCATTCCGTATCCGAAGGAATTCCTCGTTGATTATTTAAGGGTGTATAAGCGTGAAGGGATGCCTATGGAGCTCATTCCGATGGAAGGCAAAGAAGGCAATCTCGCCCGGTTTGCCATTAGCGGGGTGGGTAACGATATTACATGGGGAGATTTGTACAATGCACAATCGCATATTTGTTATATCAATGATGGAGATCCGAATACCGCTTTAATCAGCAAACCGGAAGAGTCGTTACCTCACTATATTTATTTGGATTGGATGGAACCGCAAGCATTTGATACGGTATCGTTAACGACACGAGCTGGATTGAAGCAAGGTCCGACACAGTGGGATATTGAAGTATCTCCTGATGGTGTAACCGATTGGCGTAAAGTGGGTGAATCCGGGCAGGTTGCATGGAGCCATCGTGAGGATGAGTTAGAAACACACGAAATCACGCTTACACAAGAAGAACGTGCGAAGTCGATTCGAATTGTGATTCAAGCATTCAATGGGAGCCAAGAGGCAGGAACGTATCTGATTCAGGATATACCTGTCTATTTGAGCACAAAGGCGTAATGGATCAGAGCTGAATGCGTGGAAACTCTATGTGAAGGACGATGTGTTGATCGTGTTTGAACTCGACGTATCCGAAGCGGAGACGGATGAACTGTTGGCTGTACACATGGCCGGTAGGAAATGGATGGATGGCCTAAACTGAAGCGGTCGTAGTTACCTCAATGTAGTTTATTCGTTTATCACTTGTACATGTCTTTGGAATCAATGATTAACGCCGAAAGCCCCAATCCCATAAAATGGCGGTTGAAACGTATAAAATCAGGGTATTTGGGGATGAACAGATACCATCATCAGGAGGCGATGAAGTGACAAAGAAGACCTACACGTTGAAACATATGGCCGGAGCATTTCTTGCTGGTGTCATGCTGTTTTCAGGAGTTTCGCTGGCTGCTGCGAATCCCGAAGAAGCCGTAGATCTGATTAAACACACGACGTCTAAAATAACCTACTACGTCAACGGCAAGGACCAATCTACACCTGCCGGTCAATTCATGAACCAAGGGACGGCGGCTCCGGATTCCATTATTCATAACGGCACGACCTATGTGCCTGTTCGCATGGTTTCTGATCTGGTTGGCCAGCCCGTGTATTGGGAGCAGGCTTCCAGGACGATCTCTTTGGGGCTTCCTGTAGTCAAGCTGTACAATGCGGCGGGTGAGACTGTTGGTTCCGCTACCTTGGAGCAGATCAATGACGGGGTGAAGGTGAAGATTACCGCATCTGGCCTCACACCAGGCAAGCATGGATTCCATGTGCATGAGAATGCGATCCAAGATGGGGATTTTAAATCTGCTGGTGGACATTTTAATCCGACCGACAAGCATCATGGCCTTGAGCATCCGCAAGGAAGCCATGTCGGCGACATGCCGAACCTGGTCGTAGGCGCAGACGGAAACGTGGAAGCGGAGCTGATCATTCAGCATGGAACGCTTGAAAAGGACCAGCCGAACTCGGTGTTGGGGCGCTCGCTGATCATTCATGCCGGCGAAGATGATGGCGTAACCGATCCAGCGGGTAATTCCGGCGACCGTGTGGCTGGCGGGAATATTCCTGAGTAATCTAGTAAGTTGATAGCACATCGGTTTGCAGCATATGAAATCCAGTGAAAAATGCATCTCCACAGGGAGGTGCGTTTTTTTGATGGCTGTGCAACGAAGGTGATAGAAGGAACTGGTGGAGTAGTTTATGTAAGGTGTAATCTTGGTGGACACGTCGTTAACGTTGACTGCCATACTGTAGAGGGATCATCGAAGTTCCGGTTTGGATCAGAACAGGTATACGGATTTTACCGTTGGGTTGTCCATGATTTAGAGTTTTTGATGGTTTTGGCCTTTCCGTTATTCGGACCGTTGTTGCTTTTTGCGGATATGCCGTAGAGGGTTAGTTAATTCTAATATCCAAGTACTCAGGAGTTTAGTAGTTTGTAGCAGACCACTAATTATAGTTGAAAAAAGACCGTAGATGTAAAATGTAGGACCCATTAGAATGGGAAATTTCGCATTAATTAAGTATCTATCTGACAGTTGCGGTGATTGTAAAAAAGAACTCTCTTCTAGCTATTACTTCGTATAACGTCAGGAATGCTTCTTTGATATGATACAATGTAAATACATAATTAACCATGTAAAGGATGAGAATCTATGCCGGTTTACAACAAGCTAGTTCGGGATATGATTCCCCAAGTCATTGAATCTACAGGCAAAGAATTTCGCACACGGATCTTGGATGAGGAAGAGTATAAGAAAGAATTGATCATAAAGCTGAAAGAAGAGTCGGAAGAGTACTTTGCCGCTGAAAGTTCAAAGGAGTCATTGGAAGAACTTGCAGATATGCTTGAGGTTATCCGGGCATTGGCGGTGGTACATGGAGCAACATGGGGAGAGCTTGAAGCCTTGAGAGAGAAGAAGGCGGAAGCTCGAGGCGGATTCCAAGAACGGGTGTATCTAATCGATGTCGACGACAACGCTTAATGTCAAACTGATTACGGAAAACTTAGCAGACGATTTAATCACCGGGATGCAGAATGCTTCCGGAATCTATATAATGACTTCCTTCGTTATGCAATCAGGGGGGCGTTTATTGGCTCCCCATTTGAAAGGTGCGATCGAACGGGGACACCAGCAGAGACGCTGAAACGATTGAACATTCAATTAATTAACGGGATCGCGCTCAAGAATAAGTTGATGCCTAGAGAAAGAAGAAACGGATCGGATAAATCATTAATACATAAGAATGGCGATGCATGTACATGAAGCGCCCTTGCAAGTGCATTAATCGTTAGCACGTAGGCGATTTTTTAACTTTCTCAATTTCAGTTATTTGCATTTGAAAGTATAATCTGTTTAGCAAATAATGGAGTGATATAAATGCCCAAAATCCAGGTTCCGCCCGAGTTGCTGATTCAAGTCGCTGAGAAGTTCCGTATAGAGTCCATGCAAATGGAATGGAGAATAAGTTCACTGGACCATCAAATGGATACCATGCTGATGTGGGAGGGAACGACGCGGCAGCGTTTTTTTGAAGATTTTCATAGAGCCCGCAGCGAAATGACCCAGACGATTGAATATATGAGATCAATTAGTGATGAATTAAAACGCATTAATAATGGCTGCTTCTAACGAGAGATATGATAAACGGTATTCTTCGGTGGAGCTTTTTGGATTACTGGACAGCTGGCATACCCAAAGGTGCTTACCAAGGTTATGTGGAAAGAGCTGATAAGCTTTTTGATTCCCCGAATGACTTCGCCAATGGTATGACCTTTGGAGTACATGGAACTATTAGAGAAGCTATTTTTCCTACAAATGCATGGTCTACAGAACATGTTGCCAGTATCATTGGAGCAGCAGGAATTGCTACAGGTGCAACAGTACCTCTTATGAGACCGAAAGATATATTGAGTCCATCTGTTAAATATGAAGTTAGAAAAGGTAATGATGGCTTGAAGCATGATTCGAGTGGAGATGGAGGAGGAACGCCGAAGAAAGCTGAGGGGCCAGGTGAGGTTGGTAAAGTTATACCAACAAACAGTACTGTTATTAGTCCAGAAATGAAAGATAAGATATTGGAGGGACAACGCAAAAAACCAAATAAGAATGACTTAATTGGTGGGCATTCTCCTGAAATCACTAACCGTAATCCAAATTATGCAGTTGAAGAGATCTCGCCCTGATGGTACGAGAAAAGTAAGGTTTACCACACAATTCCTAGATGGAAATCTTTCTAAAATTAGATGGGGCAACTTGGCATAGAGCTATTGTTAATGGTGTTGAAATTGATGTAATTAAAGCTGGTGAAAATGTGACCAGTGGTTATCCAACAGGAACAGTAAATGCATCTCGCCCAGCAGGTTTTTAATTCAACATTAAATGGAGGCAATGTATATGTACAAAGAACTAGATAACCTATTATCTGCGGATACAACAGTAGATTCGTGGTACGATGATGGCTGTGTCATTGCAAACGAGATCCTTGCAGAATTTAGTCCAAGTGATTGGGATGAATTATCTAATCAAGTACTAAGTAAACCAGTAGAATGGCAAAGAAAATTGGCATATTGTTTAGATAATGAGTGCAATATGTATGAACTTAACATTTTAATAGCATTGCTGAGCACTAATGATGTTGAATTGTTCGAGATATGCATTGACACACTAAGAAGTTTTACAAATCAAGATAGTAAGAAAATGATATTAGATAATCCCATAATAATACAACGTGTTAATAGCATTTTATCGCAAACATCGAGCTTACCAGTGAAAAATATGCTTCAAGATTTTCTTTCAAAAATACATTCGTAATTTTGCGCTCTATACCTTGATTGGTTTTAGGTCTTTCAAGGTTTCTTTTTTTGGAGGGGGCTACCCAGTACTGTATGAACCCATCAATCATTAATGATCAATAACGTTTTAGATCAGTATAAGACAAAATATTTAACCACAAGTCTACTTAAGTGAATTTTCGAATCGGTGGGCGTATATAGATTTCTCAGTCCTCTTTCCCGGATCTCTAAGTAACTATTTACGTTAGTAGCTGAAAAAAAGGACACAAAGTCCTCAATAGACTTCGTGTCCTCGAATGGTTCCACCCTAACGATTTTTACTTGTACTTCGCTCCTCTTAGATCTTCCTCAACGGCTTCACTTCAACGTCCTCACATCCACCGTATTAGATATAACATCAACTTCATTCGGAATAATCCCTTTTTCAAACATATAATCGGCCACTTCTTGCCAACGTTGGCGGACGGTGTCATCAATAGGGTCTAGCGGGAATAAAGAGCCTTCTAATTGTTGACGAGCAACGGGTTCAGAGACACCTTGGATATCTTGAATTAATTGGACGGTGTTATCGACGTCTTCAGACAGAAGTGCGGACTCTTCATTCAAGCCTTCGAAAACTTCATACAAGAGTTTAGGATGTTCCTTCAGGAAGCCATTTCGAACAATATACACCGTATCATTGTCAGATTCAATGTCGCCTGCGGATATGACCAGCTCTGCACCGAAGTCGACGAGCGCAACGGCTGTAAATGAACCCCATGTCGCCCAAGCATCGACTTGCCCGCTCTCAAAGGCAGGCCCTGCTTCCGTTGGCGGAAGATAGACAATCTCGACTTCGCTTGCATTGAGCCCACCTTTCTCCAGCGCTTTATATAGTAGGTATTCGCCGGTACCGCCGCGGTTGACGGCGATCTTCTTACCTCGAAGGTCGGAAGGACTCTTAATGCCGGATTCCGGCTTGGCGACAATGCCTTGATTATCTTGATCGCCAGGCTGCTTCGTAAAAATGGTGAATTCGGATGATCCACCTACAAGAGCACTAATTGCAGCAGTGATCGAGCCAATCGTGATATCGATGGAATCTGCGTTTAACGCTTCGATCGCCGGAGACATGGCCGCAAAACCGCCGGTCTTTTCAACTTTCGCTCCGGCTGCTTCAAGCCTTTTATACAGGGGCCCGCCTTCATCGGATAAACTTAATGGCTGAGCACTACGCAGTATGCCTAGACGAACGGGTACGGCCTCATCATCCTCAGGGTTGGCTTGTTTCGCTTGACCGGCTTTACCACAAGCCGCTAACGTTACTAATAGAAATATGAATAGTAAATGAAAGCTTATTTTTCGCATAGGACACTTCCCTTTTTGCCTGATCATTTAGTGGATGTTGTGAGCCCAAGTGAAGACTTTCTCCTGTTCTTCTTGCTTCGGTGCGGTCACGGCCTGATGGTCGATGCGTAGATAGGGCAGGATGTATTCTCCCACACGGTAAGCTTCTTCAAGCAGCGGAACACCGGAGAAAATAAAGGTTGAAATGCCCGCATCTTGATACTCTCTTAAGCGCGCCAAAACGGTTGCCGGACTGCCTACGATCGTTGTGCCCGGACCTGGTCTTACCAGACTCATCCCGGCCCATAAATCCGGATAAATTTCAAGCTCCCGAGCGTCTTTAGGAATTTGGCCGTTGTGATTGCCAAGCATGCGCTGCTGCCCCACCGAATCGCTATTACGAAGGACCTTCTGCATATTTTCCACGGTTTGCGGATCCATCGTCTTGAGCAGCCGATCCGCTTCTTGCCAAGCTTCCTCGTCCGTATCGCGAACGATCAGATATAACCGGATGCCATACCGCATGGTACGGCCTTGCTCAGCAGCTAAAGCTTGAAGATCTTGAATCTTCTCTGCGACTTGCGGAGGCGTTTCGCCCCAGCTCAGGTACGTATCGATATGCTTGGCTGCCGTGAGATGAGCCGCTTGCGACGATCCGCCAAACCACAGGGGCGGCGTTGGTTTCTGCGTGGAAGAGAGTTGTAAGGCTTTGCCTTCGGCGGTAATATACTTGCCATGGAAATCCAGGTTTTCCCCGGCCACCGCTTGTTTCCACACCTGAATCCATTCATCCGTGTAGGCATAACGTTCATCATGCCCAAGCGTTGAACCATAGGCGCGCATTTGCGCCGTGTTTCCGTTCACGATGTTTAATAATACGCGTCCTCCGGAAAAATCATCGAAGGTTTGTGCCATTTTCGCGGCGAGCACGGGCGAGATCAACGGCGGATGCAAAGCGATGAGAAAACGCATATTGTTCGTACTGGAAATAAGGGAGGAGCCAAGCACCCACGTATCATGCGGGCCCGTTGCCAGCAATGCGCCGGTAAACCCTAATTGGTCTACTGCCGAGGCAATCTGCCTTAGGTAAGGTAAATCGATTTTGCGAGCGCCCTCCGTTGACCAAGGGCTGCGGCCATCCGGCGCTGTTAAATACCAATACACTTCAACGTTGTCTTTATGTGCAGCCACGTTATTCTCCTCCAATTTCTACGGGTACAGGCAAAACGGCATCTGAAACGACAATTTCCTTAGGCAAAATGTGTTGTCGTGCTAACAGATCGGCAACCTGCTGCTGTTCAGTTATGAATTCTTCGGTAATCGGCTGCAGCCCCCAAGGTCTGCGCCGAAGCGCTGCTTCCCATGAATCCACGGAAGGCCAATGGGGCAAATCCCGGGCAAAAAGCTCTGCCGCTTCATGCGTATTTTTTTGAATCCAACCATCGGCCTGCTGCAGAGCTTCGACAACGGCCTTGAGCAGCTGTGGTCGATTGGTCGCAAAATCCCGGTCGGCAAACCATATAGAACGGTGAGTGATATGGGATTCAAGCGGCACCAGCGTACGAACGAGTCCTTTGTTATGCAGCTCCGTAAGCTGCGGGTCGTTGCCGACCCATGCCTCCACTTCGCCCGCCAGCAATGCATTGGCCCCCTCATTGCCTATATCCGCACGAGCGACATCATCATATAGAAGGCCTTCTTTATCGAGCGCGGTTGCCAGAAAACTCGTATGCCAGGACCCTTCGGAAAGCGCAATGCGCAAACCTTTCAAATCCGCAACGGATTGCACCGGCGACTCTTTGCGAACGACTAAGGCTCCGCTAGCTGTACGAGGGTTAGATACCGCAACGTACACAATATCGATATCTGAAGCCTGCGCGGTTAAGGGCGGGGTAGACCCTGTACCTCCAAAGTCGATTTCTCCGGAAGCGATACGTAGAGGCGTCTTCGCTCCATCGGTGTAATCGACCCAAGCAACGGATGCATTATGGTCTTTAAGAATCTCTTCTAAAAAGCCTAAGCGGCGCAATACGAATAACGAATGATTATTGGGATGAACGCCGATGGTTACGTCTGCTTTCGTTTGAGTCATGTGAGGGACACTCCTTTGGTTATGTTTTGTTCAGCCGCGGCTAATGGTTCTGGAAGACTCCAGTCCCAAACGTTCACGGGATTCGGGATGAAACCATGCTCGAACAGGAACCTGCTTTGGGCATCAAGCGCCGTTAAATAGTCTTCGCGTAGTGTCGGTCGAAGCGAAATATTACGGTAGGCAGCTGCCACATATTCGGATGAAGCGCCGGTTTCTTTTGTAACGACCCGAATGAAATCATTGGGATGATCTTTGGACCAATCCGCGGCGCGAAGCAGAGAAGTGAGAATCTGTTCAACGACATGTTCCTGCTCCGTCAATGCCGTGTCGACGGTCACGGTTCGGGGCACGCCATTGTTGACTCGCACCAGCGGATCCGGATGGAACCCAAGCTCGATCACTTCCTTCACGGCGACCGTACGGGCGGCCTCAAGCCCGGTAGCTCCTTTGACAAAAACGGCATCGATCTCACGTCGCTGCAGCGCCTCGATTTCGGTATTCCATGAATCCCTTCTTCCTTCAGGAAACGCCTCAAGATGAACGATGCTTACGTCATCCAGCGTAAGATTCGCAAGCGAGAGCGCATTATGAAAACCGCGAAGCGCTTGGGCAGCTCGGAAATCAATCTCTAAATAACGATGACGAGGAATCCCGATTCGTTTTCCACGCAAATTGCCAGGCTCCTGAATATCCGAGTCAGGAAGGGTAAGGATGGCTTGATATTCATCGACCCAGCTAAGTCCGATAAGCCGTGTATCACTCCCGGTAGAGCGCGCCCATAAAGCCGGAATATTTCCTCCTTCCCGCACCAGGAAAGGCAAGGTGTGATTAAAATGCGCATGAGGCAAAGCGTGATTGGCGTCTCTTGTCAGTTCCGCCGCCGTACATCCGGACTTTTCAAGCTCCTGATGAAGCAGCCCTAGGTCAAGGGCCAAACTGGCTGCTGTCGGAACCGGGCAGCGTGTAATCCTGATTTCCTTAACGATTTCTTGCGTGTTATCGATGTTAGGCATGCTTCAGGGCTCCTTTCTTTTTTCGGTTTCACGTCCGGTCATCGCTCGCTTTTGATCCACCTCCTTCAAGAAATGGTTATCCATTAAGCCTTACAAGCGGGCTTATGCTACAACCTATGACCCTTTCTTTAAGGGATAGGGGAGGTCTTCTGCTTCATTTCGGCTTTCCACTTCGGTTATGCCCATGACCCGCTTAAGGATTTTATCGATGAATGCTGCCACCTCGGCATTTCCCCGTTGACGCGGACGTGAGAAAGGGACAATTCGATCCATAGCGATGCTGCCTTCTTCAATGAGCACCACGCGATCGGCCAAGAGGACAGCCTCTTCGACATCGTGCGTAATCAAGACGGTCGTAAATGGCTGCTGCTGCCACAGCGATTCGATTAATTGCTGCATTTCAATACGGGTCAATGCATCCAGCGCTCCTAAAGGTTCATCGAGCAACAATAATTTTGGATGGCTGGCTAACGCTCTTGCTAAGGCGACTCGTTGTTTCTGACCGCCGGACAGCACGGATGGCCATTCATTGGCCCGCGCACCCAGCCCAACCTGCTCTAAAGCGGCTTCGGCTTTATGACGGTCTTCTTTTCGAAGTCCGATCGCAACATTATCGATGACCTTATTCCAAGGCAAAAGCCTTGCATCTTGAAACATCATCCGAGTTTCGGGATGTACATGCTGAACCGGTTGGTCATTGATCCATATTTCTCCCGACGTGGATGGTTCCAACCCGGCGATCACGCGCAATAGCGTGCTTTTCCCGCAGCCGCTTCGCCCGATGATGGCAATGAACTCGCCTGGCTTCACGTCTAGCTCAATGCCTCGAAGTACAGGTTGGTCGCCAAAGCTTTTCTGTAATTTTGTCATGTGAAGATGTACACCATGGGTTGAGGAATTCAGGGTCGACACATCCTTTCAGAGCTTACTTTTGATAATTCGGGTTCCATTGTAAAAACCGCTTCTCTAAGAGCTTAGCGATGGAATCGGCCAGCTTTCCAAATAAGGCATAAAGCAAAATGGTAAGAAGAATAATGTCGGTTTGCATGTATTCTCTTGCGTTCATGGCAAGAAAGCCGATTCCCGAATTCGTAGCAATCGTTTCGGATACGATTAAAGTCAACCACATGATGCCTAAAGCGTAGCGGAGTCCGACTAAAATGGAAGGAAGTGCGCCAGGCAGAACGACTTTCCAAAAGAGCGAAGCTGAGCGCAGCCCGTATACGTTCCCCATTTCGATCAATCCGTTGTCTACGGAGCGAATGCCGTGCATGGTATTGATGTAGACCGGGAATAACACGCCGATCGCGACTAAAAATATTTTCGATTCCTCACCAATGCCAAACCATAGAACGACTAATGGAATCATCGCCAGATGAGGAACATTGCGTACCATTTGAATCGTCGTATCTAACAATTTTTCAGCGATGGAAGATAAGCCGTTGATGAAACCCAGCACAAGACCGATCCCCCCGCCGATTAAGAAACCAATGAACGCTCTTTGAAAACTAATTGAAATATGCTCGATTAATTCTCCTGATAACAGCAAATCTCTGAAAGAAAATAAAACGTCCTGAGGCAGGGGGAGGATCTTCCTAGATATAACATCTTGATTGGATAATATGGACCACAGAGCGATTAGTAAGATGGGGAGAACCCAAGGCATGCATTTTCCGATCATGGGATTGGAAATGAACTTTCGAATCACCTTCAACTCACCTAGCTTTCAATAATAGGATGGTAAAAATAAAAGGCCACAACTCCAGCAGAATATCCTGCTGAGGCTGTGACCTCCATTTGAATGGTCGGTATCTTTTAATGTTTAATAATTCCTATAAGTTTAATATGGATTTGATTATACTTCTCGATTTTGGTTTCGTCAACCTGAATTTCAAATGCTTCCACGCTATAAAAGCGGGAAAGAGCTTGAGCTAACTAAAGCGGCCTCAGTACCATTTATAATGGGCCTGCAATGATGTCCTATTCCTAGGCACATCCTCGAATCTGCAGTATATTTAGAGAAGTAAATGATATCAAGGCGCATCCGAGGAGGTCGACTCAAATTAATGGAAGCGACAATCGAAGGACTTCTCCGTATATTGGGAGAGCATCACAAGGAGGCCCACGGCATTTCTGAGGCGGACATTCAAGCAAAGGAACAGAGCTTGGGTTTCCCATTGCCGACAGTGCTGCGGGAATATTATAAGATTTTGGGACGATCCCCATACATCACTCAAGGGTCCAATAACCAATATGAACCGCTCCCTCTGCAGGATGTGTTCATTCCCGATGATACTTTTTTTACGACAGACAAAGCGTTTCTGGTCTTCTATCAAGTAGAGGAGTCCGTGATATATTGCGGGATCCGAATTCAGGATTTGGAGCAGGAAGATCCACCGGTCTACCTCTGCGCGTGGAACTCCCCCGACTGGCAGCTGGAAAATCGATCGCTTCAACGTTTTCTCGCTGGCAAGGCTCTTGTTCAGTTAGGCGTCGAGGATCGGCTTCCGTATTGGGCCATTTTCGATGAGAGTTTGTGGAGCTTGTCCGACTATTGCAGATGCATAGGTCTGGAGCGGGAGCATGAGATAGACGAGGGGTCAGAGCTGAATGCCTGGAAGATCTATGTGAAGGACGAAGTTCTAATTGTGTTTGAACTCTCCGGATCGGAAGAGGAGACGGATGACCCGCTGGCCGCATATCATGCGTCTTTTGAGCAAACTAGTTTGGAGAAGTTGCTGAGGGAGATGGGGAAAGCAAGCAACTTGCCTGCATTTCGAACGAATCTGTCAGAACAGTGATGGATTGAGGAAGCAAGTAGGAAGTGGACGGAGTATACCTTTTACATATTTCCGGATGTGAAATTATAGTGTATTTTTGGATATCTTGTACTTTTCTGCATTTACAATGCTGGGTAATTTTATGGTACAATATGTATATAATAAAGTGGAGCGAGGATGCTGCTAACATCCTCACTCCTGACAACAGCCGCTTTTAAGGGCGGTAGGCTGTACAAGGTTCAGAAATAGGTCGTCACCCTTGCCTAGGGCGGCCTATTTCTTTTTGTTTTGGTTCAATGCTAAGACAATCGTTACGACCAACCCGACCAGCGCGACAAGCAGCGAACCGAATTGGATCATTAATGTCAAAACATCCTTAACCTCCACAGGCATCACCTCCCTTCCGGGAGACTAGCCGACCGCCCATACTAGCCATTCTGTTGTTATGGTTAATTATACCATAATGGAAGAAGAGCGCCTATTATGTCGCTCTCTCAAGTTAGTTAAAATACATTCGCGTTTCTATGGGGTTTTGGAGGCGCTGGGGGACTAACACCCATACAAAAAAGCCACCCCCAAAGTCTACGATAAACGTAGTCTCTTTGAGGGCAGCCCCGTTTAGCATATATACAACTCCAATGTCCTCTCCCTACAACCTACTTCGCACTAGGCAGCAATTTATTCAACAAGATCGCTGCAAGCGAAGCAGCTAGAATTGGTGAGCCCAGCAAATACTGCACGAACGTAGGCAACGTGTACAAGAAATCTTTAGGGATGAGCACTAACGCCAACGTCAAAATCATCGGGATGGCGATGATGTACATTTCTTTTTCCCCGATTTTTTCGTTCTTCATGACCTGGATCCCGTTAATCGAGATGATGCCGCAGACGATGGCGAATACGCCGCCGATGACCGCGGTTGGGATCGAGGAGATCAGCGCGGCCAATTTGCCGGAGCAGCCGAAGAGGACAAACCATCCGCCTACCGCCAGAAAGACTCGACGACTGGCCACACCCGTGATGGAGATAATCCCTGCATTCGTGGAATAGCCGGTAACCGGCGTAGAGCCGAGTCCTGAAGCAATCAGGCAGCTAATCCCTTCACCAATCACCCCACGGTTAATGTTCTTATCCGTTAACGGTTTATCAATAACGTTGCTGATGGCAAACCATGTACCCGTCGTTTCCGCCAGCAGGACGAGATAAATAATGATCATGGTGATGATCGCCGAGAAGTCGAACGAAAAGCCAAAATCCTTAAACGGAATCTGCGGCATGCTGAACCACTTGGCGTTTGCGACAGCACTGAAATCCAGCACACCCATAAAGTTGGCCGAGATACACCCGATAATTAATGCGATCATCACGGACGTAACTCGGAATATCGCGCCTCTTGTGCGGAACAAAGAACCCAGGATCACGAACAGGATGAGTGCACCAGCTGAGATCAGGGCCAGCAGCACGTTCTGATTGATGGTAGCGTCTGTAGCGCCGTAAATATTGTCTCGGATGGCAACAGGCAATAACGACAGACCGACGATGAATATGATCGTGCCCCCGACAATAGGCGGAATGAAGGATGTAACGATTTTATTAAAAATTCCCGTATACCCCAAAATAATCACGAGGATCGCGCCAATTAAGCTCGCACCCAGCACGGAACTCCAACCCATCTCCCCGCCGCCGCTGGCGGCATAAATGGCGACAATCGCGCCGAGTGGAACATAGGAAGGACCTTGCGCCATCGGCAGCTTCATACAGAAATACGTTTGCACGATCGTGGCAAGTCCGGCGGCTATAAACGTAGATTGAATTAATGCGCTGGACTGATTAGGCGCCAAGCCGATTAACATGGCAATCAGGAAAGGGACGACATAGACGTCCATCGCGACGACATGCTGTAAACCGAGAATGGCGGATTTCCCGAAAGATATTTTGCCGTCGGGGGGAACCGTTAGATGCTGTGACTTCGTTTGCTCGTCATTTTGCTTGTCTGCTTGTGTTTTCACTCCGCTGGACACCTCGAATGTTAGGATGAATTGCTTTTTGAACAACCTCTATTATTCTTAACGCGTATGAACCTTTTCCCCTTGCACCCACACCTCACGGATATGCTCAGGCCGTGCCAGATACATGATTTTCTGAAAAATATCTTGTGCGTCTTCATTCTCATCAAAAATCGGCAGCTTGGCGGATGGAAGTCTCGTATCGATCACCTGCACATCCCATGCGTAGTTTTCTTGAATGCGACCGATCGGCAGGCTCAGACTTTCACCGCCTCCAGCCGTAGCCAGATAGAATGCCTCATGGACCGTAATCCGCGACTCGGGCACGCCGCGAGCTTCCGCAGGAAGGGAGGTGTTCACGCCATCTTCCAGCATCCTCGAGGACATTACGGCCTGTCTTATATTATCGAAGAGACTGGGTGAGAAGCCGCCGGATAGATCCGAGCCTAAACCGATCTCGACATTTTTGGCGTGGAAGCGGGCGACCGGGATGACGCTGTTGGCGAAATACGCGTTGGATATCGGGCAATGCGCGATCGCGGTACCGGTGTCAGCGAATAATTCGGCATCCTGATCATCGAGAAAATTACAATGAGCCATGACCGATTTATCGCGCAGCAGGCCAAAATCATGCAGGGCAAACGCATCGTTTTTCTGGAATCGATCTTTCACATAACCATGCGCCCAGTCGCTTTCGCTGCAGTGGGACTGCACATACGTATCGTATTTAGCTGCCAGCTCGCCTAGCCCCTTCAGCCCCTCATCGGTACAGCTTGGAATGAAGCGTGGAGTGACGACGGGATACACGCCTTGTTTTGTGGTCTTGGCGAGTTCCTGTACAGCAATAATAAATTCCTCCGTATCCGCCAGTGCCGTGGATGTGTCTACATCGCGGTAGTAATCCGGATTCTGCTCGGGATCATCCATGACGACCTTTCCGACAAGTCCGCGCTGGCCTTTGCTCGCACAGATTTGGGCTAACAACAAGCTGGCTTCTTTATGCACCGTGGCAAAATAAAGGGCTGTCGTTGTTCCGTTGGCCAGCAGGGTGCTTACCACATCGTCGTAAACCTTTTGCGCAAACTCCAGATCGGAGAATTTCGATTCCAGCGGGAAGGTATAGGTGTTCAGCCAATCATAGAGCGGAATGTCCAATGCGGTTCCGGATTGAGCCCATTGCGGCGCATGAACGTGCAAGTCGACAAAGCCAGGCAGGAAATACTGTCCTTCCTCTAGTCGGTGAAAGCTGTCGCTCCCTTGATACGTATCCAGCAAGGATTGATAGTCGGCATCTTCCGGTGCCACGATTCGTTCAATTATACCGTCCGCATTGATACAGTAAAGATAGTCTCTTAATACTTGAATTTCTTTGGGAGATTTGCTTGAAAAAGAAGTCCCTTGAAATAATAACATATATTTACTCATATTTACCGCCTTAATGTTCGTTTTTTAGAGCGCTTTTGTCATTATAGTCCGTTAAAAAAGAGATGTCCATAGTTTAAAGGCGAATAGATATGAGCTTGAGTCACTATTGAAGAATTCATCATGATGACAGGTCAGGAACATGATTGAGATCATTCGGAGTTGTCTGGGGATATCGGGGCTACTTCTATATAGAGAGAAGAGGATATGAGGTGGTTCCCACAGAATAACTGAATCTGCCATTATTTTTGAGATTGAAGGGGAATTGAAATGAAGACAAAGTTGATCATGGTCGAAGGTCTGCCGGGATTCGGCAAATCGACGACGTCCCGTATGATTTATGATATTTTAACCGAACGAAACATCGAGGCCCGGCTTGTGATGGAAGGGGATGTTGACCATCCGGCGGATTTTGAGGGAACGGCGTGCTTGACTGAAGAAGAATTCGAGCAGTTGCTGCAGGCCGCAGGCTCCTTTAAAGAAATATTGATCGAACGAGCCGCCCAAAAAGGCAGCTGGAAGCTCTTGCCCTACCAGAAGCTGAAGAACGAATACGGTACCTCTTTTCCAGATGACCTATATCAATCGTTGTCCAAGCAGGATATTTACGAGCTCCCGCTGGACCTCAACAGGAGACTTATCACCGAGCGGTGGGAGGCATTTGCGGAGCAGGCGCTAGATGAGCCCGCCGTTATGATTTTTGAGTGCTGCTTCATCCAGAATCCGGTGACCGTTGGCATGGTGAAATATGATGCGCCGGAAGGCCAAGTGATGGACTACGTGCTGGGGCTGGAAAAGGCGATCCTTGGCCTGAACCCTGTATTGTTCTACATTGAACAGGACAGTCTGGAATACGCATTCCGCAAGGCCATCCGGGAACGCCCGGAGGCCTGGTCCACAGGATTCGTCCATTATTACACTCAGCAGGGATACGGCAAACATCACGGTCTGGAGGGCGTTGAAGGGACGCTGGACGTACTGGAAGCCCGGCGCAAGCTGGAGCACCGGATCTTGGATAGTCTCGGACTGACTAAGGAACGAATCAACAACTCCCATTACGATCAAGAGACGTACAGAACCATGCTGATGGGCAAGCTGAAGCTGCATGGGGTTATCCAATAATATTTTTTCGAACGCCTCATATCCCATAAAATAACGGCTTAGACGTATAAAATCAGGGGATTGGGAGATGAATGAATATCATCATTCAGGAGGAGGCGATGAAGTGAAAAAGAAGACCAACAAGTTAAAGTATAAGGCCGGAGCATTTCTTGCAGGGGCCCTGCTGTTTACAGGAATTTTGTACGTTGCTGCGAATCCCGAAGGAACCTTCGATGCGATTAAACATATGACGTCTAAAATAAGCTACTCCGTTAACGGCAAGGACAATTTCACTGCTGACAGCCCATTTGATAAACAAGGGATGGCGGTCTCGGATCCTGAGATTCCTACCGGCAGCAACGATGTGCCCGCTCGCACGGTTTTGAATTCGGTTAACCAACCAGTGTACTGGGACCAGGCTACCAGAAAGGAATCCATGGAGCTTCCTAAAATCAAGCTGTACAATGCGGCAGGCGAGTCTGTTGGTTCCGCTACCTTGGAGCAGATCAATGACGGGGTGAAGGTGAAGATTACCGCATCCGGCCTCACACCAGGAAAGCATGGTTTCCATGTGCATGAGAACACGATCAAAGATAGGGATTTCAAATCTGCTGGTGGGCATTTTAATCCGACCGACAAGCATCATGGCCTTAAGCATCCGCAAGGAAGCCATGTTGGCGATATGCCGAATCTGGTCGTAGGCGCAGACGGCACCGTGGAAGCGGAGATGATCATCCAGCATGGAACTCTTGAAAAGAACCAGCCGAACTCAGTGCTCGGACGCTCGCTGATCATTCATGCCGGCGAAGATGACGAAGTAACCGATCCATCGGGCAATTCCGGCGATCGGGTGGCCGGGGGAAATATCCCGGAGTAACTTGACTGTTAGGAGCTATACAGGACAATCGGGCATCGGCAGAGATTTGGATCTTAATGGAATGTTGTGCATTAGTGAGAAGAAGAGAACAAGCAGAGGGGCCAAGAATCTCCTAAGATTCTTGGCCTCTCTGCTTTATTTTCAATATTCGCTTAAATCGATCCACTGGAGTATCCCCCCTTCAGCCCTGCTGCTGCCGATATTCGAGCGGGGTGAGACCGCAGTGCTTTTTAAACACCTGGGAGAAATAAGAGAAGTTGGAGTAACCCACCTTGGAAGCAATGAGATGAACCGGAATGTGCGTGCTCATTAACAATGATTTCGAGATTTCCATTTTCCGCGTGATAATAAAGTCGTTTAGGGATATGCCCTTCGCTTTCTTGAACAACCGGGATAAGTATTCCGGATTCAGATAGATGGCTTCCGCTACTTCCGCACGGCTAAAATTCTTCTCGATGTTCTGATTGATATAATCAATGGCCCGTTCAATCGGGGATTGGGTATGGTGAGCCTCCCCGGCATGCGCTTGAACATAATCAAGCGTGAAATGGACTAGGTCGATCATTTTATCCAGTGATGTATATGCTTCGATATAGTCGGCATAAGGATATTGCTCAAAAAAGATGTCGTTCACTTCCAGTTTCAGCTGGTTAACCGCTGTCAAGAATATTTGGATATAGTCCTGATGAAACCTGGCCAGAAATTCAGCGGACATAATCCCCAGCTGCTTTTGCTGATGGAGGTAGCTATGGATCTGATCCCGGACGGTCTTAATGCTGTTATGGGATATGAGCATGGACCAGTTCTGCATGTTGGGAAAGGAGTAGGAACTATCCTTGATCTTGTTCAGATGCTGCATCGTAAAGACTTTGCTGTATAAAGCGACATTTTGCTGCCGCATATGGCAGAGTGCTTTGTAGTGCAGTTTAAGCTTTTCCGGTTCCCCGATATCGGAGATATAGCAGGCTGCTGAGCAGCCGAGCTCATTTTGTGCCATGTCGATAAATTGCTTCATCAATTCCGAGATGGGGGCATCGAATACACCCTCCGTAAAAAGAAGTGTCAAATAATTCATCTGATCCAGCTGCACGAACAGCAGGTCGAGGTTATAAGGCTCTATGAGCTCCGATATGATGCTTCTCAGCTCATATTTTATGGTGTCTTTGTGCGGATTCGATTTCGTAAGCTGGATCAGGATGGAACCGAATTGAGCCTGAGTGGAGACGGAAATATGGATATTGCTCAAATCTCGCAGCAGCTGCTGCGGATGCATTCGCAAATCCAGCATGAAGCTGCGGACACAGTTCTCGAGCAGCAATTCTTCATTTTGCCGCCAATAGGCACCATACTCATAAATTTGCCGCATGTGGGTATTGGCATGAATCTTATGGATCGCACGCTCAATGGATGCTTGAATATCTTCGTACCTTGCAGGCTGGAGAATATAATCGAAGCAGCCAAGCTGAATGGCTTCCTGCGCATATTCAAATTCGGAATAAGAAGACAGGAAGATACACTCGATGGCAGGAAATTGAGCTTTTACCCATTTGAACAACTCCAGTCCATTCTCCAGCGGCATTTCGATGTCACACAGCATAATATGTACATGATGATGATTTAATAGTGTTCTGACGTCGTCCGGGCCATACGCGGGATATACCTGTTCGATATGCAGCTCCTGCCAATTGACTCCTGCTATAACTCCTTGCACAACATCATATTGATCATCCACCACTAGAACGTTCATAAGCTTCCTCCTTGTCTTGTATTCTTGCATGGATCGGGATTATGATTTCGGCAACCGCACCTTTCTCTGTGTTGAAAAAGGCAAGCATAGCCCGCTCCCCGTACAGCATGGACAAGCGATGACGCACATTGCTAATTCCGATATGGATATCCTTATGGAAGCTGCTGTCCCCATGATTCAGCTCCTGCAGAATCGAATCCGTAAAGCCGTCGCCATTATCCTGAATGGTGATATCCGCATAATCTCCATCGTCACTCTCCAGCAGAATCGCTTTAATCTCGACCCGCAGCTGTTCATTCGGCTTCGTTGCATATTTGATGCTGTTCTCCACGAAGGCCTGAATGGATAGAGGCGGTATCGTAAAATCCTTCAAGGCGCTATCGACGCTGTATTCACACAGCGGCGGAACATGATGAGCAATTTGCTGAATCCGAATATAGTTCAGAACATGATCTAGCTCCTGCTGAAGGGAGACAAGCTGCAGATTATCCTTGAAATTGTAGCGTAGGTGGTTGGATATCGCCAGGATCATATGCTGAATGCGCTCGTAGCTTTGCTGCTGGGCCATCCCGTACAGGCTTTTCAAGCAGTTTAGAAAGAAATGGGGGCGAATTTGCAGCTGCAAATGCTGCAGCTCGGCCTTCTGCCGTTCAATCTCATGTTCATAGGCGACAATCTTCAAGTGATTGACCTGGGTTGTCAAATGGTTAAATGCTGCACCTACCTGCTTGAACTCTTCGATGCGGTATTCTTCTCTTAGCTCCTGTGCTGAGCCTTTGCCAATGCTCGTCATCAGGCGATGCCAAGGAGAGAGGAGCGACCGGTTGAAGAAGAATAAGCTGATGATCACAAGTATAATGGTGAACAAGGACAGCGCGAACAATAGAGCAAGCCCTCCCTTGAATACATCCGGCTTCGGTACAGCAAAGATCAATTGAAGGTTCGTATTCTGAATGGGCTGGCTGATCATGATAAAGTTGTTGTTATATTCGTTTAATTGGAGCTCGTGGTCTGCGACGAATGGTTTATTCGTCAGCGGAGCGCCTTGATTGTTGGCGTAAATCACCTCGGTTCCTTTTTGCACAAGATCCATCGAATGGATCTGATCAAAATCCACCATGGCAGCGGCATACGTGCCGTTTTTTCCGAGCAGTCTGAAAAGATAGGCTTTACCTTCAACTTCGAAATCGAGCCAGCCCGCGTTATAATGGTTCTCTGCTCGCTGCGTCAATGCACGCATCTGCAGCCGAATGGCTTCTTTCGTTTCATAACTGTACCCGGTATCAAAAATGTCGCGATAAGTGTCATTGACAGCACTATATATAAAAAAAGCATTAGCCAAGTCATACGAGTTCAGAGCCGTATTGAACTGCGTCATAATTTCATGGGACGCAACATGAGCCCGAAGCGTACTGACAGGACTGTTCAGCGTTGCGTAATTGTAATCGCTTACGGCAACGTTGGATAAAAAATTATCGATGGCATCCAGATCGTTTTGCAAATTTTGAGCATACAATGCGTAGGATTGCTGATTCGATTCGACAAATTTCGCATTAAACGCGTAATAGGAATAGAAGTTGAACGCAAGCAGCATCCCGATTAGCGGGAACGTAATCAGCAATATTGCGCGAAATATATTCATTTTAAATGAAGCGCTGTACCTTCTTTTCATGATGTGGTCACCTAGGATTTAATATGTTTGTATATTATATCACGTAAGACACCTGGATCAGGCTGAACAAGTTATTTCCATGAAAATCATGATTTCAAAAAAAGGACAATAGGCCAGCAAGGTGATGAACATTCATGCTGTGCTTCTTGTCCTTTTTTGTGAGAAAGCAAGGTCTAACCTTTAACGGCTCCGACCGTAATCCCTTTTACGAAATACCTTTGGAAGAATGGGTACACCATCATAATCGGTAAAGCCCCGACGACGGCGATCGCCATCTTAATCCCTACGCTAGGCATATTGGATGCAATTTCGCTAGCGTTGCCGCCAGCTCCGCCGCTTGCAAGGAATCTAACATCCTGCAGCATCGTATTCAGCATATTTTGTACACTGAACAAGCTATGATCCGTTAAGTAATACAGACCGTTTCTCCAGTCGTTCCAATAGTTGAGTCCAATGAGGAGCGACAGCGTCGCGACCATCGGCAGCGACATGGGGAGAACGATGCGGAAGAGAATGCGGAATTCTCCGGCACCGTCGATTCTTCCGGCTTCAATGACTTCGTCAGGTATGGTCGTCGTAAAGTACGTACGCATCATGATGACATAGAAGGCATTGAGCAGCAGGGCGGGAATGATCAAAGCCCAAATTGTATTATCAATGTTTAAATAGCGGGTCCACATAATATAGGTAGGTACTAACCCGCCGTTGAACAGCATCGTGAAAAAGACGAAGAAAGCGAATTTTCCGCGATGGGGCAAATCTCTTCTGGAGAGAGGGTAAGCCAGCAATACGGTGATTATCAAGCTGGTAACCGTACCGACAACCGTGACGAAGACTGTGATGCCGTAGGCACGTACAATCGTATCGAGTCTTTCATACATGTACGCATAGCTTTCCAAACTGAACTTCTCGGGAAACAGCGAGTAACCGTTCCGGATCAGCGTGCCCTCATCGGTAAAGGAAGAGACGACTAGCAGTACAAACGGAAACAAGCAGAATATCATGAACAAGAACATTAGAATATTCGCTATGATCTGAAACGCTCTACTATTATCAACCATGTTCGAATCTCCTTTGCGTCAGAATAGCGCGTTCTCTTTGCTGAATTTAATAACGAGTCGATTGGCGATGTAGACAAGCGTGAATCCGACCAGCGATTGGTACACACCTGCGGCAGAGGACATGCCCACATCGTTCAATTTGATCAAGCCGCGATAAACATAGGTGTCAATCGTATTGGTAACATCGTAAAGCGGACCGGAATCCATCGGTACCTGGTAGAACAGTCCGAAGTCGGAATAGAATATCGTTCCGATTGCAAGCAGCACGAGCGTAATCATCGTTGGCTTCAGAGAAGGCAATGTGATATGAACGATCTGCTTCCACCGGTTCGCCCCATCAATTACAGCCGCTTCATAATAGCCCCGATCAATGCCGACTACGGTCGCGTAGTAGATGATGCAGCTATATCCGACGGTTTTCCATAGATGCACAATCGTCAAGATATAGGGCCAGTATTTCGGCTCCGTGTACCATGAAATGCTCTTCAGTCCGAGAGGCTCCAGAATGGAGTGATTGATAAAACCGGACTCGGAGCTAAACAGGGCGAATACAAGATAACTTACGACAACAATGGAAATCAGATAAGGCAGCAGGATCATCGTTTGGTAGCTCTTTTTCCAAAACTTTGAACGAATTTCATTTAAGACTATGGCAATGGCAACGGCTAAAACAGTCCCCAAAATAATAAAAGCAAGGTTGTATCCCAGGGTGTTTCGGGTAATGATCCATGCCTCCTTCGTCTTGAAGAGATATTCAAAGTTGCTTAGGCCTGCAAACGGGCTATCGATGATGCCTTTATTCCAGTTAATATGTTTAAACGCGATGATGATGCCAGCCATTGGTACATAGTTGTTGATCAGCAGGTAAATAAGGCCTGGAATCATCATGATGTACTTGGGAATAAAGCGTTTATAACCGGTTTTTCCAGCTCTTTTTACCTTTAATGCTGCCATGATGGCCATTCTCCTTTCAGCCAATAATCGAAAAAAGATTATTTATTGTTAGCAGCCCACTTATCAAGCTGGGATTGCTTCTCGGCAATAATGTCGTCAATGCCCGCATCCTTCAGTTCCTTCTGGAAGATCGGCAATGTCGTTTCAGGGTCAAGAACCCCGCACATCAAGGCCTCGTGGTATTTAGCAACGACATTGGACGCCGCAGTCATCTGGTTTCGTACACGGCTTGAATCAAAGGTGAAGCCGTATGCTGCAGAGCGGGTGGCCGTGTTGTTAAATTCCTTCTGAACTTCCCAATAATCGGCCGGGTTGCCTTTCCATACATGACCAATGGTTTGATTTGTCCAAATCCAGCCGCTAGTCGGGGGATATCCGCTGTTGCCGCCATTTACGCCTTCAGGGAAGTCGATCATAGATTGTCCATTCGCAGCATCGCCAACGGTTACATAGTGCTTATCCTGAATACCGTAGATCAGCAGGTTCACAATTTCAGGATCGGTGTACATCAAATTCAACAATTTCATCGCCGCTTCGGGGTGCTCACTTCCGCTGCTGATCGTCCAAGTAGCCATTTGCACGTCAGAGGTTGTTGTATAAGGAGGAATGATTTCGGATACGACGATTTCCGTGTTCCAATTTCTCGTCTCCTGTACGGCAAATCCAGGCTTCAGGTTGGCAAATCCGCCAAATGCGCTGCCTGCTTTCATCAGCGTGCCGGCACTTTCCGTATTGTTAATCGCATCTTTCATGATCAGGCCGGATTGATACCATTTGTGCGTGCGTGTAACAAAATCTTTGTAAAACTCGGTTTCATACAAGTTGACAACCTTCAGTTCCTTGCCAAAATCCATCAGTACGCCAAGGTTGGTCATATCGTCGCCAAGCGTATCCCAGCCCCAGTTACGAACCAGCTCACCGTTCGATGGAACGACAGGGATTACGTTGGGTTCATTCTCGCGGATCGTTGTCAGCGCTTCTTCCAACTGATCGAGTGTTTTGATATTGGCGTAATCGATGTTGTATTGATCCGCCAAGTCTTTTCTCATTTGGAAGCCGTAGGCCTTGGCAAGGTCGCGACCTGTCGTAATACCGTAAATGTCATCGCCTATGCGTCCGCTCTCGATGTACTCAGGACCGATTTCTTTAACGAGGTCTTGACCATACTTCTCAAGCAAATCGTTAAGCGGGATGATCTGACCGTTGTTGGCAACCGTAGCCAGTGGCGTCATGTAGATCGGAAGCAAGTCCACTCCCTTACCGGAGGCCATCATCATTGTCGTCTGTTGTACGTAATTCCCGTACGAAATGTACGTGAGGTCCATTTCAACATTCAGCTCATCTCTTGTGATTTCGTTAACGGCCTCCACGACCTCTGCGGTATCTTTCTTGTTATTGCCCATCATGACAACGTTGAGCTTCACGAGCTCCTTTTCTTTCAAATCTCCTTCAGTGACAGGTCCCGAATCGTTCTTAGCGCCGGATCCGGAATCTTTGCCTCCGCAAGCGGCAAGGATTGAAAGCGCTGTTATAATAACCAGTGCGCATGACAGTATTCGTTTCATTTTGACAACACCCTTCTCTAGTAGAATCTTGTTTAATATCTTAACAAACAAGGTGAACGCGTATCTGTAAAAATAATGTCTTAAATGATTGAAAAAATGACTTGTTATCCGGAAAGCCGCATTTGTTGATTCCCCGTAAACAGGTTTGTGCTAAGATGGTGCAGGCTCTTTGCCATAACTTAACATCGGAAATGAGGCGGATTAGGCATGACAAATCTGAAGGTTGCGTTACAGCTGTATACTTTGCGCGATTACGATCAGGAAGATTTCGCTGCGAAGCTTAGAAAGGTAAGGGAGAACGGTTATGATGGCGTTGAATTTGCGGGATTTGCTGATATTCCGGCAGAAGAGATGAAGTCGATGCTGGAGAAGGCGGGACTGGAAGCCATGGGCAGCCATACGCGAATGGAGGAGCTGCTGGATCATTTGGAAGAGGTTATTGCTTACAATCAAGTCATCGGCTCTTCCTATATCGTGATCCCTTACTATAAGATGGAATCGATGGAAGACGTACATAGCCTGATCGCGATCGTAAAAGAGATGGGCCCGAAGATCAAGGCAGCCGGTATGGATCTTCTATATCATAATCATGATCATGAGTTCACGAACGAGTTCGGTGATCAACCCATACTCGAAATGCTGCGAGAAGCAACAACGGAAGCGGAGCTGGGCTTTGAAATCGACATGTTTTGGACAACGCACGCTGACCGTGAGCCTGTGGAGGTCATGGATCGTTTCGGCTCACGCTGCAAGACGGTTCACGTGAAGGACATGGTGAATAAAGAAGGCAAAGAGATGACCGAGGTGGGAACGGGCATTCTTGATCTGAAAGGCATTATCGAGAAGGCCCAGTCCTCGGGCTACGAGTGGGTCGTTGTTGAGCAGGACCGCATGAAGATCGATGGCTATGAGAGTGTCAAGATTTCGCTCGACCATGTGAAATCAATGCTATAAGGGGCATTGGTCGATAGGTAGGCTAAAATCTTTGTCTAATGGGTGTAAGTCTGACTGTAAAAAACGTTGTATTGAGGTGGCTTGGACACCATTTAAACACTTCCGATCATACGTGCTAAAATAGAACCATCATACGTTGTTATTGGAGGTATCTTCATTGAACATTCAACTGGGCCATTTTGAAGTGAATTCCGGACAATTGGTTGTGGCCGATCCTTGTTATGAATTGGATACGAACATTATTATTATGGGTGTGTTGGAAGCCGTATTGAATGGAACGTGGGTAGGGGAAGTGGAGAAGGTGGAGATCCCGGATTGGGGCGAAGCCAACGCCAAGCTAACGGCTTACCATCACTCGGCAGCTGAACAGGGGGCATTCCTGGAGTGGATCAAGTGTCCTTTTGTAGCTGGGGTGGATAGCGGGCAGGCCGGGATTTTTGATATTCGAAAGTACCGGATTCCTGACGCGGATTCGACCTCGGACAGCTCGGATACGGATACGGAATGGTATTATGCCTGCTGCGACATCACCGGGAGTGGAGAAGAAGCGGGCGTTCTGGATGGAGGCGTCGTATCTCGTACCGGCATGGGCGATGGTGCATACGGCGTGTATAAGGCCGTGAATGAGCAGGAGCAGGTGGTCGGCGTAAAAATTGTGTTTATTAAGAGCTAGTCGAGGGTCAGTGAAACGAAATGTGAGTAAGAACAGCCATGGAAGGTAATCCTTTTATGGCTGTTTTACTGAATTAACAGAGGAGGCGGAGCAGCTCTTAGAGGAGTTACAGGAAGGTTAGCGAATAAATAGGGAATCCACTTTAAATCGAAGGTGATTCCATGAGTTTTAGGATTAACAAGAGTGAGCAGCACGCAAAGAAGGCTCCACCGGCATACCTAATCGGTCTAATCGGAATGTTATTGTCGGTAGTCATTGCCATCGGCATATTGAGTCTGACGGACTTCGAGTTATATTCGTATTCCATCTTATTTGTTCTTCCTTTGGGTGCGATTGCCTTGGGTATGATTTCAACGTCGGTTTATACTTGGCGAATCGTAAGCAGAGGCTATAAGCCGTCCAGGCAATATTATGCGGTTTCATTACTCATGGCGTTCATCACCTTTTTCTTGATTCAATATGGTGAATATCAAACAACGTATGTAACTGAAGACCATACGATCAATCATCAGTTTAAAGGGGAACCTATCCGCAACTACACCGATGCGCAGGAAAATGTCCTTACGTTTCCAAATTACCTTGCCTTTAAATTGAAGACTGGCGAAACAAGCTTCATACATCGTGGCGGCGAGGTCATTGAAATGAATTCATCCTCAGGTTCCAACTGGTTCAGTTGGAGTTTGAGCCTTGTCGGATTCCTGTTGGGTAGCACATTTCCAGGCTGGTTCTCCCAGCAGGGCACGCTGCATTGTACGGCATGCAAACGAGCGTATGTGACAGAACACAAGCTGGGAGAGCTCACCTTTGAGAGAGTCACGGAGCTCCACGATGTTCTTGTTCAAGAAATCCAATCCGATAATTTCAACGCTTTTATAGACATCGTCAATCGATATGATATTTTCAAAAACAATGAAGCCCGTGATCTTCAAGAAACCTACGTCATTAATATAGGTGTCTGCCCAAACTGCAACCATGGATATGTAATCATGAGACATTACTCTCGCATTGATGCAGAAGGAGGCTCTTTCAGCGAAGATAATAAAAAAATCGTACTTCCAACTACGGGGTCGTTTGCTGCACAGGGGTTTCGTTATGTGAAAGCGGTGTAACTTTTAAAGATTCCGCCTACAAATTTGTTTGATGGATGTTGCGGAATCATCGTAAAAGCAATGGAACCTCAAGCAACATCTTAGCCGAGCGAAAACTCAGGGGCGCTCCCTGTATTCGCTCGGTTTTTCTGTTATAACATGCCTCCTTGAACTTGAAACAAAAATGAGACAGTTCTTGTTCAACAGTTGGTTTACACTTAATTAAGATGTTGAAATTTATCAGATCACGTCGTGTTTCTATGACTCATCGATGATTGTACTGATGCAAAGGAGAAACCTGTATATGAAAAAAATGTCTTTCATGCTGGCAGTAACGCTCATTTTTTCGATGGTGCTTGCTCCCTTGGCTTCCGCTCTGTCTGTGGTTCGGGCCGGTAACGACTCGGTCCCGTCCGAAGCGGACGGTTGGGTGTGGGTTGGGACCGCAGAAGAACTGGCTTATATTAATCGGAACCAAGCGTCTTACCTGGATCGGAATATCCGATTGACCGGCGACATCGATATGACCGGGTACGAGTGGGTCCCGATCGGTAATGAAGCAGCAGCCTTCAGCGGGATATTTGACGGCAAGGGGCACCAGATCAGGGGCCTTTCGATCGAAGGTGGAACGCTGCAGGATGTCGGTTTCTTCGGCCGCGTGTCGGGTACGATCCGTAACTTGGGCGTCACGGTTCAAGTGAACGGCGGCAGCTATGCCGGCGGATTGGTGAGCCAGCTAACGGGCGGCAGCATTATCAACTCGTATTCGCAGGGAACTGTTACGAGCGGAAATACGGTTTACGGGGGCGTGAGCGTAGCAGGCGGGCTGGCGGGGGCGGCGTACGGTAATTCGAACATTATTCGTTCTTCTTCATCCGCTTCCGTTAAGAGTGGCGATTCCTCCAACCAATATGCCGGAGGGCTTGTCGGTTCCCAAGGTGCAGGCTCCATTAGCGATTCTTATGCCACAGGATCGGTTACCAATTCGGGTGGCGACCACTTTTTCTTTGGGGGAGGATTGGTGGGACACCTGGTATATGGGGCGATCACTAATAGTTATGCGTCGACAGAAGTTACGCAATCCGGAAGATTCAGCCATGGTGCGATGGGCGGCTTTGTCGGATTCATTTTCACCTCGACGAATCCTTCGATTCATGCCTCGTATTTCGATAACGTTGCTACCACACAAACCATTGGCGCAGGAGAGGGAGGTGGGCCAGGCTCGATTCAACTCACAGGCCTTACGACCAACGACATGAAGGAAGCCTCCAATTATGGCGGTTGGGATTTCGCGAACACGTGGGCCGTCGATGCTGGCGTCAATGGGGGTTATCCTTATTTGCGCCCATCCATCTTGACAACCGATCTTCAGCGGGCAGTCAAGGACGTTCCCTATTCGATTGCGATTGACGCTTTCGATGGTTCAAGGGGAGGGCTGGCATGGAGTGCCTCCGGACTTCCCGATGGCCTATCGATGACTGCTTATGGCACGATCGAAGGCAGTCCTACGATGAGCGGTACGTTCCCGGTTACGGTTTCAGCGACCGATGCAGGCCGGAACATCGCCAGCGCTGTGTTGACCCTGAACGTGGATCAACCTGCACCGGACATCGGCGGGCTTGCTATTAGTCCAGGCAGCGCGAACGGCTCGACGAGCGTGACGGCGGTTCCGGGCAACCCGGGACATACGTTTGCTTATCTGCTCGGGTCAGATGCCGGTGTGCGACCCCTAGTGGGTGATGCGTTGCCTGGCGAAGCGGTCTTGTACTCGCTAGGAGCGGACATTGTGGATCCGATTCCGGGTCAGTATCTTCAGGTGTTTGAGCTGGATGCACAGCAGCGTATTCAGGCATGGAGCAGCGTAGAGGTGGAAGCGGCCCATATTCGAGACCAGGTCCGCGTGACGGGAGTGACGCTGGATCAAACGGAATTGACCCTTACGGTTGGAGGTGCTTCGCAGAAGCTGACGGCCGTCCTTATGCCGGTGAATGCGACGAATCAGATGGTATCCTGGACTTCCAGCGATTCAGCCGTCGCCCAGGTGGATCAGAGCGGCGAGGTGACACCAATCGCTGAAGGTACGACGGTGGTCACGGTGACAACTGCCGATGGCGGGTACACGGCTGTCGCCGCTGTGACGGTACAATCGGCTCCAGCGAGCACGGGGACTGTGATTGGCGCAGTCTACGGTACGGGAAACACACCGCTGGTCGGTGCGGCGGTATCGGTGGGCGGAACGAAGGATATGACCGACGCTGAGGGGAGATTTGCGCTGAATAACGTAGCGGCAGGCCGCCATGCACTCACAGTGACGGCAGCGACGTATAACGATTACGCGACAACCGTAAATGTCTTAGCGGGGGAGACGGTCGACGTAGGACGCATCGATCTGAGAGCTGTCTATATCCCTAAACCGGAACCTCCAACCTATAGCTGGGTTCCGCCTGTTCCTGCTTCTATTCCTGCACCGGATCCAAGGATGATCGTAACGATCAATGGTCAACAAGTTCGGGTAACCGCCAAAAAAGAGCAGGAGCATGACGGGCGCACGGTTCTGAGACTGTTGCCGGGCTCCGAGCTGATTCGGTCGTGGGCCGCTGGCGGGGACGATATCGTCATCGACATCGACAATGAGGATCCGGTGGTGAAGGTAGACCTTCCGGCTGAAGCGCTGCAAGATCTCCTTGCGGCGAAGCCGAATGCAGTCATTCGGATTGGGGTAAGCAAGGCAAGCTACAGCGTTCCGCTGAAAGTGCTAAGTGACCTCCCGAACCGAGCGATCGTAACGATCGTCATTGCGAAAATGACAGATTCCGCAAGCCGTCAGCTGGATGAGGTATTGACTCGTCAAGGGTATGACATGCTGGCTACGCCGACGAGCTTTGAGCTATACAGCGACGGCGATGAAAGAATCGAAGCGGAAGGAACGTACATGGAGCGGGCATTCTCGATGAACGCAGCTGCAGAACCTGACCGTTCCACCGTCGTGTGGGTGGATGACGCAGGGAAGCTGCGCTTCGTCCCTTCCGTTTTTGAAGGGGAGACAGCGACTTTTTATGGCGCATATAACGGCGTGTTCACCGCGGTTCGATCTAACCGAACCTTCGGGGATATCCAGGGACATTGGGCGCAAAGCGACATTGAGCGGATGGCGAGCAAGCTCATCGTGAACGGATCGGATGATAGCACGTTTGATCCAAACCGTACGGTGACCCGCGCCGAGTTTGTCGCGATGCTGGTGCGTGCTCTCGGACTCGCCGAGAAGCCGCAGCTATCTGCCTATTCGGACGTGTGGCCGAAAGGAGTTTGGTATGCTGGTGCGGTTGGAGCCGCATCCGCTGCCGGCTTGATTGAAGGCTACGCCGACGGTTCGTTCCGACCGGACGCTGGGGTCACGAGAGAGCAGGTGGCGGTTATGCTGGGCAGAGCCGTCCAATATGCCGGCGAGCTTCCGCCGCAGGATGTCTCCGCATTGGAACGCTTCGCGGACCATGCCCAGGTATCCGAGTGGGCCAAGGGAGCGGCTGCCGAGCTGCTGGCCGCAGGCATGATCGAAGGCGTCGGAAATGCTGCGTTCGCACCGCAGGCGTTTGCCACGCGCGCCCAAAGCACCGTTCTCTTAAACCGAATGCTGCTCTACTTGAATTTCATGAACTGATTGCAGCTGAATAGCTGGTGCGCACATTCTAACCAAGAATGTGCGCGTTTTTTTGCGTTTATTCCGTTATGGAGCCTATTCGTAGACTCGAAACATAGTATAGTATAAAAAAATAGCAGATTTATTAGTTATAGGATTCGACGGGCGAGAAGCAGATGGAGTGAGGATGTAACGGATGGAGAGGATTTCAAGACATCGCATCATCGGTTTGGAACGAGAAATAAAGAGTTTTACGGATTGGCTGGCGGATTCCCGGGGACAGACATCCATTTTTTCAATATCAGGGATTGGGGGCATAGGCAAAACAACGCTGCTGCTTCAAATGGCCCGCACGGCAAGGCAGTCCTCGGTACGTTCCCTTTGGCTGGACGGGCAAGGAGGCTTAACGACGTCGGGCGCTTTTCTGGCGAGTCTAGAGATGAGTCTTGCAACCGAATACGGCAGAACCAGGGCTCCTCCGGAATCCGCGCTGCTGCCATACATCGTAAACGAGCTTCAGCTGCAGCGTACCGTGTTGTTCATAGACAATGGTGAGGAGATCGAAAAGCTGGAAGGGTGGCTGTTCTCCAGATTTCTTCCTGAGTTGAAGTCCGCCCGCGTGTTGATCGTATGTGCCTCGCGCAATGGACTGCCGCTCAAGTGGCAAACGAATCCGGAATGGAAGTCCCAATTACGAAGGTTCCCTTTGCGGCTGTTTACGCGAGAAGAGGTCTACGATTATTTAGACGGCAGCGGATTGTCTGCGGAATGGCAAAGAGCTATCGCCGAGAAGACGGAGGGCCATCCGTTGTCGCTTGCCTTGACCGTGGATATGCTGCTTTCCGAGTCTGGGGAGCAGTGGGATGTATGGCGAGAGGTTCCGGCTGTATTGAGCGCCGAATTTTTACGGGAAGCGGCTTCTCCTGGCGTATACCGTGCGTTGACGGTTTTATCGCTTCTGCCTGTAGCAGACGAGAACCTGCTGAACCGGTTATTGGACGCACCCTTGGAAGGGGCGGACTATTACCAGTTGAGGGGACTTTCGTTTGTACGGGATACGGTGGATGGAATATCGCTGCACCAGGTCGTCGCTCGAATGTTGCGAGATGACTTCGCGCGCAGAAATCCCGCACAATTCGAAGCGGTTCGCCATCAGGCGTTCGTTCTGCTGGCAGAACGATTCCATTCGGTCGATCAACGGATGCAGATGCGCCTGAGCGCCCACATCTTGGAGCTGTACCGCGAATTTCTGCCCTCGTCCCATGCCTATGCCAATTTCTCGTCAAGTCTGAAACCCGGCGAGCAGAAGCCGTTCCGGCAGGAGGATTTGCCGTATTTGCAGCGTTTTTTGAAGGCGTCTATTCGGGGTTCCGACTGGCAGTCTGAACTGGTCGACTCTGCCGATTACCCAGTTTTGCTAGAGGAGATTACAGCTCATTTTCCAGAAGGAATCTTTATCGTGCGGGACGAAAAAGGGACGCCGCTGGCGTTTTGCGCAGGCGGATGGCTGCATGCCTTAAGTATGCCATTGTTGGAACGATATGCGCCTGGGTGCAGGGGTATGCTGGGAGAAGAGGCTTCTTCGCTGCATCGGCTTCCTCCGGAGGCGGCCGATACGATATTCGTGCTGTTATCCGCGGTAAATTCCGAACAGTCCCTGTATCGTCCTGAAGAGCTGGGGGCTTTGCTGATGCAGCAATGGCTGGTTCACATGACTGGCGGCCTGCGTGGGATTTTGGCGGCGGGGGATCCGCAGTTGAATTCCTTATTGTCGATCCTGGGATTCAAAGCGTACGGGAAAGCGACGGGATATGAGGGCATCGAATTGACGACATGGGAGCTGGATTTTAGGCAAACGAGCTTCGATCAGTGGATTCTGCGGATCATACGGCAAACGGAGACAGCAGCAGGACAACCGGTACATCAACGGGAGGACGAGTATCCCCTAGCTATTGATAGAAGCGTAATGAAGCAGATGCTGGAACGGCTGTTCGACCCGGACAAGCTGGAAGAACTCCCTGTCATTCGGCGATTGGGTTTGGACGGGATGCAGGTGAGGGATATAATCCAAGAGATTCTGGCCGACCCACGTTCGAGGGAACCTTTGACGCTATTGGAGAAGGAAATTCTAATCGCGAGTTATCTGCGCAAGGACCGGAACAAAAACCAGCTCGCAGCATCCTTCCATATGAGCAGAGCCACCTTTTACCGCCATACGCGTTTAGCAGAAAAGCATCTGGCTTTTGTGCTGAGCGATTTGGTGAGGTCAGGGTTCTGAGCACACTAGATAAGATATAGGATCAAATAGCCCGTTTATGCGGGCTCCTGCATAGGATTCCCAGCGGAAAAACGCATCTCTGTAGGAGGTGCGTTTCTTGAGATCTGTTTGATTAGAGATACACCATAATGTCAACCAAGGCTGTCACTATACTAGAGACAATAGAGCATATTGGGGCTTCTGAACCATATTAGAACATGAAAGGCTCCAATCTTCCAGCTTGTAAACTCCAATGCCTTTGATATGAAGGACTCTGGAACCTTTTCCATATCCTAGAAGATAGGTACAATAAGGTCCAATGAAATATTGGAGAGGATGCAAATGCCTAGAATACTCGTTCCGCCCGAGGTATTGATTCGGGTATCGGAGGAAGCCGCCAGGGCAGCGGAAGAGCTGGAAACGACCAAGAATCGGCTGGACCAGCAGATTACGTATATGATGTCTTCGTGGGAAGGAACGACCCGTTCGCGGTTTTTTGAAGATTTTCAGCACGCCCACGGCGAAATGAATAAAACGATTGAACATCTGCGGATCATCGGCCAGGAGTTGAAAACCATTGCCTTTCGGTTTATTTCAGCCGATATGCATGAAGATCTCATGCTCGCGGCAGCTGCAGCGAGCGCTGCTAATGAACCCAAAACGTTCTGGGACCATGCGGGGGACTTCTGGCAGGGGCTGCAGACCGGTGCCAAGACCGTGGCCAATTCGGTAAAGGATACGGCGACCTCCTTAGTAGAAGATCCGCTTGACACCTCTAAGGATATGGCCTATAACATGACCATGGGGGCAGTCGAAGAGGTCGTAGATACGGCGGTTTGGGGAGGCAAAATGATCTTTGATGCCGACACCCAGGAGAAATTCGCCGCAGACGTCGAGGCGTCGGGCGGTGCGTTCAATTTTGCCGGACAGCAAGCAGCCATGACGATCGCCGGCTTGGTCGGACGCCGGTTTGGCGTGAAGACTCACCCACACCTGAAGCATGATTCGGGTGGGGATGGGGGGACCGGGCAGGGGGGAACGGAACAATCTCCAGTCCCAACAAAACCGGGTGGAGGAAGTAATCCAAATGATTTTGTTAACCCGCACTCTGAAAAGCACATGTTTGATCCAAGCAAGCCCTCAACCCCTAATCGTACACAATATGGTCAAGATGTTGATGTAGAGGGATTAAGGCAAGAAACCATGAATAATCCTGATAAAGCATATTCAAACTGGCCGAATCCTAATAACCCTAACTCTCAAAGAATAACCAAGTATTATAAAGAGTTTGACGGTAACATTAGTACACCTGACACGGTAACAGGAAGCCATAGAGTATTTGAAAACTTGGATGACCCTACGAGGAGTTCCCATTTCCCTTACTTTCCAAGAAAATAAATTTGGGTGGTGTAAAAATAAAATATGAATGACTTGTTGTATCATGCTTACTTATCTGAAGGTCATGAACACTATGTTTCAATGCAAGAGATTATGTCAGTCGGTATTAACTTTATGACAAAATCAAACAACAGATATAGCAACGGTGGTAGGGTAAAACTTGAGATTACAGAACGGTTCAGACCTTTGAATACACCAGATTGGGTTAACTTCAAAGAAGCAATCGGAGTAGATCTGGTTAGTCGTTTTACTAAATCTTTTTGTTTCCCGGTGTTTACGGATAGGATCCTAGTCTTTGATGGTGATATTTCTCTTTCTATATACGATCAAGCATTTTATGAGGATTTGAAGGATACCGATGAAGAAGCACTGAATTTTGATACAGGTGAAAGTATTGAACATTGGATAAACTTGTATTGGGGGAGTCTGATGACACTCGAACAATACAATGCAACGAAACCATATTCAAAGCCGGAAGTATTAGTCTTTGAATCCATTCCTAAAGAGATTATTCAAGTCTGTGAATAATAAATTTTTGAGCCTTGGACTGGCTTATGCTTTTCAATGTTTATTTTTCTAAGGGAATTTGAAGAGTGAGGGTAAAACTCAAATAATTATATTTATTCGATTGCTCATTTATAGTTGGTGAAGAAACCACCCAAAAAAAAGACGTGACATGGAAATGATCGCCCGGGGCGATCCTTCCATTCACGTCTCTTTGCCGTGGACTACCCTTTATTCAGCAGTCGATAGAGATTGAGTGCCAATTGAATCTGGAATAACTCGTCCGCATTTTTTAAGTTGGAATTCAGCAGCTCTTTGATTTTGTCGATGCGATAGATAAAGGTGTTGCGGTGGATGAACATCGCCTTGGCGGCTTCCGTTACGTTCTGATTGTGCATGAAATAGTATTCCAGCGTAGAGATAAAGCTGGTGTTGAACGTTTGATCATGGTGATGGATGACGCCAAGCGTGTTGTGGAAGAACTCTTCCATCTCGGCAGGTTTGATATTGGAATCGAGAAAATGATAGACGGCATAATCCTCAAAATGGGAGATGATCCGAATGTCTTTGAATCGCTGCATCAATCGCATCGCTTCCTGGGCCTCGAAGAAGCTTCGATGAAGCGAGGAGAACGTCTTATATTGACTGCCAATACCGATTAGAAACTGCGTTTTCTTCATTTCTCGGGTCAATAGCTCGACCAGCTCATGGGCGAAAGCTTTTGTTTCGTTGACTGTAACCGGCGGTTTATTCTCATTCTTCCCGACTAATATGATGATCTGCTGGCTTCGGTAGTAACACGTAAGCTCCCCGTTCGCTTTACTGGACAAGCCGTGGATCAGGTTGACGCATTTCTTCACCATATGCTCCAGTTCGTATTTTCGGTACACGATATCCTTATAGCTTTCCAGAAGGGGCGGTTCGATATGAACGACCATGCAGTAATAGGTATAGTTGATATTCAGCCCGTGTAGATCCGACTGCGAGTGCAGTGTCTCGGTCGAGGTGATGCTGCCGGACAGCAGGTCGTCAAAGAAATCGTGTCGGATTTTGAGCTTGACTTCCTCTAGCTCTTTCGCCTTCATGCGATCGAGGGCCAGAATGGTAGAGCCGTGCTCTAACGCTAAATTATCCATTGCCGTTAGCTTGCGAACGGTTTGGAAGACGACGATGTATCCGTACACATGGCTGGACACCGAGATCGGCATGATGCGGCATTTGTAGGTTCGATGCTTGTGATCGTAGTCGCGCTGGATCGATTTCTTGATTTCGCTTACGTATGTCGGGATCGCCTCGGTAAACTCGGACGGGAAGATGGGCCTGTTCTTCTGGAGCGACAAGAACTCATGCAGCTGCGTCTTATTATCCGGATGGTCTGTATAGCAGAGCAAATTCCAATCCCGATCCAGAATCAGGATCGGATTATGGACGATGTCGGCTAGCTCCGCCGAAATTTGTTCGATGCCGCCCCCTTCCAGCGGAATTTTGAACAGCGCATTATGCAGGTCGAGCGATCTGCGATTCAGCGCGTCATAATCGGCATTGGTCTTCTCATTAATGATCGCGATCACCTTGGAGAGCGTGTATTCAAAAGGGAGCTCCAGTAGCGGAAGCCCATACTTGTTCGCCAGATCAATCATGTTTTGCGGAATTCGGTCAAAATAGCGTTTCATTTTGATACACAGTCCCGCGCAATTGTTCGCGGCCAATTCATGAATGACCCGATTCTGCAGCTCCTCGCTATCTTTAAAAATATATCCGGTGGATAAGAGCAGCTCATTCGAAGCAAGCCAATCGAATACATCCGGATTTTCAATAATATTCACAATGGATATTTGGTGATCAATTCCTGCCGCACCTGCAACGAGTTTAATGCCTTCGATCGCTTTGATCTGAAGGATGTCCCTGATAGTTAGCATTCTTAACACACACCTTTGTTTTTGTTCTTCATTGTGCAATGTGCACAGCGAATACGCTAAGTTTTTAGTTTCGCTGTACAATGACCGGAGCGTAGTCCTGGATTACAATAAGGGTGTCAGGAGCGGTTTGTAACTTCAACTGTGATATAATTCACAAAACATCCTTTTGGCTGTGGAAAGTCATTCACCTGTTATACGTTCGACGTTTATATACCGGCTGAATTTGAATTCAGTATAGCATCTTAGGTCATTTATCCACAACTAAGGCATGGCCGATCCAAGGTGAATGAAGCCTTCAAAGGGATAGCCTGACAAAAGACAGCATTTGTCCATTTGTAAGCTAAGGAGGCGATATAACGGGAAGCTGCGGGAATAGAACCAGTACAGAAGCGGTTTGTGTTGTAAGCGCCGCCATCTCTTGCGATGCGGGGTTCCTTCAACAAATAAGAAGCTTGAAATTCCATGGGACGGTACACAGCATCTTTGATCGAACGGTGAACCTGAGGTGCCGGACGAACGGTGAACTATATACACTTGCCACTGACAACGTGGACAACGCTCCGAATACGCTGGTCACGGACATCGCGAGCTTTTCCAAACGGGGGCTGACGATTGGAGATCAGGTCTATGCGGAGGGAGATCGGTTATGCGTTGGGAAGAATGCAGCCATTATGCTTCAGCAAGTCCATGTATGGCGGAGCAAGCTCCCAATTTATCCGGAAGACGAAGAAGTCTTAAGAAACCATGTAGCTGCAGCGCAGTCATGGATTGAAGCTCACGGCAAGGCCGGCGGGATGAAGCGAGCGGCTGAGACCGGAAATCCTTTTGATCAGGAAATGGAGAGATTGCTGAGGGAACGCTCCGAAGGACTTCTTGAAGCGCTGTCCAAAGGTGAAGTGAGTCTTGCATCTCATTATGCAATTCAACTAATAGGCTTGGGTCCGGGTCTGACTCCGTCGGGCGACGATTTCTTGGTAGGATTGTTTGCCGTTATGAATCTAACGAATGGTCCGCTGTTTAAGATCCGCCACGTGTGCGAGCAGGTTGTGGCGGCATCGGCTGATAGGAGCAATCCGATTAGCTACATGGCTTTAATGAAAGCCGCAAGCGGCCAGGTAAGGGAATCCATTGGAGAGTTCATGCACCATATGATCCATGGCAGTAAGACTGAAGTTATATCTAGCTTATCCAGGGTACTTGATATCGGTTCTACATCAGGAACGGATATCGCGCTCGGGCTGGTGAATGGCTTGAAGCTTAGCATAGAAAGCAATGGGAGGTAAAGCATGTCGACTAAAGTTGTGATTAAAAAGAATACGTACTTTGATTCCGTCTCATTGATGTCACTGTCAACCAAAGCGAATCAATTAGACGGCGTAGAACAGGCATTTATCGCAATGGGAACGCAGATGAACAAGGAAGTACTGGCCAATGTCGGTCTCATGACACCGGAACTGGAGGAAGCCAAGGGAAGCGATTTGATGATCGTCATTAAAGCGGTCTCTGAGGAGTTCGTGGAAAGCGCTTACGAAGGTATCGAAGCCTTATTTAACAGCAAGGGAAGCGAGGCAGGAAACAGTGAGCTTACGTTCCCGACAATCGACTCAGCCGCAAGAAATCTTCCTTCGGCCAAGCTGGCCGTCATTTCTGTAAACGGACTGTTCGCAGCCAGAGAAGCCAGAAAGGCACTGGAGAATGATCTCCACGTCATGCTGTTCAGCGATAATGTGAGCGTGGAAGAGGAGATCGAGCTTAAGAACATGGCGCATGAGCGTGGTTTGCTCATGATGGGACCGGACTGCGGTACGGCCATCATCGGAGGCGTGGGGCTGTGCTTTGCGAATAACGTGCGTCCAGGAAGCATTGGGATCGTAGGCGCATCCGGCACGGGAAGCCAGGAGGTCAGCGTTCGGGTTCATGATTTTGGCGGCGGGATCTCCCAGCTGATCGGCACGGGCGGACGGGATTTAAGCGAACGGGTTGGCGGCATTATGATGCTGGACGGCATGAGGGCGCTTAACCAAGACGAAGCGACCAAGGTCATCGTACTGATCTCGAAGCCGCCTGCAAAGAGCGTGGAGGAGAAGGTGCTTGCCGAGATCAAGCACATGAGTAAGCCTGTTGTGGTGTGTTTTATCGGCGGAACGGAAGAAGCAGTGGTGAACGCCGGCGGTCATTTTGCCAAAACGACGAAAGAAGCGGCGCTGAAAGCCGTTATCCTGTCGGGCGTCGACGAGAGCACCATTGATAAGCACCCGCTGAATCTGCCTCTCATCGAGGAGATCAAGGCCAAGCTAAAGCCGGAGCAAAAATACATCCGTGGATTGTTCTGCGGCGGAACGCTGTGCGACGAAGCCATGTACCTGGCGATGGAGCAATACGAGGATGTACACAGCAATATTCCAAAGGATCCGAAGTATCGCCTGCAGGATATCCATGTGAGCCAGGGCCACACGTTTATCGATTTTGGGGATGACGAGTTCACCAACGGCAAGCCTCACCCGATGATCGATCCTTCTTCCCGGATTGCCAGATTCAAGCAGGAGGCTAAAGATCCGTCGGTTGGCGTTATCGTAATGGATTTCGTTCTTGGATACGGAGCGAACGAGGATCCGGTTGGGGTCATGCTCCCGGCGATCGTGGAAGCCAAGCAGGCGGCCGAACAAGAAGGAAGACATCTGGAGATTATCGGCTATGTACTGGGAACGGATCTCGATACGCCGTCTGTAGAAGAGCAGTTAAATAAACTGGTAGCTGCCGGTGTTACTTATGCCAGCAGCAGTACGAACACGGGGCTTCTCGCCAGAGGCTTCGTCGAGAAAGGAGTATGACATGAGCAGAATCAACGAGCTATTTAACAGCGAGCTTCACGTAATCAATGTGGGTCTTGAAATGTTTAAAGACGATATTTTGAAGCAAAAAGGGAAGGTTTCCCACCTGGAGTGGAAACCGCCGGGCGGCGGCAAGCCTGAAGTCATCGCACTGCTTGATAAGCTGGATCAGCCGGACATTCAGGAGAAAATCGAAGCGGCGAACCAGCTGGCCGTGGAACGGATCATCAACTCCCAGCCGGTATTGATCGGTTTCGATCAGGCGATCAATGTCGTGCCGGGCATGACCAAGAAGACGATTCTGCACGCAGGTCCGCCTATTACGTGGGAGCGAATGAGCGGTCCGATGAAGGGAGCGGTCACGGGCGCACTGGTATTCGAAGGCTTGGCCAGCAATCTGGATGAAGCGGCGGAACTTGCGGCATCGGGTGAAATCACGTTCTCGCCATGCCATGAGCATAACTGCGTAGGCTCGATGGCGGGGGTAACTTCAGCCTCCATGTTCATGCACATCGTGGAGAACCGGACATACGGCAATATCGCATACACGAACCTCAGCGAGCAGCTGTCCAAAATACTGCGGATGGGCGCCAATGACGAAACGGTCATCGCCCGTCTGAACTGGATGAGGGACGTGCTCGGCCCGATGCTTCGGGATGCCATGAAGTTCTCCGAGAATGGCATTGACCTTCGCCTCATGCTGTCGCAGGCGCTTCATATGGGAGATGAATGCCATAACCGCAACAATGCCGGCACGACGCTGTTAATCCAAGCGTTAACGCCGCTGATTCTGCGGACCGACTTCCCTACGGAGCAGCAAATCGAGGTATTTGATTTTGTGGCAAGCAGCGATTACTTCTCCGGCCCGACCTGGATGGCGCTCTGTAAATGCGCGCTGGATGCGGCGCATGGGATTGAATACAGCACCATCGTGACCACCATGGCCCGCAACGGCGTCGAATTCGGCATTCGCGTCAGCGGCATGCCAGGCAACACCTGGTTCACCGGACCGGCGCAAAAGGTGGTTGGACCCATGTTCGCAGGGTATAAGCCGGAGGATTCGGGCCTTGATATCGGCGATAGCGCGATTACGGAAACCTACGGAATCGGCGGATTTGCGATGGCAACCGCTCCGGCGATTGTGGCGCTTGTCGGCGGAACGGTGGATGAAGCCATGAATTATTCGGTCAAGATGAAGGAGATTACGACCACGGAAAATCCGAACGTTACCATTCCTTTATTGAACTTCAGCGGCATTCCAACGGGCATAGATATTCGTAAAGTGGCCCAAACCGGCATCATGCCGGTGATCAACACGGCCATCGCGCATAAAGACCCGGGAATCGGAATGATTGGAGCGGGTATCACGCATCCTCCGGTGGATTGTTTTGAACAGGCGTTACTAGCTCTTAGCCAGCGCATTCAGTCATAGAATGGTGGCCCTTCAGGCATGCCTTAATGCCTGAAGGGTACCTGATGCTAGTTCCATAAGAGGTTGTTCAAAAAGTCCGCTTTTGATAAGAAAACCAATCGAGGTCAATTCAAGGACGAGCGACCGCGATTTAAAGGTAGGTTTTCTTGCGATATAGAATTTCATCAGCGTAGCAAGATAACTTATAAATTCTATATCTAACACGAGGCAAATCGGGAAGCTGGTTCGGCATCGAATCTTGAATTCAGCCGGTCCTAAGTAGATGCTTCCGAAGCATGTTTCCTGCAGAAACATTTTAGGTGCTCACGTACCCAAACGTACGCTCCGCTCCTGACGTCCCTAGCTTTATCCAATCTTCTCGGTGCTGAAAACCGACCTTTTTGAACACGCACTATAAGTGTAATGATCTAAGGAGGCAATTATATGGATCAGGTACTCATGAAAATGTTATGGAAAAAAGGAGATTGGGCTGCGTTCTTCGGCTTGCTTGCCAATAATCTAACCAATCTGCTGACCATGATTTCACTTTTGATTTTTGTTGTAGGTTTTCCGGAAGATATGGTCTACGGAAGAGTAGTCCCTGCCTTCGGATTCGCTATCTTTATCGCAAGCATGGCTTACGGTTGGTTTGGATATAAGCTGGCAAAGAAAACGGGCCGCAGCGACATTACCGCGCTGCCGTCAGGTCCGAGTGCCCCGTCGATATTTACCGTTACTTTTCTGGTGCTGATTCCGGTATTCAGACAGACCAATGATGCAACCTTTGCGCTCCAGATCGGTCTGGTATGGTGTTTCTTCGAAGCCATGATCCTGGTTGTGGGTTCCTTCTTGGGCGATTTGCTCAGAAAAGTAATTCCAAGAACCGTTCTCTTGTCCTGTTTGTCCGGACTTGGATTGCTGCTGCTTGCCATGAACCCGATGCTGCAATCATTCGAAACACCGATCGTCGCTTTTATCGTATTGGTCATCATCTTTATCAACTGGTTTGGTAAATCTCCAATATTCAAAAAAATCCCGACCGGTTTTCTGCTCCTAATTGCCGGTACCGTCCTGGCTTGGGTATTCGGATTGCAAAATCCGGAAGCGATTACGACGGCGTTGTCTACACTGGGCTTTAATCCGCCTGAAGTTCACATTACAAGTCTGTTCCAAGGAATCCCTCATGCGCTGCCGTACCTGGCATCGGCCATTCCTCTGGGTCTTGCCAACTATATTTTTGACTTGGAAAATATCGAGAGTGCGCATGCGGCGGGAGATCCTTATAATACCCGGAACGTCATGCTGACGAACGGTGTGGCTTCCAGTATAGGTGCATTCACAGGCAACCCGTTCCCGGTTACCGTGTACATCGGGCACGCCGGCTGGAAATCCATCGGAGCCGGTCTGGGGTATACGATTGCATCTGGCTTTGCCATGTTAATCATCTCGCTCTTTGGAATTGGAGCGCTGCTCCTGTCCATCATTCCGGTTGTCGCGATTGTACCGATCCTGGTCTATGTCGGCGTGGTCACGGCCAATCAGGTTGTCCGGGAGACGCCTAAGAATGAAGTGCCCGTTATCTTCATCACGTTATTCCCTTGGATCGCCAACTGGGCTTTAACGCTCGCCAATAACATCTTTAATGCCGCGGAGACGACGGCTTCCAAGGTTGGCATCGATTTGTTGTTAAGCAAAGGCGTTTATTATAACGGTCTGAATCATCTGGGGAACGGCGCGCCGCTCAGCAGTTTGATCTGGGGCTCAATTGCCATCTTCGCCATCCTGAATAAGCCGCTGCGGGCTGCCGTGTTCGCGGTCATCGCAGCCGTCCTATCCCTATTCGGCATTATCCATGCGCCTACGGTGGGATTTGCCCAAGAGGCACTGATGCCGTTCGTATACGCATACCTGATGGTTGCCGCACTGTTTGTTTATAAGCATTTTTCCGATCTTCGCGATCCGGCAAATCAATTGCAGTCAGAGTAATGCCGGAATGCGCTGGTCTGAATATGCAGATCTGAATGACAAGGATTGAAAACATAAAACGAGGAGGTCACTCGATGAATGCTGAAGCGATGAATGAGGAACTCATTCTGGCGTGCGACCGAGGAGACTTGGCTGTGGTAGAGCAGCTATTGGAGCGTGGTGCCGATGTTCATCACAAGGACAGCCAGGGCCGGACGGCGCTAATGGCTGCAACACAGAAAAACCAAGTTCCCCTTGCCAAAAAGTTAATCGAAGCCGGCAGTGACGTGAATGCAAGAGACATCACCATGTTAACCCCATACCTGTGTGCAGGAGCTAACGGTTTTCATGAAATTCTGCGTCTGACTATTCAAGGAGGAGTGGATATCACGAGCGTGAACCGGTTTGGGGGAACAACGCTGCTGCCGTCAAGCGAAAAGGGATATTTAAGAACCGTTCAGATTTGCCTGGAAGCAGGCGTTGCCGTGAATCATGTGAATAATCTGGGATGGTCCGCGCTGCTGGAGGCTGTCATTCTTGGAAACGGGGGCCGGCTGTACTCTGATATCATTCAGCTTCTGGTTGAAGCAGGGGCCGACGTGCAACTGAAGGATCGTGACGGAAAGTCCTCACTTCAGCATGCCGTAGAAATGAAGCAGCATAAGGTAATCAAGATTCTCAATAAACAAAGCGTAAGTATCCCGGACAGCATTCTACGAGCGAAAGAGCTGGGTAAGGCAGAGAAGTTCGAGGAAGCCATCTCAATCATAGACAACGTGCTGGGGGAAGAGGGGAATCCTGCCGACCTCTACTACTACAAAGGTTATTTTTTCGGAGAACTAGGACGTTATGACGAGGCACTGGCTGCTTATAATCAAGGGCTGTCGATTGATCCCGGCGATCTCGACTTCTATTTCTATACCGCCAATGCTTATCGGATGATGAAACGTCCGGAAGAAGCCATTGCCGAATATGACAAAGCGATTGAGCGTAAGCCGGAGGAAACGTTCTACCGCTATCATAAATCCAATTATTTAAGAGAATTGGGCAGGCACGAGGAAGCCGTCATCGTGATGGATCAGCTGTTAGCCGAGCAGCCTTGGCGTTATGATTTTTCCTTTCACAAGGCGAACAGCCTGAGATCGCTCGGTAAGCACCAAGAGGCTGCCGATGCGATAGACAATGCAATCACGCATGATCGGACCAATGGGCTATATCATTATCATAAGGGCCAATCCTTGAATTTGCTTGGTAACTATGCGGCAGCGATCGAAGTGATGGATCAGGCTATCCAATGCGGCCCGGATCATGCGGATTATTACTGCGAGAAAGCCAGCAGCCTGTTAGCGCTTAATCAGCCGGAGGAGGCCATGGCGCTCATTGAACAAGCACAGGCTATTCATCCGGATCATGGCAGAGCCAAGAGCTTGAAAGAAACAATAACAGCTTGTTTATAGAGGATCACTCAGCTAGAGTCATCGGCTGATCGACCAGGAGGTTAGTCATGGATAAATTTGTAGTTGTAGCCATTGGCGGTAATTCGTTAGTCAAGGATAATGGCCGCGAGTCGATTAAGGATCAATACGAGGCGGTATGTGAAATTGCAGCCAACATTGCAGACATGGTGCAAGCAGGCGTCAACGTGGTCGTTACCCACGGTAACGGGCCTCAGGTTGGATTTGAGCTGAGAAGGAGCGAGGTTGCTTCAGAGGTCATCGGCATGAATGCTGTTCCGCTCGTGAATTGCGTGGCGGACACGCAGGGCGGCATCGGCTATCAAATTCAACAGGCGTTAACGAATGAGTTTATCCACCGCAACATCACGAAAAAAGTAGCGACCATCATCACACAGGTTGAGGTCAGCGAAGCCGACCCTAATTTCCGAGATCCTTCCAAACCGGTGGGCTCCTTCTTCTCCCTGGAGCAAGCCGAGGAATTGAAGCGCGAGCATCCCGAGTGGGTGATGGTTGAGGATTCGGGCCGCGGATATCGAAGGGTTGTTCCTTCTCCAGCCCCCATTGATATTGTTGAGAAGGATGCCATCCGATCGCTGATCGAGTCCGGATGTATCGTTATTGCCGTCGGAGGAGGAGGTATTCCTGTTATCAAGACGAAGGATCATACCTATGAAGGCATCGATGCGGTGATCGATAAGGACTTTGCCACAAGTTTATTGGCAGAGCAGGTAGATGCGGAAACGCTGATTATTACAACGGGCGTGCCTCAAGTATTCGTGAATTTCGGTACGCCGGATCAGAAGGCGCTCGAAGAGGTCACCGTTGAAGAAATTAAACAGTATGTGAAAGAGGGGCATTTCCCGAAAGGCAGCATGCTTCCTAAAATTGAGGCGAGTCTTAATTTTCTAAAGAAACCGGGACGCAGAGTCATCATTACGAACCCGGAAAGCTTAAGCGATGCCATCAAGAAACAGGCCGGAACACACATTGTGAGTTAACGGATCAAGCTGTTGGCTAAAGAACCGTCAGAACCGCTATATTTACTTTTTTGAACATGCCCGAGAGAGGGATACTTTGAAAAAAGTGCCTCTCTCGGGTTCTTTGCGATGATACTCGCATAATCGGGCTCCTCGGGTTTTCCGTTGAAGCCATCATTCAGGGAATCCTTGCAGGGGCCTTTGCTGTATTTGGTCACCAGGCAATCAAGCAAACGAAAGAAAGGATTCAGTCATGAAGAAGGTATGGATCAATGCCGGACATGGCGGTAAGGACCCGGGAGTGGTTGCAAATGGTCTGCAGGAAAAGGATATCGTTCTTACTCTTTCACACGAAATTAAAAAGCAGCTGGAACGTGATTATGGTGGCGTATAGTTGCTGTTCTCCCGATCCACGGATGTTTCTTGAGCTTGATGATTGAACAGATGGGGCCAACAAAGCGGACGCTGACCTCATAGTCTCCATCCATTGTAATGCCGGTGGATTGGAGTCATTCCGATATACTAATGTTTCCGCTGCGTCTCGTTCTCTTCAGAATGTGCTGCATACCAAAATCATGGCAGCCCTAAAGCCTTATCATGTGATTGATCGGGGACAGAAAGCGGCGAATCTGCATATGGTCTATGACCTTTATGTAAAGATGGAAAATGTAAATATTATAATATACCAAAATCACTATTAAAAATTCATAAAAACACATATTGTTAAAATAAAATAGAACTTTCATCATTTGTTAAATATTAGTAAATAATTTAGATTTTTAGGAGGTGTTATACAAAATAGATATTATAAGGAGATGGTTTTTTTGAGTTTTTGGCGTAGTATCAAGAAAATAGCTTCAGTTTTAGTTTTGGTAATGTTGTTAAATACAGTATTTGCTGCAATTACTGTATCGGCGCTCCCAGCACATAGCGAACTTCAGCAAATCCAAGATGAACTAAATCTAACTGAAAGCGAGATTCAAGAACTTCTATTATTTATCCAAGAACACTCTAGCAGCATAGAGGAAGCAATCGAGGTAGACGAAAATTTAAAGGCGAATATTGAACAATATAACGAGCATAGCAAAGAGTTTGCTATGATACTTGCATTTGCAGATATAGCAACTAGCCAGACATCTACAGTCAGTCACTTGTCGGACTCCAGTATTCCGAGTGAAATTTCACCGGCAATATGGCCTATTGTTTGGGCGGTTGTGGCTGCTATAATAAAAGCCGCAGTAAAGAAGAAGATGGGGAAGAAGATACAAAAGCAAATCGGTGATAAGTTCGATAGAGATGTGTGGCCACAAATAGAGCCAGGAATTAAAGCTCAATATGAAAGATATGGTTATACAAGGAACAAAGGACCGGAAGCTCCTAGTCAACCGAATGGGATTAATCAAGGAGAACATATAATTTCATTATTTGGACAAGATGGTATAGAATATTTGAGACTAGATGTTTTCACTTCCCAATCTAGAAATCATACTCGGTGGCATTTTCATACAAAAGATAATTGGCCTGACCATAAGGGTAATGTTGATTTATACCATAATTCACTTCCAAAATGGGGTTCAGAATAAAGTTGGATAAAAGACGATTTTTATTAACGTTTGGTCGTAATTTAGACCATAGTAATATTGACTACTTGGTAAAGAGCCGATTATCAAAGTATAAGGGCGGGATCCAAGAGGATTATTTTAACCCCATTCTTCAAAAGGGGGCAGAAGTGATTCTCAACTACCAGATTATTGATACGAATTTTGATCGAAAATCTTCTAAGTATTATTTGGATGATTATCATATTACGGAAGCTCAGAAGAACGGTTTTTTACTTTCTTTAAAAAAGCTAAAAGGGACTCACGTCTGGTGCGATCCGCGAATTCAAGGTCATGCCTTTTGTGTAGTTGATGGGATCGAGTACAATTTTTATGTTTATCGATCGCTTGAAGGACAAGATTACCGCTTTCCTCAATATTATTCTGCTGACAGTAATGCTGATCCTATTGTGCATAGTCAGTTGCATAAAATGCCTGAGGTAGAACAATATTTACAGTTTCCTTCCGATTTGAGTACAGAGGTCAAAGATGAAATAACGATCAAATGGATACAGAAATTGATTAAAATGTAGTAAGTAATTTGAAAAGTAAGACCCTGCACATTATATAGTGCAGGGTCTTTTATTTTTGAGATTATGGGAATTTATAATTTTCATATGAATTAAAGTCACTGTTTGTTTCCAAAGAAACTCAAGAAATAATCCGAGTAAAGAAAGAATTATATAAATGACAGAGGTGTTCTCTGCACGGACAAAGATTCATCGAACAAGCGGGCATGGAAATCTATCTATGGATATCGACGTCATTCAAGGTCGCTGATATATTCTCTTAACATTTGCTCATATCTTGTACTTATATCCATATAATATACCATTATTAACCAAATTTAATATTTGCGAGGTGTGTTTTATGAATTCCGTTTATATCACAAGTGTAGGAAAGTTTCTCCCCGGTTCTCCGGTTAGTAACGATGAGATGGAAGAATATCTTGGCAAGATTGGAGGAAAATCTTCCAAAACCAAAAGACTCATTTTGGAGAAGAATCAAATTCGATCCCGATATTATGCCATGGATAAAGAGCAAAAGAGCTTATACACAAACGCAGAGATGGCTTCTTTAGCCATTCGGGATGCCTTGGAGCGAAACGGCAACGTAACCGAACAAGATATCGATTTCCTAGCGACAGGTACGACAAGAGCGGATCTGCTCCTGCCAGGGTTTGCGAGTATGGTGCATGCAGAGACTGGTTTACCCCCTATGGAAATTGCATCTCATTCCGGTTTATGCGCCAGCGGAATGCATGCACTCAAGAATGCGTATGTACATATAAAAGCTGGCGAGCACCGAGCAGCCATCGCCTGTTCCAGCGAGTTTTTGAGTCGCGAATTCAAACATACGAAATTTGAAGCACAGGGGATTTATAGCAATAATCGGGTGCCTTTTGACACGGATTTCTTACGTTTTATGCTTTCGGATGGCGCAGGAGCAGCCGTACTGCAAAATGAGCCTTCATCCAAGGGGCCATCGCTGCGTATTGAATGGATCGATAACCAGTCCTATGCGAACCAGTATGAGGTCTGTATGTATTCAGGCATGAGTAAAGAGAATGGAATTCCTTCCTGGCTGGACTATCCCTCCATTCATGAAGCAGCCGATCAAGGAGCTCTGAATATGAAGCAGGATGTAAGGCTTGTCAATGAAATAACAAAGGTAGGCACCAATCGATTATTGGAGCTCGTGGAGGAAGGGAGAATTGATCCTGAGAGAATGGACTGGATGGTGTGCCACTATTCATCGCATTTTTTCAGAGATGAAATCTTCCGATTATTGGAGCATGGCGGCGTGAGGATTCCGGAAGAGAAATGGTTTACGAATTTATATACGAAAGGGAACACGGGCGCAGCATCGATCTATATTATGCTGGAGGAGCTGCTGAATGAAGGTCATCTCACTGAGGGAGAGCAGGTGTTGTGTATCGTTCCCGAAAGTGGTAGATTCCAAATCTCGATTATGCTGCTGAGCGTAGTGTAAACATAAAAGACGCCATCGTCAGACGGCGTCTTTTATGTTCCTCATACAGACAGCGATCATCATGCACAGATTCTCCTTTTTAATAATAAAAAGAGGAAAAAACACCATGAATTCGAATATACTCTAGAAACTATACGAAGAGAGGGATACTCTAATGAATATGCAGACACTAGCAGAGAAGATGAGTGCCGGTGTGTTTAACGATATTCTAAAACGTGACTTTTCACAGGACATGATTTCTGAACTAGAACAGATGAATGCAGCCCAATTGGAAAACAAATTGAAAGACACATTAGCAGTGCCGATAGGCATATCCAAGGAGAGGGTATTCGAATATCTTCAATTGTATTATTCAGCATCTTGGCAGAATCTCTTCACGGAGCTGAATATGCCCCGTGCTTTAAGTCTTTTGGAAGTTGGTGCAGGTGATATTGTTTACATTCCAAAGGCTCTAGACGCTTATTCCAAAAACATGGGGACATATGTGACTGCCAATCTCAACAGGGAGTTGACACAAAATTTTCAGGAGAAAACGAAAGGAATGGACATAAACATACAGGTTGTTGAGGACGATGCCGCAAATATAGGTTTATATTATCCAGAGTCTTCTTTTGATGTTGTCGCTTTTCATCACGCTATTAATGATATCATTCAGACCATTATCGCCAATCGTGAGGGCATCGATACAGTAAATAATGATTGGTGGACAATCGAACCTCAAATGTTACAAGCTGTTATGGATTATGACCGAAAAGGCATGTTGAAAGATGCAGCGTATCATGAGTTTATCCAAATCATTGACACAAGCTATAAGCATTTAGAAAGAGGAGGATATATGATATTCGATAATATTACTTATTCTGGATATGATGAAATGGGTTATTCCTCTGAATTTCACAGCAACTATATCCAACTGGCTAGAAGCTGGATTAGCGAAGCAAATCTAGGTCTGGAAGAGATTGAAGTCGAATCGTATGATAAACAATGGTGGATGATATTGAGAAAAGTGTAATTATAGTTTAAATTCTTGTAACAACATAGTTTCAACAAATAATCCAAATTCAAGTATAACTGTTAGGAGTTGATATGGTAGTGAGTAAGCCTGTTATGCAGGTCGCTCTGGTCGTTGGACCGGATTGCGATATGGAGAGCCAAGCCGTAAGGGCGGCTCTGGAATATTTCGGGGTGCGCGTTTTTACATATTGGATCGGGAGGCCGAATGATCTGATCTCTGTCTTGTCAGGTGATGATGTGTATGAAGGCACCGATATGATCCTGTTGAACTTTCACGGGGATGAAGGCAGCTTGATCATGCCGGAGCTCGGCGAAGAGGTATACGAGGAGGATGAGCCGAGGGGCGACTTCGGACCAGGCGAGATTCAGCGTTACGCGAAGCTGAACGGAAAGACAGTAATTGCGAACGGCTGCTCGCTGGGAGATCCAGCACTGGCCGAAGCCTTCCTGGAGCGGGGCTGCAGGATGTATATCGGGCCGGATGATTACCCGGACGGCAACGATGCGCTGATGTTCGTTCTTCGGCTGTTCTATGAAATCGTTCAGCAGGGCCGGGACGTGAAGGAAGCCTTTGTTCGAGCGGTAAAGATGAGTGATGAGCTATCCATGTACCGGCTTTATGAACGACAGGAATCATAGATAAAGATTCTACACCCCTGCTCATTCCTAGCAGGGGTGTGTGTGCCAATATAAGTCCGATTGAGTACCTCTAGTATCTAGATTACCCGTGCTATCCATTCTTCTCCTCGAAATACTCCTGATACTGACTCGGCGTGACGTGGGCGTACTTTTTGAAGATACTTATAAAATACTTGTAGTCACTGAATCCGATATCCTGCGCGATGGTATAGACCTTGTTATCGCCTGACTTTAGTAAATCGATCGATTTCTGAATGCGATAGCGATTGAGAAACTCGTTGAAGGTATAGCTGGTCTCTGCCTTGAATTTCTGGTTCAGGTAATAGGCGCTTAAGCCGATCTCTTCCACGAGGTCATGAATACTGATCTTCTTGGCATAGTTCTCCTGTACATAGGCGATCATTTTGGCCACGTATTTCGAGGTTTTGGTTTCCTTCTCCAGAAATTTGCTGTTTAGAATCTCTTCCTTTTCCTGCGGATGATTGGAGATCACTTCATATTTGCGGACTAAATCCACTTTGGCTTTGGCCGATTCGAGTGCCGCGACCAGCTGCTCATCCTCTAAGGGCTTCACCAGGAACTCGGTCACGCCTAACTGGAGTGCCTGCTTCGCAAGGTGGAATTCATTATATCCGGAAATAATAATGCTGCTGAAGGTATGCTGCTGCAATCCTTCCCGAATCATCGAAATGCCGTCCATGATCGGCATGGTGATGTCGGTTATGACGATATCCGGCTTTAGCTCGCAGATCTTCTCATAGCCATCCTGTCCATTCAGCCCTTCTTCAATGACGATGCAATCGTATTGAAGCCAATCGATGCTGAACCGTATCCCCCTACGAATCATATCCTCATCTTCGACCAGCAGAACTTTAAACATGATATCCACTCCATTCGTAAGGAATCGTAAGTGCCACGCAGGTGCCTTTTCCTTGTGCGCTGTCAATGTGAATGCCGGATCCTTCGCCATATAGAAGCACTAAACGTCGGTGAACGTTGTACAGCCCGATATGCTGCGTCGTGTTTGTCTGGCTTTGCAGGAGCTGATTCACTTCCTGAAGCGTCTCTTCACTCATGCCTTGCCCGTTGTCGCGGACTTCCAGAATCAGCTTGTCTGTGGAAGTGTAGATATGGATCTCGATAAGCACATGGCTCTGATCCTGATACCCATATTTGATAGCGTTTTCGATAATCGGTTGCAGCAGAAGCTTGGGGACATATACATCCAGTGTTTCCTCCGCTACGGTAATCCGATATTCCAGCCGATCATTGAACCGAATTTGCTGCAGCTTCAGGTAATCCCGTACATAATTCATGTCATTCTTCAGTTGGACATTGCGATCAGGTCCAATGCTGTATCGAAGCAGCCTGGATAGGATCAGCACGATGTCCTGCGCTTGATTCGCATCTATCTTAATGGCATAGCGCAGTGTCTCCAGTACATTGAATATAAAATGCGGGTGGAACTGTGATTGCAGCTGCTTCACCTCAATAATCGTGCTGAGCTCGGACAGCTCTTTATTTTTCTCGATCAACTCTTTCAACCGATCCAGCATCACATTGTACTCATCGCCCAGAATTTGAAACTCGTCATTCGTCTGAATGTCGACATAGCCATTGAAGTTTCCTTCGCGCAGCTGTGCCAAGGCATGAATTAATTTATCGATCGATTCGGAATTGCGGGTCGACATTTTGTTCGCCAGGAACTGGATCAATACCCACAGCAGCAGGCTGGCAGCAAGAACAAAGAAAGAGACCGTATAGTAGGTGTATTGCTCCGACTTATAGGAGTTCAGCGTAATGACTTGAATCGGCGTATCAGGGATCCGCTTGGCATACATGTAGTACTTGCCTTCGTTTAGCAGAACATGTCCCTTGTTATCGAGCTTGGGGCTGAATTTGTTGAGAACGCCTTTGGTTACATTGCTGGTCGTGGCAATAATGGTGTTATGTTCATCGGTGATCATGGCGATCTCATTATTTTGTTCGAAAATCATCTTCTGAATGTCGGATTCGTATAGCTGGTAGATGATATAACCTATCGTCCGCTTGTCCTTAACGATGGCTTTGCCAAACGTATAACTTGTATCGCGATCATGCGAATAACGAAAGCTGTTCATTTCGGTTAGCGTGTTGCCGGGCCGCTGATCGATCCGATGAATGAGATTGCCGAAGGCAAAATTGGAATACAGCGCATCCGCTGGAGCGGAGCTTGCCAGGAAGACCCCATCCGTATTGACGACATGAAAAATGCTCTTGACCTTCTGCTGGTTGTTGAAATCATAAAAGGCAGAATACACTTGTTCGCTGCCCAGATGCGAGCTTACATAATTGATCACGGTAGGAGAGACGGCCATCCGATTAATCTCCTCGTAGTACTGATGATACACACCGGATATGGATTGACTGATGGACTGGGCGGCTTCGGTCGTTTTTTGGGTTAGGTTCATTCTGCCATTAATAATCGTGAATGCCAAAAACAATACGATTAAGATGGAGAACGGGATCATCGTATAGATGCGAAATAAATGACGGGTCGATTCCTTAAAGTTGCGATAATGTGTAGGTTTCATGCTGCCCTCCATCTGCGATAAGGCCCTCGACTCTATTATACTGACTGGCGGTATCCGCAGATCATCCAAATACATCCAAGCCGCCCCCTCATGCTGCAGGTGCCGACTTGGATGTAGTCTACGTTATGAATTCATCACATTTACATGGAAACTTCTTTTTGTCCGGAGAGCTTCAGGAAGACAAGCAGCGACACTACCGTAATGACGGTAAGAATCGTAGATAGAGCTGCCGCCACGCCGTAGTTACCGCGGATGACCTCGGTGTATATGGCAACCGTTACGGTCTTGGTCTTGCCTGTATAAAGAATGATCGAAGTGCTTAATTCGGTAATGATGGTAATCCAGCTCAGGATCGCGCCGGAGACTACGCCTGCCACCATCATCGGAAGCGTAATCTTGAAGAACGTCTTCATCTGGGAAGCCCCCAGACTGATGGCTGCTTCCTCGATCCCATCGTTGATCTGATGCAGAATGGCCGCGCTGGATCGAATCGTATAGGGCAGGCGCCTGATAACAAACGAGATGATCATGATGACGGCTGTTCCGCTCAAGGCCAGCGGCTTATTATTGAAGGTGATTAATAGAGCGATCCCCAGAATGGAGCCGGGAACGATATACGGGAACATCGTGAAGATATCCAGCGTGTTCGTTAGCGCATTCTTTCTTCGAACGGTTACGTAAGCAATCAGTATCGCTAACAGGATAATGACGACCAGCGACACGATCGCCAGGAAGAACGTGTTCAGAATGACGCCGCCAATATTACTGAAGGCATCCCTATAGCTTTGGAGCGAGAACCCTTCGACGAAGATTCTGCCGTTGGATTTCAGGAACGAAGTATAGATGACATAGAGCTGCGGCAGCAGCGCGATTAACGTATACAGATAGATAACGGCATGAGCCGCGATATTGCCGATGCCCTTCTTCTTCTTGGCTTCAATCGGATGCAGTGCGCTCATCGTAAAGGATTTACGATTGGCTACGAATTTTTGCAGCAGGAATATCGTTGTGGCGAACAGAACGACAATGACGCTGATCGCCGCCGCAAAGCCGTCATCGCCGCCGACCTCACTGATGAACTCGTTAAAGATCAGCACTGGAACGGTCTTGTATCCCTCACCGATCAGCATCGGCGTACCAAAATCGGCCAGCGCACGCATGAAGACGAGCAGGCCGCCCGCCAGCAAGGTTGGCGTAATGAGCGGGAGGAGCACTTTGCGCATTTTGCCAAAGCCTGAATAACCCATGCTTTCGGCTGCTTCCATTAGCGATTGGTCCATATTCTTCAGTGCGCCTGATACATACATGAAGATAAGAGGGACCATCTGCAAGGTCAAGACGACTAAGATCCCCGTAAATCCGTATATATCCGGCATCGTAATGCCGAATGTGTTGCTAACGAATTTCGTAATGACACCGCTTCTGCCCAGCAGCAGGATCCAGGAGTAAGCTCCAATGAAAGGAGCCGACATCGAGGAGATCAGAATCATGACCCGAATGGCCGAACTGCCTTTAATCTTCACCGTTGCCATGATATATGCCAGCGGCGTTGCGATAATGGCGGCAAGCAAGGTTACGCTGACGGTGACTTTAACGCTGTTGAACAGAGCGTTTAAATAGTAGGGCTTACTGAAAAACTTCGTGAAATAGGCGAGGGAAAAATCGCCAGTCGTACCATTGTACACACTCTTGAACAGCATCGTAAATAAAGGCAGGGCCAGAAACAGAATGTAGAACACAAAGATCAGTAACGAAATGTTGGTCCAGACATCAAATCGTTTGCGCGTCTCTCTCATAGCCGAGCGCTCCTTGTATAGTTCAGTTCGCCTGCCGCATCATAGACATTAATCTTCTCTTTCTTGGCCTTGAGATAGATAACTTGACCAGGCTCGAGGATATATGACGTTTTCGATTCCTGCGTGATCTCTACGCGTTGACCGGACGCCAAGTCTACAAAATAATGGGTGTTCTGCCCAAGAAATACGCTGTGTACAATCGTCGCTTCCATGCCGGTTTGGTCCTCGGTCAGAATGAACTCTTCCGGCCGAACCGAGATTTGAACGTTTAGCGTATCTGCCTTGGCATCGGATTTCGGAACCTCGATGTTAGACAGCTCTTCCATATAGCCGGAGCCAAGGTGCAGGACATAGCTGTCTGCCAATTTTGTTAAAGTACCCTCGAGAATGTTGGTACGACCAATAAAGGTAGCAACGAATACGTTCGCAGGACGTTGATAAATCTCCTGTGGCGTCCCCAGATGCTGAATCACGCCGGATTTCATGACCGCAATCCGATCGGATACCGCCATGGCTTCCTCTTGATCGTGCGTGACGTAGACGGTGGTAATCCCGACTTCTCTCTGAATGTCTTTAATCGCGTTACGCATGTCGACCCGAAGCTTGGCATCCAGGTTGGATAGAGGCTCATCCATCAGCAGGACATCCGGCCGGATGACGATCGCTCTGGCTAGCGCAACGCGCTGCTGCTGGCCGCCGGATAGGTTCTTCGGCATGCGATCTTTATAGGGCTCGATCTGAACGACCTTTAAGATGTCATCCACCTTGGCGTTAATCTCCGCCTTGGATAATTTCCGATTCTCCAGTCCGAACGCGATGTTTCCTCTAACGTTTAAGTGAGGGAAGATCGCATAGCTCTGAAAGACCATCCCGATATTCCGCTTGCCCGGTTCCACCTGGTTAATGACACGCTCGTTAAAATGAATGGTTCCACCTTCAATGCTGTTGAAGCCGGCGATCATACGCAGCAGTGTCGTCTTGCCGCACCCGGAAGGCCCGAGAAGGGTGAAGAATTCACCCTTTTTAATCTCCAGGGACAGCTCGGGAATGACGGTTGTGTCGTCGTATTTTTTGATTAAGTCTTTAATGGTTATAGTTACGCTCATGGTTGTCACCTGATTCTATAGTTTATTTAACGCTAGTAAACAAATCGACATAACGCTCAACGATCTCAGATTTATGCTCACTTACATAGTCCGTGTCTTCATCAATCATGTGGATCTCTTCATAGGGCTTCATGTGGTCGCCAAGCTTCGTATCTAGGCGAAGTGGACGGTTCGTTAATTGCGTACCGAACGCATCCTGCGCTTCTTGAGACAGAATGAAGTCGATGAATTTCTTGGCGTTGTCCATATGCGGTGCATCTTTGATAATAGCGGATCCCGCATCCAGGAATACGGCGCCTTCTTTTGGATATACGATTTCTACCGGAGCGCCGTTCTTTACATAAGTGCTGGAAGGGTCTTCATAGGTAAGGCCGACTACATATTCACCGTCCGCCACACTTTTGTGAACGGCACCAGAACCGCTTGCGATTTTGCCGTCCAGGTTCTCGATCAGTTGACCAACGTAGTTCCAGCCTTGTTCATTCTCATAATCGCCGCCCATCGCTTTCAGCATGTTGGTTAACTGAGCGAAAGCGGAGCTTGAGCTTGCCGGGTCAGCGGAAGCAATCTTCCCTTTGAGCTGCGGATTCAGCAAATCCGCATAGCCTTCGATTTTGATATCACCGATCAGGTTTTTGTTTACGAGCAGCACGCTGCCATCCGAGATATAAGGAGTAGCAAAGCCCGACGTATTACGGTGACCTTCAATCAGGTTCTTGTCTTCAGGTGATACGTAAGGCTCGTATAAAGCTTCATTTTCGCGGAAACCTGCCATAGAACCACCAAACATCACGTCAGCGTAAGGGTTCTGCTTCTCGGACTGTAAGCGCTTAATAATTTCGCCGGTACCAGCCGTTACAAGCTCAACTGTAATCCCGGTCTGCTTCTCGAACATCGGAATGATCGTCTTGATGATCTCCTCGCTATTCGGACTGTAGATGACGAGTTTATTGGACGATCCCGAATCGGACTCGCTGCTTGCACAACCGCTAAGCGCCCCCATAATCAACACGCAGGTTAACAGTAAAATCGATAGCTTTTTCATGTATAATCCCCCTTGAACAAAAGTTCATTTCGTAATTGCATGTTCATTGTAGCAGTCTTGGTACCGTTTACATAATCCCATAATCCGCAAACATCGTCTAAAATACGCAACCCATTTTGGAGTGGAAAGAATCTGAGCAGGTTATACTTTTAAAGAATTCTTTCAGATCCGTTAGGGCAAGATATGGTTTGGAACAACGTCTGGCAAGATGGAGCTGTTCCTATCACAATTTCGAGGGAGTGAGATGGATGGCTAATAAAAATGATCGTAATCAAAAGGTTGATTCTGACCGCGACAACGCCAAAATGGATATTGACGCTGGAGAAGCCTTAGGGACTGCAGGTGGTGGTGTCGTAGGTGCTGCTGTAGGTTCCATATTGGGTCCAATCGGCACGATTGCAGGTGGTATCGCAGGCGCAGCATTGGGTAACAAAGCTGGCGATGCTGCAGATAATGACGACAACGATTCAAAATAAGCAGCGTTAGCACAACCATCTGTGCGAGTAAAAATAAGGGGACCCGGGGATTCCTGTGCCCTCGATTATTTGTAGCTGCATGTTTTAAAGAACCGCGCTCCCGCGCGGTTCTTTAATTTCACGTATAAATTCTATGTATTAGTAAATTTCAACTCATTTTTGCTTGACATACCACTACATGACGTAGTAGATTATAATCACTACATCGTGTAGTGATTAAGTTCGTTATGGACGCATAACGACGTAAAGAGGTGTTCACCGTGAACCAAGTACAAAAATTATCGGATACTGAAACGGAGCTAATGGAGGTGATTTGGGAGTGTACACCGCCTGTCACATCCACCGAACTGCTTGGTCTGTTTGCCCAGAGAGGAAAAGAGTGGAAAGCGCAGACCATTTCCACCTTCCTATCACGCTTAGTGGACAAAGGGGCACTTACGGTTACGAGGCATGGACGGACAAATAAATATATGCCTCGCATTTCACCTGAAGATTATAAGCTCATGGAAACGCAGCACGTGCTGGACGGATTATATCAAGGCTCGGTTAAAAATCTAATTTCAGCTTTGTATGACGGCGAAAAGCTTTCAGATGAAGATATTGCAGAGCTGAAGCAATGGTTTTCGCAAAAGTAGGGGGTGCTTATGAATATTATTCTTGAATTGCTGTTGACCCTTACCGTTGCTGGAAGTGCCGTCGTAGCCTGCATTCTTGTACTACGGATCATACCCATCAATGCCTTTCCTACAAAGTGGCGCTATGGGATTAGCAAAATGGCAGTAGGCTTTTATCTTTTACCCGTAGTCCTTGGGATGCAGTGGATTTCACCGCTTGTTACATTCAATGCAACAGAAACCGCCCCCATCATGAACGAGTTATCTTCAACTGTGCAACATGCACTGCCTAATCCGTATTCAAGGATTAATCCGGTGCAGCTCATCCCAGAACAGACCATTTCAGCAAACGTAGCCCTTCCCCTTATTATCTTATGGGCAATCGGCGCTATGGCTTTTGCTGCATGGCAGATGTATTGTTATCGCAGATTTTTAAAGAAACTAGAACATACGCGTACCAACGTTCCGATTAGCAGCGAAGCGGCTAAACAGCTCCCTTTCATCAAGGAAGCCCTTAATGTGAAAAGCAACGTCCGGCTTGCCTACAGCTCCATCATTCGGAGTCCTGTTCTTGTCGGCCTAAGGAAACCAACTATTTATCTCCCTGTAGAGAATACCGTTAACATGGACATGGTGATCCGTCATGAGTTGATCCATCTGAAACGGAAAGATTTATGGGTCAAAGCGTTCACGCTCTTGGCCAGCGCCTTACATTGGTTTAACCCCTTGGTGTACATTCTTCGCAAGGAAATTCACACATGGAGCGAGCTGTCTTGTGATGAAGAAGTCGTAAAAGAGATGTCTTATGCCGAGCGAAAACGCTATGGAGAGACGATCTTAAACGTTATGGTAGGATCAAGGAATTTACCCGTGCAATTTTGTGCCTCCTTATCCGGTGACGGGAAACAATTGAAAAGGAGATTAATGATGATGCTTAATGTAAAGAAACAAAAAAAGAAAACACTGTATCTCTCGATAACAGCGGTGTTTTTGGTTGCTGTAATTAGCACATCAGCAGCGGCATGGGCTTCTAGCAATACGCCCAAAGTCATTGGAAATGAGGGAAGTCATTCTGAAGCTCAACCAAACGAAGTAGCCAATGAAGCGGCTCCTAAAGCGCCGCCTTCTAATGACGTAGTTGAAACTGAAGGAAACGGTGTTGGAACTCAGCCAGAAGAAGCTCGTCCTGTGCCTGCAGTTGAGAATGAAGGAAATAATGTTGGAACTCAGCCAGAAGAAGCTCGCCTTGCAGTTGTAGCAGAAAATAAAACAATCACTGATTACCAAGGCAATGAAACCGTGGCTGCACCTAAAAACATAGGTGCAAATGAAAAAAGTGGTGCTGAATCTCAAGCAAATGTAGAACCAGCTCTCCCTGTAGACGATGGTTATAGGAAGTCCCACCCAAATGAAATCCCACCGGGAACTTCTATGACGGTCAGATCCATGACACCTGAAGAAAGAGCTTCAATGGAGGAGCTTGAGGAGGAATTAAGAGCTACGTTGACGCCCGAGGAGCTTGCTGAGTATGATCATGAATATTCTCATCCAAATGAGATTCCCCCGGGAACTTCTATGACGGTCAGATCCATGACACCTGAAGAAAGAGCTTCAATGAAGGAAACTGAAGAGGAATTAAGAGCAACATTGACGCCAGAAGAACTCGCTGAATATAATTTTGATAAATAAGAAACCCCCAAAAAAAGCACTGCCTTTAGGGCAGTGCTTTTTTTGGGGGTTATTCAGAATGGGTCGACCATGAAAAAGCTGCACTTCTTGAATTAGCCTCGTTCGTGCTTGTTTTAATTTGGAACGTATGGTTACTATAGCTGCCTGTGTCAATGGTAACAATTGAATTTCCAGCTATATTTGGTTGCCACCAACTGACACTGCTATTGGTTTGACTTTTTATGCTTAAATTAACGGATGGCATCGTGCCTGGCAAATTCCCTACAGCTATCGAAACATATCTGTCCGGAGAGGGAATAAATGCATGGCCGACATTTGCTCCTTGGGTTCCATCCGTATTAATAGGAACACTCACATTTCCACTCCAGCTATCAGACAAGATACCAACGTCAAAGAGACCTACGTCCTGGTTTCCATTCGCTCTTTGCTCAAACAGGACGATCTCTTCCGGAGTCATAGGTCTGACCGTAATGGATGTTCCAGAAGGAAAGATTGCTTCTTCTCCTTCTGAGGTTGCAAAAGCGGATACCGAAAGTGACAACATCAGAACCATTGTAAGGACAAGTGAAAAAAGTTTTTTCATTAGAGAATGATCCTCCTTAAATTTAATGTTTTTTTAATTACTAGATTAGCTATTCAAACAACCATATAAAAGAACTCACCTCCGCCTCCTCTATATGAGCTACCCCTCTTTTCTAAGGCAAGTATCTAGTAGGTTCAAAGCTTCTTGTTCGTTACCTTGCTTGAGATAAGTAAGGTAGCTTGAACGATGTATGTATCCAATAGAGCTAATCTACTACTAAAACGAGTTATCCTAGCAACATATGACGCTTTTTTTAAAAATATAATTTTTCTGACGATCATATATAAGGAAAATCGTGTAAATATATGCTAATATTTTACTGTAATGGTAAACTTCTTGATTTAAAACATCGTCAAGCAGCTAATGAATAAAATAAAACGGAGGAGGGTACACGTGGAGCAAGAACAATGGTTATATTTCTTACGCACTAATTTCTATGATTTAGACCACGACACCCAAAAATTAGCCTATGAAGCTTATCGGAATTTGGTCTATCGGGACATTTATTTTCTGACACGAAGTCATGAACTGGCAGAAGATGTTGTACAGGAGACGTTCTATAAAGTGGTGGTTAAAGCCCCTCAACTGCAAGACACTAAGCATTTGAAAGCCTGGATGATTAAAATAGCTAGGAATTATGCCTATGATTTGTTAAAAAAAAATAAAAAATATCATCATCTTAGAGATCCTCAAGTCGTTATTGATATGAAGGCCCCTTTTTTACGCCCTACTGTAGCCGAGCAAGTGGAAGATCAGATTCGGAAAGAGATACTACTTGAAGCTCTAAATGAGCTAAGCCCCGAGTATCGTCAAGCTTTGTTTCTATATTACATCGAAGAAAAACCATATAAGGAAATTGCACAGGAGCTAGAAACAACGGAACAAGCTTTAGCTCAAACGATGGTCAGAGCAAGAAAAAAATTGCACCTCTACTTTTCAAAAAGATGGGTTGATGCTGATGAGTGACGATTCAAACATAACGATGAACGGTTAATTAGAGCAACAACTAAAGAAGGAAGGTGCTCCCCTCTTTTTCGCTTAATACAGAATGGCATCAGATAGCATCTGTAGTTGTAGCTGTAGCTGTAAAGGGCCCGCCTATGGTACGATATGAGGGATTGGCAAGCGACTTAGCTAGCAAATCGCCATGCCATCATAGACATCTGGATTGGGGATAACATCTTGAAGACATTTAAGAAAGTTTACATAGAAATTACGAGTATTTGTAATCTGGCTTGTACGTTCTGCCCGCCGACAGAGCGTAAGGCCAACTTCATTAAGGTCGAAGACTTTGCGAGAAGATTGGACGAGATCAAGCCGCATACGAGTTACATTTATTTGCATGTGAAGGGGGAGCCGCTGCTCCATCCGAAGATCGATGAGCTGCTGGATATTAGCCATGAAAAAGGGTTCAAGGTCAACATCACGACCAACGGCACGTTGATCGCGAAGAACCGGCATAAGCTGCTGGGCAAGCCGGCCTTAAGACAGATGAACTTCTCGCTCCACAGCTTCGACGGTCACGAAGGTTCAACAAATCGCGAGGGATATTTACGGGAGATTCTATCCTTTGTTCGTGCCGCGGAGGAACATAAAGTCATCTTCTCGTTCCGATTGTGGAATCTGACGCAGGACAACCAAACAAACCTGGAGAAGAGCCGGAACCGCCAGACGCTCGAAATTTTGGAGCAGGAATTTAATCTGGATTACCGAATCGAGGAAAAGGTTGAACCCGGCGGTGGTGTGAAGGTGGCCGACCGTGTTTATCTGAACCAGGATTATGAGTTCCAGTGGCCAAGTCTGACAGCACCGGAGGATGAAGGCAAAGGCTTCTGCCATGCGCTTCGCAGCCAGGCGGCCATTCTCGTAGACGGGACGGTCGTGCCGTGCTGTCTGGATGGGGAAGGGGTCATCAATTTGGGCAATATCCATCAGAAGTCCTTCTCGGATATCGTTGACGGGGAGCGGGCGAATAACCTCGTAGAGGGATTTTCGCGCCGGGAAGCCGTTGAGGAGCTATGCAGAAAATGCGGGTATCGGCAGCGGTTTGGGGCTTAAACAAGAGGCGGAGAAAAATTCCGCTTCTTTTTTTATACCGATGTATGGTATCGTTATGTGTTATGACGTAAAGGAACGGCTTGTGGAAACTCGATTATGAGATGCCCTATGTTACGTGATGAGACAATATAGGTATTCACCTTAAAGGAGACCCCATGACATTTCAAGATTTAAATATATCCCCCGTGATTCTCAAAGCTTTAGCGAAGGAGAATTACAAGACGCCAACGCCTATTCAGGCTCAGGCGATCCCGGCTGTGTTGGCCGGCAGAGATTTGCTGGGCTGCGCGCAGACCGGAACAGGGAAGACCGCCGCTTTTTCGGTACCAATGATCCAGTTGTTGAACGAACAATCCCCTAAACCGGGCATGTCGCGCCGTATTCGTGCGTTGGTGTTGTCGCCGACCCGGGAACTTGCCCTGCAAATTTCAGATAACGTGAAAGCCTACAGTCAGTTCACGAAGCTGCGTTCGACGGCCATTGTTGGCGGCGTTTCGCAAAAAACGCAGGAGCGGGCGCTACAGCAAGGAGCGGACATCCTCATTGCTACCCCAGGCAGACTCCTGGATCTTATGAATCAGAAGCGTGTCGATCTGCAGCATGTGGAGATCCTGGTGCTGGATGAGGCTGACCGGATGCTCGATATGGGCTTTATTCATGACGTAAAACGAATTATCGCCAAAATGCCGAGCAAAAGACAAACGCTGTTCTTCTCAGCTACCATGCCTGCGGAGATCACCCAACTTGTCAAAACATTATTGCAAAACCCTGTAAAAGTGGAAATCACGCCGGTTTCCTCTACAGCCGAACGAATCAAGCAATCGGTGTACCTGCTGGAAACAGGAAATAAACAGAAGCAATTGAATGAGCTGATGAAGGACCCGTCCATCGTGTCGGCCTTGGTCTTTACCCGTACAAAGCGCGGCGCTGACCGGGTTGTGCGCGACCTGACGAAGGTGAACATCTCGGCTCAAGCCATTCACGGGAATAAATCGCAGGTCAGCCGCCAGACGGCACTCAAAAATTTCAAAAGCGGGGAGACCCGTGTTCTGGTGGCTACAGATATTGCCGCCCGAGGCATCGATATCGACGAGCTGTCGCATGTCATTAACTTTAACCTTCCGAACATTCCGGAAACGTATGTTCACCGGATTGGCCGGACGGGGCGTGCGGGACTGAGCGGAACGGCGATATCGTTCTGCGAAGTTGACGAGGTGCCTTTTCTCCGCGATATTGAGAAGTTAATCGGAAAGTCCATACCCGAAGTGAAGGACCATGCTTTCCCGATGTCGGGATCATTAAGAGCAGCCAAGGTAGACCGATCGCCGAAATCGGGCTCGGGCAAGTCCGGCAAAGCCAAATCAGCAGCAGTTAGACCTGCTAAACCGAAGGCCGATACCACTCGCAAGCCAAAGACCGACACGGCTCGTAAACCGAAATCAGACGGAGCTCGCTCTTCGAGCACGAATTCGGCACGTAAGCCGAAAGCAGAAGCCGTCAGTAATCCGTATTCAGAGATGGCACGTAAGCTGAAAGTGGAAGCTAATCAGAAACCTAAGGACGGCCAAGCCCGTAAGCGTAAATCCGAGGGATTCAATAAGGGAAGCAAGTCCGGCAGACCCTCGTAAGCCGAAATAACGATGGTGGGATGACTTCATATGCAGGCATTCTCGGCATTTCTGACCATTATCCTAAACGTAGAAAGCACCCTGTCCCACTCGTGAAGTGGAAGGGTGCTTTTTTTGGAATGGAATGGGAGTTACGCGCTCTTTCTCCCCGCCAGAAACAGAAACAGTGGAATTCTGCGCCTGCGCTCATAGGTTTCTTCGTTTAAGAAATGTTCTCTCACAGGTCTGGATTCCCTAAGCTGCTCCACGATAAAGCCTGCTTCCTGCATCGCCCTGAAGTAATCCTCGACGGTTCGATGGTACTTCTGAACGGTGCCTCCGAGCCATTGCTGTTCCCGGTAGCCTTCGTTGAAGTAATGGTCCACGACCCAGTTCGTTCTTATGCCGGACGGCTCAAGCGTAGAGGTAATGACGGGATGCTCGACGGAGAAGACAAACCTGCCGTTCGGCTTTAAGCTCTGATGAATGCATTGAAAGACGTGTTCGATATCCTGCAGATAATGAATGGCGAGCCTGGAGAGCACCAGATCATAGTAATCGCGGGGATATGCAAAGTCCTCGATCCTCATGTGCGCAACGGTTCCATTGTTGTAATCGGCCAGGTTACTTGAGGCGGCTTCCACCATATTACGAGAGCCTTCAATCCCTATATACGCAGCACAACCTTTGTTGAGCAATTCCACGCCAAAGCCTGCATCGCCGCACCCTAGGTCCAATACATGCCGATCCGAGATATCCTCAAGCAGCTGCCAGATGACCGGCTTCTCTAGTGTATCGTTGGCGTTTTCCTGCCCTTGCCGCCGCTCCATGTACTTCTCGAAGTTCGTGTCGTTGTCATAAAAATCAGATCCGTGATAGCTCATAGGCACCTCCTGCTTGGAATCATCCTTACACTCGATATTTCAGAAGATCAGTTAGTCGTGCTAATCCACCTAAAACAGCCGTCTGCAAAATCCGGGGCGGTCCCTCGAGGTACCCATGATGAACAAGGGTCTTTCCCATCACACAGCTCACCTCGATCCGTTATTTTGGAAAAGATTGGGGATGTTTGCTCTTATGATTCATTATAACGGATCGTTCCTCTCGGAATAATACCCAGGCCACGATTAATATATAAATAACGGTGTCGATATGGATCTGGAGCATGGTGTGTTGGCCTATGAACTATTGATTCTGACGTCCGACAATAGATTGTTTGAAGTCGAAATTCTTGCAAAATCGGGAAGAATTTTAAAGGTTGAGGAAGAAGACGACACGGACTAAGGCTCCATTAGGCTGGAAAAAGCAAATAACCGAATGAGACGTGGATAAACCATCGTTTCGCTCGGTTTTTTATCTGTGGGGGATGTTACGTTTCGGTTGCTTCACCACCTCCAGACATCGTGTGATTTCCATGACGAAGAAGTGGAAGAATCATCAAGAATCCAGCGAGAAAACATGCGCCAGCTAAAACGTATACGTAGGTTAGTGACATGGTCTGCTTTAATAGCCCTGAGCATCCCATTGTGATCAGCATGGCTCCGGTCATGAGCGGCGTACGTACTCCGGTGACCCGACCGATGTAGGCTTGTTCCGTTTGCTGCATGACCAAGGAGTGGTTCCCGATAAAAATAGCCGGTTGCAGCAGCGCAATCAGGAATTGCGAGAGCATGGTCAGCCAGAGGACCGTCGACTGGCCCAGCAGGAGAATGCCCGCTCCGTTCACGATCAGTCCCATCATCAGTAACCGTCCGGGATCGATTCGGGATGCGAGCATAAACGTTACGATTCCACCCAGGATTTCGCCTACACCGTAAGGGATGGTAATCCACCGCAAGTCCTGAGCGGACAAGCCTAAGCGCTCGGTCACCAGAAATACGCTGAGCGGGGAGATCAATCCCACCCCAAGTCCCACAACCATGAAGCAGAGGCTTAGCCGCAGCAGGTCTCTTTTGAATAGAACATAACGAATGCCATCCGCCATATCATGAAGAACGGAGGGAACTGCTGTTGTCGTGTTTATAGACGCCTCTTGGTTTTTAGGCACAAACAGCATGGCTAGCGCAGATAACATGAACAATCCGCTCGTTAACACGAGAGCAGCCGACATGCCCCATTGCTGAAATACCCATGTGCCTAGAATCGGACCGATGATCATGAAGAGAGAGAACAGCGTTTGCAGCAGCGACATGCCAATTGAAGCATCCTCGTCCCGTACATGGATTTTGAACAGCTTCATGCCGGAGGGCTGGGCGAACTGCGACAGGATGGAAGAGCATAAGGTCGCGAAGAATACAGCGCCCCACGAGCCGGATTCCAGCATCAGAAACACGATGAGGACGGAGCAGGCACTGAGTATTTCGCACCAGACGATGGTTGCTTTGGGACGCCAACGGTCGGCGAACACACCCCCAATGAACGAAAACAGAAAGATCGGTCCATATTCCGCGACGGAAATCATGGAGATGGCAAAAGCATTCCCACCTGTCATGTCCATGACATACAGCAGAACCGCAAAATTTCGGATCCATATTCCGAGCTGGGAGCATACATTGGAAATCAGGATCGCTCGGACGAAGCCGTTGTGGAGCAAACGGATGGAGCTTGGCATAGTGATATTCCTCCTTACTGAATCAATGCTGGAACCTATTTTGCGCTCTCCTGTAAGGTGAGAGTCAATGGTCAACCGCCACCAGGATCGTGTAAAGTAGTATAAAAGGTGGTTGAGGAGGGGTGACATGTTTATCGTCAACGTAGAAGGGGCCGTCTGCAAGGACGGGCAGTGGCTGATGATTACGCGCAGCATGAAGGAAGAGCATGCGGGCGGAACACTTTCGTTAGCGGGAGGTAAAGTCGACAGGGAGGGGCACACACTGGATATTCTGGAGCGCACGGTGAAGCGGGAACTTTGGGAAGAAGTAGGCGTCGAGGTGAAGGAGAACGTCACGTACGTGTACAGTTCTTCTTTTGTAACGGACGATGACCGTCCTGTCATTAACATGGTGTTCTTGTGCGAGTATGATAAGGGGACGCCATACAGCAAGAGCTCGGACGAGGTAGAGTCGGTACAGTGGATGACGCTGTCCGAAATCATGAATCACCCGATGGCACCGCCGTGGACGAAGGAGAGTGTGCAAAGAGCGGAGGAGGCACGACGTAAGCTAACCTAAGTCAGGGAATAAAGAATCCAACGAATTGGCGGTGTGATAATGAGCAACCTATTGCAGGTCAGAGTGACCGGAATCCTGATTGAAGACGAACGTATTTTGCTGGTCAAACAGAGCGTTTCGTCAGAACGCGGCTGGTCGCTTCCCGGAGGAAGAGTAGAGCAGGGGGAAACCTTGGAGGAAGCCATGGTTCGGGAAATGGAAGAGGAAACCGGGCTAACTACAAAAGTGAAGAAGCTCCTATATCTATGCGATAAACCGGATTCATCGCCCTCACTGTTACATATAACGTTTTTGCTGGAACGCTTGGAGGGGGAGATCCGCCTCCCGTCGAATGAGTTCGATCTCAATCCCATCGGTGATGTGGCCCTGGTCCCGATCGCAGATTTAACGAGCCACGGGTTCTCCGAGAAGTTTATGACGATCGTTCAGCGCGGATTTCCGGAGTCAGGAAGCTATCAAGGGCTCAAAAGTAATATTGGATTATAAAGGAGAGGCACTGGTTTCATGAAAAACGTATTTATTGTGCGACATTGCAAGGCCGAGGGACAAGCACCCGACGCTCCGTTAACCGGGCAGGGTATTCAGCAAGCGCTTGAACTTGCGGAGTTTCTCTCTGATAAAGGGATTGATCATATTGTTTCGAGTCCTTACCGCAGAGCCTGCGATACGATAAAACCCTTGGCGAATCTCATTGGTGTGGAAGTTGTGATGGATGAGAGATTAACGGAGAGGGTTCTATCGGGTTGCAATGAGCCTGCTTGGCGGGAGATGCTTCGCCAAACTTATTGTGTTATGAAGGCGGGGAATCAAGTCGTACAGCCATGCATCGCGCCGTTCGTGTGGTGGAGGAGGTCCTGCAGAACTCTAGCCAGAATGCTGTCATCGTGTCGCATGGCAACCTGATCTCGCTTCTGCTGAAGTATTACGATAACCGGATCGGCTTCGACGAGTGGGAGGCGTTAACCAATCCCGACGTGTATCAGCTCAACTTCCATTCGGATGTACTCGTGATACAGCGGATATGGACCTCGTGAAGCACCAGGCACAATGTGACGTACCGTATGTAAAAAAGAGTTCATAAGCGTTTATTCCCTATATTTTCCGGTAGGCCGTCCCCTATAATGGAGTTGCACAGATATTCAGGCTGTATTTTCTACGATTCGTATAACAAAGAGAAATCGAATCTTGTACAAGCTGTGTGCAGGGGTTCGCAACAACATTAAAGAGATTATGAAATAAAGGGGATATGAAACATGGCCAAAACAAAACGGGGCCGCGCACTATGGAGTATGCCATCACGTGGCCGCGGCACATGCCCGGTATGCAGCACGTCTCGCATCAAGCTTCTCTACGTCGCCAACAAGTCGGACGGCACGGCGCTAAAGGTATGCAAGAGATGCCAGAATGCCGATCAGTCCAGAGTTGACGCAGCTGTCGTGTAAGATGAGGTTTGTAGGTTAACTGGATGTGAATAGGAAACTTGAGAAACGATTGTCATGCAGCAGCCCGCTCCTTACGAAAATGGAGCGGGCTATTTCATGTCCTGTGAATGAAGTTCAGGCGGTTACTTGCCGCCCTTCATGAAAACATGAATATGACGGACCTTTTCCCCGGTCATATCGCTCTTGTCATCGTCTGGCCATTTTTTAAAAAAAGAATGAGGTTTACTTTGAATTTCAGATGGGATAATATCTAATTTAATAAATAGCAAATTAGATGTTCGTCAAATTGTGTAGGGAGTGAACATATCCATGCAATTGGATAAGGTGGTTAGTTATCATAAGGCGCTTGCAGATCCGACGCGAATCAAAATGCTGATCCTGCTAGCCGAAGGCGAATTGAACGGACAGGTTCTGGCCGAGAAGATCGGTGTCACGCCGGCAACGATCACGCACCATGCAGCGAAGCTGCGGGAAGCGAGCCTGATCAAAGAGCGCAGGGATAAGAACACGATCTATTTCTCGTTAAACCATTATTTCATCAAAAATAGTGCAACGGCTACGGAAAATCTAATCTACCAAAGAGTGAGGCCCGAGGGCGTCCCCGAGCGCTTGGAGGAAGAAGATCAGCGGACGAGGGACGCTGTTGTGAACCATTTTTTCACATCCGACGGGAAGCTGAAGAGCATCCCTGCCCAACTGAAGAAGAAACTTATCGTGCTTACACATTTGGTATCCCGGCTGGAGAAGGGACGTAAGTACACCGAGAAGGAAATCAACGAGTTTATTCAGGGTTACCATGAGGACTTTGCGACTCTTCGCCGGGAGTTTATCATGCATCATTTCATGTTCAGAGACAACGGGGTATATGAGCTCAATCCGCAAGAGATGTGGGCACGGTGGGAGGATCTATCCTAAATGAAAGAGGATTCTCCGCTATCCCTACAACGGATAGGATTTCGAGCAGCAGGTCTCGGAGCAAGTCCTTAAGAGAGCCGGTCATTTCTATATTCCAGTCACGGAAGAGGCAGGCGACCGTATGGTTTATCCTGCTTTTTCATCTGGAAACCAGCAGACATGGAAATCCGGTCTCATGGCAGACTATAAAAACTAATCCCTTTTTCATTCAGATCATTAACAACACTTATAAGTTCCGGCATGTTTCTTCCAAGTCGATCTAATCGCCAAACAACGATTGTGTCTCCGCTTCGAACAAAATCTAATGCCTCAGTTAATCCGTCCCTTTTCTTTTTAACTCCACTCACTTTATCTACAAAAATTCTCTCACGACCAAAGGTCATATAAAAAAACAAAACAACTCCATTAACTTATCTCTTAGGAAGGATAATGTTCTATGCAATGGTTTTAATCTTTTAAATGGATATTAATATTTCAATACTACTTGACATGTGAATGAATTATCGGTATGGTGTGAATGAGTTCACACTTCATATTAAGGAGTAATCTATGCCAAAAAATACTTTCTATCGTTTAGATGAAGCAAGGCGCGAGGAAATATCTAATAACGCTATGCATCTTTTTGTTGATAATCTTTACGAGGATATAACTATGAAGATGGTTTTGGATAGTTTGTCCATGCACCCCGGAACATTTTATCGGTATTTTGAAGACAAAGATGACCTTTATTGTCTCTTAGTACGTAATGTCACCCAGAAAAGAGCTGCGTATTTTAATAACAGTAATGAAGATTCCCTTTACCGGTTTTTCCTTACTGGCTTATTTGGTAACGTTAATGGCACTGTGACCGAGCCGCTGAATGAGTTGGAAATCAAACTCACTAAAACATTTTTAAACATTCCTGAGAACGTTTTACTTAAAGTATATCTGAATGTGCTAAAGGGCGAGTCATTCCCTTTAATCAAGGACATTTTACGCCGAATGAGGGTTGATGGATATCTCCGACCTGATATTGACGACGACCTGATTTCTTTTATGTTTGAGTCAATGCAGTTTAATTTAGTCATGTTTTTTAGGGAATTCGATATTAAGGACTCTACGCTGCAACATAAGCTTAGCAAGTACTTTGCTGACTTTATGAGTCATGGGCTGCTTGAAGATCATAAATATTCTGAAATGGTTAGCGATATCAAGAAAGCCAGGGAGTAGATATGATTCACTGAAGATAGGATGTAATCGTTTCACCGTTTTGAAAAGTGCTCATAGCGCAGTGTATGTATTTCATATTCGCCACTATTAATTAAGGGGGAACAAGAAAATGAAAACGTATGACGCATTTCCAGAACCAATTGGCGGCTATACTGTCGGTCGAACCCAGATGGATTTTGAGTACACGGCATCAGATCACTCCAAAAGAGAACTGACGGCGTTTGTGTACTATCCGTCCGACAGCAGCGAAGGTAAGACTACATCAACGTACATGTTTCCTGAAGTCTACGAGATGTTTAATGAGCAGCCACTTATCACTGCGTTGAAGGATGTTTTCTCTATAGATATCAAGACCCAGTGTTACGACGACCTTGCTCTCTCCGGGAAAGAAAAGCGCTATCCGGTGTTATTCTATGTTTGCGGCGGGGGCGGTTCTCCAGAATGGGGTACAGTGATCTGTACAGACTTGGCAAGCATGGGATATGTTGTGGTAAGCATCGGCCATCAGAATAGCACGATGTATAAGCGTAAAGATGGGCGCCTGTTTAATGTATCAAAGGATTTTTCGGATGTCATTATGGCGTTTTCTGAAGATCCGGAGATGCTGGCGTTGGCTGGTAAGATGGAGATGCGGCCTGACGATGAAACTGCCATTGAGATGTGCCGTAACGTGCTTACACTGCCGATACTTGCCAAGGTAACAGAGTATAGTGAATTACAGGCAGAAGATGTAAGGTATGCAGCCGATTATCTTTACAAACTGGACTCTGGAGAACTGAATTCCATCTTTAAGGGCAGATTGTTGCTTGACATCGGCATGGGCATAGTCGGACATTCTTATGGAGGGCTTACGACGGCGATGGTTTGCCGGGACGACGACCGGTTCGCCTGTGGGATTGGCTTGGATAGCGGTGCGTTCGGCCTTCAGGGCAGCGACCTTAAGAAACCCTTCTTGCTACTGTTTTGTGAACCTAACTATAACATGAATGCGATAATTGGCGCTAACAATAGCATGGAAACCTATTATTTCTCTGTTGATCGTGTTGCGCATTTAGATTACTGCGACATCGTGTTTACCAGTGTTAATGAGGAACTCAGAGGCGAACGGGATGCTATGGAGATGCGAAATCTTGTTACAGACTATACGAAGAACTTTTTTGATCATTACTTACTGCAGAAGGCTGCAAGTGTGGAAAGTCTGGCATACGATGGCGTGGACTTGATCAAGAAGACCAGCAACAAGTGACATAACCGAGAGGTTGCTGATAAACGCATATCAAAGAGCTAGCCGTACAGATACAAAGCCGATAACCCTATTACGCGGTTATCGGCTCTCTCATATTTCAGGCATTGTTTTCTATTTGAAGTATCTATTTCTGTCTTAGCTTGACATCATTCCACCTAAAAAATTGCAAATGCTATTTTTAAAAATATTCATATTGAAACCTGCCATGACTATGTCCTTTCATACTTCGCTACCTGATTGCCGTCAGCCGAAATATTATGAAAATTTCTGTTCGATAAAAGTTTTAACATACCACTGCTCACGGTACAGATGTCCTTGCAGTGCTGTTCAATATAGTCCACTACTCGGCGCAGGGATAGGTTGTAATCGTTGACAGAATAAATGTCGCTTATGACTGTTTCCCCTTTGTTTTGCTGAATGAGGCACTCCAACAAAAAAACACCGCTTATCATCTCTTTGCAGTTTGCAATAAGTTCTTCCTGCGATTCGCCCAAGGTAGGTGCGTCTATTTTAAATGGCGCAATGCCCTCTGAAACTCCTCATGATCACTGGACAACGGTCATAACGAATCTGGTAGTTTAATTCCCCGGTAACGTTTACAATAGGGAATATAAGGGTTAAATGCCAAGTGAGGTGATTGGATGGAAGTCTACCGCTGCATGAACCATCCCGAGAGGGAGGCCGTCGCTCAGTGCACGCGCTGCGGAAAGCCGGTATGCGAGGAATGCCATAATCCGGAGACAGGCCGCTGCCGCTATCGCTGCGGTGAGATGAACCCCGCTCCCGGCATGCCGGGACGGCCTAGGAACGTATGGGTGACCGTAATCGTCTCCATACTGGCTATCTTGGGCGGTCTTGCGCTGCTGCTGCTGACGATCTGCGGAGCCATACTGTTTTCTTATTAACGCACGTGTTCCTAGTTCCGACAAGCGCAATTTTCAAATCAGTTATTATTTCAAGGAGTGGACAGATGGAGTTTCCTGTTTATTTGTACCTGGGTTCCTGGCGGATTCATCCACATGTGTTGTTTGAATCGCTGGCTTACTTTATCGGCTTCCGCGTGTATTTATGGACCCGCAGGCCGAGCGGCATGACCAAGCTGATGAGCCTGCAGATTCTGGCTGGAATCATCGCCGGCGCGGCCATTGGCTCCAAGCTGCTATTTTGGCTGGAGGATCCGGCTGCCACTTGGGAACAGCTGCGCCAGTTCCACCTGCTATGGGGAGGCAAGACGATTGTCGGCGGTCTTCTGGGCGGATTGATCGGCGTCGAGCTGACAAAGCGCTTGGTGGGATGGAAGCATTCCACGGGCGACGATTTTGTTTACCCGCTGATGCTGGGCCTGGGACTCGGACGGATCGGCTGTTTTCTGACCGGCCTGGATGACCATACCTATGGCACACCGACGACCTGGTTCACAGGCGTGGATTTTGGCGACGGGGTTTATCGCCATCCGACTCAGCTGTATGAGATCCTGTTCCTGATCGTGCTGGCCTTGCTGCTGCTTCCGCTGTACCGCCAAAGCCGCGGCAAATCCACTCGCGAGGGCTACGTGTCCGGGCGGATGTTTCAATGGTTTATGGCCGGGTACCTGCTGTTCCGCCTGGTGATCGACTGGATCAAACCGACGCCGCATCCTTACCTGGGACTGAACAATATCCAATTAGCCTGCATAGCGGGCCTCATCTATTATGCATGGCTGATCGGTGGCAGAAACCGGCTTCGCCGCTTCACGCCGGGTTCCCATCTTCCAAGCTGACCAAAGGAGTTTTGATTATGCCAAAAAACCGGCCTTATCTGTATCATGAACTGACGAATAGCATATGCACGACTTGTTACCGCAAAGTGGAAGCCAAGATCATCGAGGAGAACGGCATGATCTATATGCTCAAAAGATGCCTCGTTCACGGTCCGGAAAAAGTGCTGATCGCCACAGAGGCCGATTATTACCATCAGACGCGAAAGTTTATCAAGCCGTCCGAAATGCCGCTTGTCTGGAATACGCCGATCCGTTACGGCTGTCCTTATGACTGCGGGCTCTGTCCGGACCATGAGCAGCACAGCTGCCTCACGCTGCTTGAGATCACGGACCACTGCAATCTGCAGTGCCCGATCTGCTTCGCGGAGTCGTCGCCGCATCGTACCTCGTACCGGTCGCTAACGCAGATCGAATTCATGCTCGACCGAATCGTGGAGAACGAGGGGGAGCCTGACATCGTTCAAATCAGCGGTGGCGAGCCGACGACGCATCCGGATTTCTTTGACATCCTGGACATGTGCAAGAGCCGTCCGATCAAGCATATTATGGTGAACACAAACGGCATCCGCATTGCCCAGGACCGTGATTTTGCGCGGAGGCTGGCCGAGTACATGCCAGGATTCGAAATTTACCTGCAATTCGACAGCTTTGAGGCGCATGTGCTGAAGGAGCTGAGAGGGGCCGATCTGCGGCGCATCCGCCAGCAAGCCATCGACCATCTGAATGAATTCAATATCTCCACGACACTGGTCGTCACGCTGAAGAAAGGCCTCAATGACGGCGAAATCGGAGATATCATTCAGTATGGGCTTCAGCAAAAAGCGGTGCGCGGCGTCACCATTCAGCCGATTCAGGCTGCGGGCCGGCTGGAGGGGTATGATCCGGCAACCGACCGGCTGACCGTGAGCGAAGTGCGGCGGATGATCATCGACCAGTCCGAGGTATTTACGGATGCGGACATTCTGCCGGTTCCTTGCCACCCGGATTGCCTGGCCATGGGTTACGCCTTGAAGCTGGGCGGGGAAGTGCTGCCGTTGACGCGAATGATCGACCCGGAAATTCTACTGGAGGGCGACAGCAACACGATTGTGTTTGAGCAGGATCCGGTGATCCGAGGCAAAATGTTTGAGCTGCTGTCGACCGGCCATTCGCCGCAATCCTCGGCGCTTTCCCTGAAGAGCCTGCTCTGCTGTCTGCCGCTAGCCGCCGTGCCGGAGCAGATTACCTATGACAACGTCTTCCGGGTCATTATCATGCAGTTCCTGGACGCCCATAACTTCGACGTCCGTTCCGTCAAGAAATCCTGCGTCCACATCATGCATCCCGACGGACGAATGATCCCGTTTGACACCTACAACATGTTCTACCGAGACGACAAGGAAGAGCTGCTGAAGGAGCTGAAGGAAGAGGTTGCCACCGCATGGGACCGGTAAGAAGGCTCTGAAATTATGGCTCAATGGCTCTGAAACTGGAGCGGATGAGGCGATATAACACATGAGAAGAAGATAAGCGCTTTGGATTCCTAATCATTCCTAACTACATAGGGAGGCGAGAATTGTGCAGAACAATGTTCCTGAACCTGAGAAGGTATCCCCTTATCAGTTGGATCAGAACATGAAGATCGAGAACCATGGAGCGGACGAACGGATATGGTATTCCCCCCAGAGGGGGCCGTTTCAGGTATCCGGATTTGGCTGGTTCCACACAGAACGCAAATATCGCAGACTGCCTGCGGTACCGGAGGTTTACATCCGACCTGAGGTGGATGCGTTAGCGAACTGCACATCGGGCGGTCAGATCCGCTTTCGCACGAATTCGCGGAGCGTGTCGGTCCGCGTATGTTTGACCGCTGGCTCCAGTATGTACCACATGCCCCCAACGGGGGAGTGCGGCGTGGATGCGTATATCGGCGGCCCCGGCCATTGGCTGCATGCGGGAACGGCTCGTTTTCAGGCCGGTCAGGTGGAGTATGAGAGCAGCATCTTTGATTCCGAGACAAGCGCGGCACGATCATTCCTCCTGAATATGCCCTTGTACCAGGGCGTCGAAGAGATATGGATTGGACTTGAACCAGGGGCCGAGGTTTGGGCACCGGAATCCTATGATTCTTCCAAAAAAGTGATTGTATACGGAACATCCATTACGCAAGGCGGATGCGCGTCACGGCCCGGCATGTCGTATACAAACATCTTAAGCCGCAGGTTTCATCTGGAGTTTATCAATTTGGGTTTCTCGGGCAACGGAAAAGGGGAGTCGGAGCTTGCGGTACTGGCGGCTCAAATTCCGGAACCCGCATGTCTCGTCATTGATTACGAGGGTAACGCCGGGGGCACTGAGTCTTATCGACAGACCTTGCCTCTATATATCGAGACTTACCGCAAGGTTCATCCGGAGGTTCCCATCATCTTGATATCCCGCATCCGCCATGGAGCCGAGTCGTTTAAACCGGAGATTCTCGAAGGGCGGCTCGCGCGGAAGAAGTTCCAGATGGATCTTATCCGGCAGCTGACCGAGGCGGGAGATCATAACCTAACGTTTGTCGATGGATCGGATTGGTTAGGTGATGATCCCGGGGAAACGACGGTTGACGGGGTTCATCCGACGGACCTCGGCTTCAAGCTGATGGCGGACCGGCTTGAGCCTGTGCTCAGGCAAGTGATTGGCGATAGTGCATCTGCAGCAGGGCGATAAGGCAGTCAACAGGTTCAAATGTTGGCGTATGGGTGGAGTATCGTAAACGCAATGAAATCGAAATCTGTGACCATTGGGCCAGGCCAATGAGCCTTATGGCGCGGATCTATGGAATCTTTACCAAAAATGGTACAAGTCTATTATAGGTTCTAACAAATTTGTTACATCCTACTTGCGTTATGACGATAATATAGAATAATATGAAGGGGCGCGGCTTTCATAGAGGGGACCCGCGCTTTTTTGCTATCTAACTTGCCTGGACACCTTCTTATCGGAAGCCCCCCCTGTAAGAGAGTGTTATGACGCGGAAGGCCGGCATGCCTTAAGGGTTTACAGGCTTGAGATGCGCATTTTCATATTTTCAATGTATAATAGAAGAAATCATTCAAATAGGAGCTAGGAAATGAAAAAGCTAGGAAGAAACGATCTATGTCACTGCGGAAGCGGGAAAAAGTACAAAAGATGTTGTCTTGAAAAAGATGAACGCACGGTATACGGTAAAGTCATCCAGTTCCCTGGTGCGAGAGCAGAAGAGCCTAAGCTGCAGGTCGATCAATTGCGTCAGATGATTAACGACAAGCTGGGATGGATGGACTGGAACGCTGATGAGCATCGCGAGCTTGCCGAGTCTGTGTTTCCTCAGATCTGCCGGGATTATGAGCTGCAGGATGATCAGCAGCTGTTTCAAGTGTTCAGCCTCCTGATGGTCTGGAACAGCTTCTCCAGAGAAGCCAATCCGAAGTACCGTAAACAGGGCGGATATGCAAGTGCGTTGGAATATATAGTAACTTCATCGCTGAACATTTCAACAACGAAGTCCGATATCGCGAAGAAGCATGAGGTTTCCGTTGCTACGTTGACCCGCAACAGCGGTCAGATTCAAGACTTCATGGATGGCGTAGCGGCGTCCGGTGACGACGCAAACGTCGAGGATGAGGAATCCGAGAGCGAAGCGGACAAGGACTTGTCCCTGGGACACTAGCATTGCTAAAGTGAAGGATCCAATAGCATGAGTGCGGCATTTGCGCATTCGGTTTCATAGCGTGACCGCTCCTACTCATGTGGGGCGGTCATTTTGCGTTTATCCATAGTCGACGTTTTCGCAAGGCTGCTTTCCCGATCTAGGCGGAGGCTCCGCGTGAACCCGTCAGCAGCCAGCCTAATGCAATACCATACAGTAGATGACCGGCCAGCCAGAACAGAAGAGCAGCGAGGTCGGATAACTCCGGTGTGTGAACCGACAAGACCGTAGTCGGATACAGGAGAAGCCCTACGGTCAAACAGACCAGGGAGACCCAGGACAAGCTTCGTCCGCGGGACCAATTCTTCTGCTTCAAAAAGATGGTCAGAGCGATGCTCAGCAGGACGGAGATGATGAGGTGCAGCGCAAACTCGCTAATTTCGGAGAGCTTCAGCTCATTCAGGACAGGTACGTAGTCAATGTTTAGGAGCAGCGTGTAAACCTTCAATGAGGTGAAATGCTCTACGATTTTCAGGAACAGCCCGAGGAGAATGCCGGCGGTGATGCCAGCCCATACTGGCCTGTTCAACCTGAATTTACTCCACATGAGCGACGCCCCCTTTTTTGTTCATTGTATAATACCTGTCGATCCGATGCGAAACGAATATTCGCTGTACAACATTTGAACGAATCGAGCGAAAACGATGGCAGGCGCATAAATGTACATATAAAAAATAACCGGACTCATCCCCTCAATGCAGGAGAAGATGTCCGGTTATTCGTATTTAGCCTGTTATTTCACACGGCGCTTTGCAGCAGCAGGGAGCCGGGCAGTTCGATCTGGTATCCTTTGACAAGATGTTCGCCGTTAAACGTATCCGTATCATATGCCCGTTCAAAGCCAAGCCGCTCATAGAGTTTCACCGCAGAGGCCATCATGTCGGAGGTATGAAGATTCAGCGTGGTTGCACCGAGCTGGATCGATCTGCGGGCAGCCTCTTGAATCAGAAGCGTGGCGATGCCGCGTCCCCGGGAACCCGGAGATACGGCTAGAAGGCGAATAATGGGCGAGTGAATCCCCATTTCCGGTTTTCCGTAAGCGGCCTCCGAGGAGAGGAAGAGCTGGACGCTGCCCACGATTTCCCCGTCAAGCTCGGCGACGATCCGGGCATGCGGCGCATGGCTGTACGCGGAATTCCTGATGGAATCCCGATATTCCTCCCATCGCTCCGTAGACAGATCGAAGGCATACTGCTGATAGGATTCCAGCATTATAGCAGCAACAGCCTCTCGTTCCCACTCATGAGCATCCCGTATGATCACTTCCTGCATTGAATTCATCGTTCCCACTCCTTTTTTAGGTCATTACAGTTTCAGAGGATACGGTCATATCCTGATAAGGTGAGATTAGTATAGCAGCTTATTCCTATTAAACACATTGGAAAACAAAATTATTAATGCTGTCATTAAAAAAATCTATATGCATATTTGGATTGACAATAATTTGCCAACTGCCTAAGATAAGGATAATTTATAAGGAAATTGCGGTCCTAAAACCATCTATATTCATTGGAATAATGAGTATAATGATGTCCGGAGGTGTTAGTTTGAACATCGAAAATATCGAGGCCTTTGTCTACATCAATCATTACGGCAGCTTCAATAAGGCGGCAGACGTCCTGTTTCTGTCCCAGCCGACGGTGACCGCACGCATCCAGTCACTGGAGAGAGAGCTCGACTGCAGGCTGTTCGACCGTTTGGGTAAACAGATTCATCTGACCGACAAAGGCAAACAATTCCTCCCCTATGCCCAGCAGATCGTCCAAACCTTTCAAAAAGGAAAGCACCACCTTCAATCGAAAGCTTCCATGCCCAATGAGCTCAGAATTGGAAGCACCGTTTCGGTATCCAATTACTTAATGCCTTATCTGCTTATGGTGCTCAACCGCCGGTTTCCCGAGATGAACTTCAAGTTGACAACAGGTCCGACGGAAGAGCTGGCCGGCAAGCTCTCGTCCAAGGATATCGATCTGGCTTTCGTCCGCAAGCTGATGAATCCGGCGTTTCAATCCTATCCCTTTTTCGAGGACCCCATCCGCTTGTATGTATATAAGGATCATCCGCTCGCTGCTGCCGGGAGAGCCTCCATTCGGGATATCCGGCGCGAGACGCTGGTCTTCTTCGAGTGCGGTTCATTGGACTGGTTGCGGATTCAACGGGTATTCGAGAGTCTGGAACAGCCACCGAACATCGTGTTTCAGGTGGATAATTCCGAGACGGCGAAGAAGCTCGTGCTGGGGCGGGCGGGGATCTGCTTTCTACCGGGTCTTTGCGCTCAGCAGGAGGTAGCCGAGGGAAGCCTGATTCCCGTGGATATAGCCGAAACGGCAGGCATTTTCCTGCAAACCCATCTCATCTCCTTGAACGGACAGAATAATGAGTTTCTGGATTCTTTGCTGGAGCTCGGTCGGGAATTGTCCTATTGATGATTTGCATGGATGAATAGAAAAACTCTATTAGACGCGTTCCCCAAATCGCGGTAAAGTTAGTGACAACATAATTCTTACTAAATCCATAGGAATTATTTATTTGTGGATGGGGACAAGATCGAAAGGGGATGAGGTCGTGAAGAAATCAATCGTAGCAGCTGTTGTCATCGCATTGGCAGGGGTGATCGTCGGATGCGGAGCAGACACGAAGAGCGGAGAAGCGAAGAAGGACAGCAAGGTGAACGAAGCGGAAGGAAAAGTAACGAAGATTGTTGTCGGCACCGGCACGGCCTTCCCGAGAATTTGCTTTATTGACGAGAATGGTAAGCTGACCGGCTTTGACGTTGAGCTGGTGCGGGAGATCGATAAACGTTTGCCGGAATATGAGTTCGAGCTGCAGACCCAGGAGTTCTCCAATCTGCTGCTGAGCCTGGAAACGAGGAAAATTGATTTTGTAGCTCACCAGATGGAGAAGAATCCGGAGCGAACGGAAAAGTACCTGTTCAATAAAGAGCCGTACGCCCATTGGCGAAATAAAATCATCGTCTCTAAGGAGAACGACTCCATTCAATCGCTGGATGATTTGAAGGGGAAAAAGGTGCTGACCGGTGCAACCAGTGCGGCTGCACAGATTCTGGAAAACTACAACCAGAACAATAACGATGCGATCCATATTGTCTATCAGAACGGTGCGGCGAATGATACCGTAAGCCAGATTACGACAGGCCGGGTGGTTGCAACCGTTGGGGCGGACTTTACGCTGCCGCTGATCGATCCGCAAGGAAAGCTGAAAACAACGGGTGATCACCTGTCGGAGGCCGATATTCTGTTCGTATTCCGCAAAGACGATCCGGACAGCCAGAAGCTGTCGGATGCGGTTGACGATGCGATCAGGGAGCTTAAATCGGATGGAACGCTGACTAAGCTGAGCAAGGAATGGCTGGGAGACGACTTTACGTCGTCGAATCCATGATGAGATAACCATGCAAGAAGGGAGAAGGATTCATGGGTGCACCGTTCGATTTCTCGTATGTGCTTAGCTTTTTGCCTAAACTCTTGTCGACCTTAGGCGTCACGCTGCTGATCGTGGCAGGCTCTCTGCTGGTGGGGATCGTTGTCGGATTTCTGGTTGCCCTTCCCCGCCTGTACCGGATTCCGGTGCTGAACGCGTTTGCCAAGGTGTACATTTCGTTCTTCAGGGGAACGCCGATCCTGATCCAGCTCTTCTTGTTCTATTATGGTCTGCCGGAGATCCTGAAGCTTGTTCATATCGACATGTCCCGGGCGCCTGTCATGGTATTCGTGATCTTGACCTACGGGCTTCATACCGGAGCCTTCATGTCGGAGATGATCCGGGCCTCGGTAACGGCGGTGGACAGAGGTCAGGTAGAGGCGGCGTATGCCATGGGGATGAAACGACATCAAGCCTTCCTTCGGATCGTCCTCCCCCAGGCGCTCGCGATCGCCGTTCCGGTATTTTCGAATATGGTGATTGCCCTGCTGAAGGATACTTCACTGGCGTTCACCCTCGGGCTAATGGAGATGACGGGAAAAGCGCAAACTCTAGGCAATATCACCCAGCATTTTATCGAGGCCTATCTGGCGCTGGCTTTCATCTATCTTGTCATCAGCTTTACGCTGGAGAAACTGCTGCTGCGTGCGGAATGGCGTCTGATGCGCCATGAGGTACCGGAGTCGGCAGCCCGTGAAAGATTCCGTATGCAAAAGAAAGGGGCCTACCGCCGCATCATCGCCGGAATGAGACCTGATAAAGGAGGAGCGGAGCTGTGAAAATCGATCCATTCTTCATATGGACGGCATTCGTAAACTTGCTGTCCGCGATCCCGACAACGCTGTTGATCACCGCCGTATCGGTTACGGCCGGATTTATGATCGGGCTGATCGCGGCGTTTGTCAGGATCTATAAAGTGCCGGTGCTCAGCCAGATCGCTGCAGCCTACGTGACCTTTATCCGGGGTACTCCCATGCTGACGCATCTGCTGCTGATCTATTTCGGGCTGCCGGTGCTGGTGGATGCGCTGTCCGCACAGATGGGCTGGGGCTTTAAGTCATCCTCCATTCCGATGATCTGGTTCGCGTTCCTATCGTTCTCGATTACGGCAGGCGCGTATATGTCGGAAGTGATCCGCTCGGGCCTGCTCGCGGTAAACCGGGGGCAGCTGGAGGCAGCTTATTCAATCGGCATGACGACGTGGCAGGCGCTGCGCAGGATCGTATTCCCCCAAGCCTTGGCCGTCAGCCTACCAAACCTGTCCAATTCGGTCATCGGCATGCTTCACGGCTCGACCTTGGCATTTACCGTGTCGGTTGTGGACATTAACGCGCAGGCACAGATCGTGGCATCGACCAATTGGAAGTTCTTCGAATCCTACCTGGCCGCGGCAGCTATTTTCTGGGGGCTTACACTCCTCATCGAAAGACTGACCGCAGTCATCGAGAAACGAATCAATCTCTACAATCGGGGGGGCGTCGCATGATTCAACTGACCGATATATCAAAGTCCTACGGCAAGAACGCGGTGCTGAAATCGATTGATCTGACGGTAAACAAAGGGGAAGTGGTGGTGATCCTGGGGCCGAGCGGTTCGGGCAAAACCACGCTGCTGCGCTGCGTGAATTATCTCGAGAAGCCGAATGGCGGCGAGATTGCCATCGGTGATTACCGCCTCGATTGCAAGCGGGCCACGAAGAAGGAAATTCATGACCTCCGCCAGCGATCGGCCATGGTGTTTCAGCAGTACAATCTGTTCAAACACAAGACCGCGATCGAGAACGTGATGGAAGGCCTGGTCGTCGTCAAAAAAATGCCGAAGGCCGAGGCGAGGGAGAGAAGTGTCGCCCTGCTCGAAAAGGTCGGTCTGGCCGATAAGCTGGATGCCTATCCGAGTCAGCTCTCGGGCGGGCAGCAGCAGCGGGTGGGCATTGCCAGGGCATTGGCCCTAGAGCCGGAGGTGATCCTGTTCGATGAGCCGACGTCGGCGCTCGACCCGGAGCTGGTGGGCGAGGTGCTTGCGGTGATTCGCAAAATCGCGAAGGAAGGGATTACCATGATCGTGGTGACGCATGAGATGGGCTTCGCGAGGGATGTGGCGAATCACGTCGTGTTCATGGACGAAGGCGTGATTGTGGAGCAGGGGACTCCGTCCGAGCTGTTCCATCATCCGCGGGAAGAACGAACCAAGCAGTTCCTGAAGCGGATCACGCCTGAGCTTAACTACAGCATTTAGGAGGTCAACCAATATGGGGATTACGATAAGCGTGCTTGACCAAAGTCCAATATATCCGGGCGAAACGGCAGCGGAGGCGTTCACGCATACCGTGCAGCTTGCTCAAAAGTCAGAGGAGCTCGGCTTCCGGCGCTTCTGGGTATCCGAGCACCACGATTCGGACCAAGTAGCAGGGTCTTCGCCGGAAGTGCTCATTTCTTACCTGTTAGCTAAAACCCAAACCATTCGCGTGGGTTCCGGCGGCGTCATGCTGCAGCATTACAGTCCTTATAAGGTAGCGGAGAATTTCAACGTGCTGGCCGCGCTCGCGCCGGGACGCGTGGATCTGGGCATCGGGCGCGCGCCTGGCGGGTTGCCGCGCAGCACGCAGGCGCTGCAGCGGGGCGTGCAGGAGCAGGAGTCGTTAACCGATAAGATCGTCGAGCTTAGCCAATTTGTGCATAACACGCTGGAAGAGGACCATCCGCTCGTCGGGCTGCGTGCCGCTCCGCTGCCGGAGACCGCCCCCGAGCTGTACGTGCTGGGGGCCAGCGCAGGCAGCGCGGAAATTGCGGCCGGACTCGGCCTGCCCTATGTGTTCTCCCTCTTCATCAACGGGGAGGAATCCGCGGCGTTGGAAGCCATTCGTGTTTACCGAAGCACATTTGACTACTCCCATGGCAGGGAACCGGAAATTCTTGTTGCACTGTCCGTAATCGTGGCTGATACGGAGGTGGAAGCGGCGGAGCTGGCAGGGGCAATGAAGCTGGTAAAGATTCATTTGGCCAGCGGCCGGACGCTGACGCTGGGTACGAGGGAACAGGCGGAAGAATTCGGACGCCAGGCAGGCGAACCGTATACGATCGAGGAACAGGAACCGTTCATCACCAAAGGGACGAAGGAGACCGTGCGTGAACAGCTGCTCCGGCTTCAGCAGGCTTCGGGTGTTGACGAAATCATCGTCACCAGCAACATACAGCCCTTTGCCAAGCGAATCCGCTCATTCGAGCTGCTGAGCGAGGCGTTGGCTGAGGTTCCTGCCGAAGCGTAATGGAATCGGTCATAGGTACGTGACTATTTAGGAGGTTTTACGAATGCCAAGCCATGTTTTATCCACGGATATAGACATCCATCGATTTATTGAGATCCGGCGCCATCTGCACCGGTACCCGGAGCTGTCGAACGAGGAGTTCGAAACGACGCGGCTGATTAGGGGCTGGCTCGAGGAAGCCGGGATACGGGTCACGGAGTTTCCGCTCGCCACAGGCATAATCGCCGAAGTCGGCGGACTTCAAGAGGGGCCGATCATTGCGCTGCGAGCGGACATCGACGCCCTGCCGATCCAGGAAGAGACGGGGCTTCCGTACGCCTCGACGATTCCCGGCAAAATGCATGCCTGCGGGCACGATTTCCATACGGCTGCCCTGATCGGGACGGCTTATGCTCTGAAGCAGCGGGAGCAGGAGCTGAGAGGAACCGTGCGGTTGATCTTTCAACCGGCCGAGGAGAAAGCCATGGGCGCAAGGCAAGTCATCGACAGCGGGGCGCTCGAAGGCGTGCAGGCGATCTTCGGCATGCATAACAAGCCGGACCTGCCTGTCGGGACCATCGGCATTAAGGAGGGCCCGCTGATGGCCGCCGCCGACGGCTTCGTGGTTGAAGTGGCGGGCAAGGGGTCCCATGCGGCCGTGCCGGAAGCGGGCCTTGACCCGATCGTGACCGCATCGCATATCATTACGGCGCTCCAGTCGATCATAAGCCGGAATGTGAGCCCTCTGAAGAGCGCCGTCATCAGTGTCACGAAGCTGCACAGCGGGACCGCCTGGAATGTGATCCCGGATAAAGCGCTGCTGGAAGGGACCATACGCACCTTCGATGACGACGTCAGACTGCAGGTGCTTGAACGATTCGGCCAGGTGGTTCAAGGCGTGGCCGCAGCTTTCGGAACGACGGCTGCCGTACGCTGGATCGAGGGACCGCCGCCGGTCCATAATGACCGCAAGCTGGCGGAGCTCGGTTATGTCGCTGCTGCCGAAGCGGGATATGAGGCGGTGATACCGGTTCCTTCGCCGGCCGGGGAGGATTTTGCGGTGTACCAGCGTGAGGTTCCCGGGTTGTTTGTTTTCATGGGGACGGCAGGCACGCAGGAGTGGCACCATCCGGCGTTTGATCTGGATGAGCGGGCGATTCAGGTCAGCATCGATTTCTTCACGAGGCTGGCGGAGCGGGCACTCAGGCATTACAACTCCGGCGGGGAGACTTCGCTATTGTCATCACCATCACCATCGCCATCGCCTTAAGGAGTTCCTTCTGTCGCTGTCATTCGAAAGGAAGCACCGATGCATGTTTCAAGCATTATCGTTATGAGGCCCCGAACATGAACCGCAGCGCGATGTGAAGGGCAGCTTCTTGTTGTTGTTTATATCGAAGAGTCATTATCGAGTTTGTATTGGAGGAGATCGAATGAGTGAGTTCCCTATCGAAGCCTTTGTTAATACGCATGATCAGCTGCTGGCCGCCGTTGCTGGCCTTAGCGAGGATCAACTCCAATGGAAGCAGGCACCGCATATATGGAGCGTACAGGAGGTGCTCTCCCATCTGGTGGATCACAGCATCGTGATCTCGTTCCGGATTCGGGACATTCTGGCCGGGACAACGGTCCAACTGCCTGCGTTTAATCAGGATGCCTGGGTCAACGGCCAATATTCGAACGAAGGCAGAGCCGCGGATATTTTGGAAGCATTCCGGGCGCTGCTGCACTACAACAGCTTGCTGCTTCGCCGCTTGAGCGCAGCCGATACGATCAAAACCGGCATCAATATCAAAGGGGAGACCGTCAGCGTTTCGGATATCGTCAGCGGGTTTACCCGCCACGTACAGAATCATCTCGGACAGATCGAACGCATTAAACTGGCTGCAGCTCCCGTGTGAGCAGATGATCCTAAGATCGATAAGGAGGAATGGAATATGGCAAAGCAACGACTATTGAAATTAGGGGCGCTCCTGCACGGCGTGGGCGGAGGAACCTCCATGTGGCGGCATCCGGATGCGCAGCCTGACGCAAGCGTTAATTTTGAGCTGTATAAGCAGTGGGTTCTAAAAGCCGAGGAAGGCAAATTCGATCTGATCTTCATTGCGGACGGCTTGTATATCAACGAAAAATCGATCCCGCATTTTCTGAACCGCTTTGAGCCGATCACCATACTGAGCGCCCTGGCTGCCGTCAGCCAAAACATCGGTCTTGTCGGTACGTTATCCACCTCATACAGCGAGCCGTTCACCGTGGCCCGTCAGTTCGCGTCGCTCGACAAGATCAGCAACGGACGCGCAGGCTGGAACATCGTCACCTCTCCGCTGGAGGGCTCAGCCCTGAATTACGGCAAGAAGGAGCATCCGGAGCACGATAAGCGATACCGGATTGCAACGGAGTATTTGGAGGTTGCCCGGGGATTATGGGATTCCTGGGAGGATGATGCCTTCGTGCGGAATAAGGAGACGGGGGTCTTCTTCGATACCGAGAAAATGCACACGCTGAATCACGAAGGCGAGTTCTTCTCCGTGAAGGGGCCGCTGAACATCGCCCGTTCCAAGCAGGGACAGCCGGTCATCTTTCAAGCGGGATCGTCCGAGGTCGGCAAGAACTATGCCTCCAAGGAAGCTGATGCGGTATTTACCGGTCATGAGTCTGTGGAGGATGCGGCAGCCTTTTATCAGGACGTGAAGTCGCGGGCGGCTGGTTTCGGCCGGAATCCGGATGAAGTGCTGATCTTTCCCGGCATCAGCCCGATTATCGGCAGCACGGCCGAAGAGGCCGAGCGCAAATATGAGGAGATAGCCAGTCTGGTGACCATCGAGAATGCCCTGGATTATCTCGGCCGCTTCTTCGAGCATCACGATTTCTCGCAGTATCCGCTGGATGAGCCGTTCCCTGAGCTGGGCGACCTGGGCAAGAACAGCTTCCAGAGCGGTACCGATAAAATCAAAAGGGACGCTAAAGAGAAGGGGCTGACGCTCCGGCAAGTGGCACTGCAGTCGGCCACGCCTCGCGGCGGGTTTATCGGCACGCCGGAGCAGGTGGCAGACAAGATCCAGGCTTGGTTCGAAGCAGGCGCAGCCGACGGCTTCATGATTACTGCAGCGGTGCCGAACGGGCTGGAGGATTTTGTGGACCATGTCGTTCCGCTTCTGCAGGAGAGAGGCATCTACAGAACCGAGTACGAGAGCGACACGCTGCGCGGCAATTTAGGATTGCCGGTGCCCGAGAACCGGTACAGCAAGGATCAGGCAGTTGCTGTCCGTTCCTAATAGGGTGCGGTGGGCATGACGGCGGTTGTGGAACTGGATCAGATGATGGAGTTTGCTGGGGAGCTTCGTGAAGGGATGGCCGTGGTCAACGACAGAGCCGCGCTGCGTCGTATGAAGCAAGCCGCAGGGCAAGTGCTGGGCAAGGAGAAGGTACATGTGCTCCATCCACCCAGCCTGACTGGCGAGGATTCCGGTTGGTACCTGGACAGGTCCCGGGCGCTTTTGGATTCATCGGCTGCGGGAATCCGGATCGGGGGATCGTGCATGCGATTCACCAGCCCCGATTCGATCTGGATGAAGATGTCCTGGTGCATGGGACTCGAATATGGGTGCGCCTAGCCCTACATGACGTTTACGAATAAGGAGGAAAACCAATGACGAAAATCGCTTTTATAGCAGGAAGCCCGACGCAAGGGTCCCGTTTGTTCGGATTAACGCAATATGTAGAGGATCGCCTGATCATTGCTGGCTACGAGATCGACTTCATCTCGGCAGCGGATCTACCGGCTGAGGATTTGCTGCGGGCCGATTTCAATAGTCCGGCCATCAAGCAGGCCATAGCGGCGGTTGAAGGAGCCGCTGCCGTGATCATTGCCAGCCCGGTGTATAAAGCTTCTTATTCAGGGGCTTTGAAAACGATTTTGGATCTTCTTCCCCAAAAAGGTTTGCAAGGCAAAGTCGTGCTCCCGCTATTCATTGGCGGCACCATCGCGCATTTGCTCGCGGTGGATTATGCGTTGAAGCCAGTAATATCCGCACTCGGAGGAACCAATATTCTCAACGGGGTGTTTGCCGTAGATCAGTGGATCACCCGCCTCGAACTGGGCGGTTACGACATCACGGAGCAGCTGAGAGAACGCCTGGATGACGCGCTAAACGAGCTGCAATCAGAGCTGGCCCGATATTTGGCTGTGCCGTCGGAGCGGCAGGGGCAAGCGGTCTGACGCCTAATTTTCCAAGACAAACGGCGATCTTGAGATGCAGCAGCCACGATCCGAATCCGTGGATCGTGGTTTTTGCGCTGCCATGATTACCGAGGGGTAAGGGCTCTAATAGAGAATCAAGAAGCGAGGAAAAAACTTCTCTATATGGTCTTGTAGAAGAGAATGCTGGGTGATAGAGTAATCAACAACTTAATTCCGTCTATACTCATTGGAAAGATGGAGTCAGAGTGTGGCTGTGGATTTTCAGTAGCGGCACTTCCGGAGAAATCGCTGAGTGGCTGCATCGGATGGTTTACACACGGAGCATCGATGATGTGTTCCTGAGGGCAAGCGGGCTGGTGGCATTGGCCATCCCTTTGGCTCTTCTCCTTCGCCGAAGACGGCGGATGGAGGCTGCCGGCAGCTCATCCATGTCAGAGTCGACGGCTTAGCATGTAACCGAGTCTTGTTTAGAAATTGTATAGTTCGGTCCTATACTCTAGTTCTATAGACTTATACAGCTGGAGTGATAGGATGATAGACGAGTATTTTGATGAAATGCGAAAATACGGCCACGAGGATGAGATGCGGTACCGAATGTTGATGCGAGGGGTAAAGAACCTGCTGGAACAACGGAAGCGTGAAAAGTCCAAACTGTTCAAAGGACTTCCGCTTCGACAAAGGAATAAAGTCCCGCGTGTAGGTAAATGGTCATAGGTTGTCGTTAACCGAACCGTCAGTGGAACAGCATGTGAGCAATGGAAGACAAAACTTATGTTTATAGCGTTTATTACAAATACAAAGGCTACCCTCATGGTTTTGGGGTGGTCTTCTTTGTGTGTCCTCTTCATGTCTCTCTCCATGTCTTTCTTCATGTCTCACTGCATGGGGGTCTTTTGTCTCTTCGCGTCAAGCCCACATAAAAAAGGCCGGCTCCCACCGCTTGAATGCGAAAGGGAGTCGGCTTGATTGCAATTTATGCTACACCGGTGCCAGCTCAGGAGCTGGAGTCGGCGTTGTTGGTTGTTTGGGTTCCGCTGGTTCCGGCTTGACGGCTAAAGGCCGGCGTATGCCCTTCCCGCGCGGGACGCACATCGGGGTTCCGTACAGCGGGTCCGGAATAATCTCGCACGGCAGCTGGAACACGGTCTGCATCAGCTCGGAATCGATGATATCTCCCGGTTTGCCCTTTGCCTTGATACTTCCGTCGCGAATGGCAACGATATGATCGGCATAACGGCAGGCCAGATTGATATCATGCAGCACCATGACGATGGTCCGTTGTTCTTGAACATTTAATTCATACAGCAGATCCAGCACTTCGATCTGGTGCGTCAAATCCAGATAGGTGGTCGGTTCATCGAGCAGAATGATTGGCGTTTCTTGTGCCAGCGTCATCGCGATCCAGGCCCGCTGGCGCTGACCGCCGGATAGCGAGTCAACCGTACGGTCAGCCAGTTCGGTCAAACCTGTGGAGGTCAGCGCCGCTGTGACTGCTTCCTCATCCTCGCGTGACCATTGACGAAGCCAGCTCTGGTACGGATAGCGTCCTTGCTTTACCAGCTGCATCACCGTTAATCCTTCCGGGGCGGTAGGCCCTTGAGGCAAAATGGCGAGCTTACGCGCCACGTCCTTGGTAGACAAGCCTGCGATGTCGGCCCCGTTCAGTACAACCGAGCCGCGCTGCGGTTTCAGCAGCCTGGCCATGGAGCGCAGCAAAGTGGACTTGCCGCAGCCGTTGCTGCCGATAAACACGGTGATTTTACCTATAGGCACAGTTAAATCCAGATTTTCGAATATAAAGTCTCCCCCATAGGACAGACCCAATCCCTTTGCTTCCAGCGTATTCATGACGCCAGCTCCTTTCGGTTCTAGAATCGATTGCGGTTACGATACAGCAAGTAGAGGAAGAACGGCGCGCCGATTGCGGCGGTGAATACGCCTGCCGGAACGTCGCGCGGCAGAAATGCCGTCCGAGCTACCAAGTCCGCGACAAGGAGCAGAATCGCACCGATCAGTGCGCTGACCGGCAGGACGCTCCCGAAGGAGGGACCCACCAGCCTGCGGGCCATATGCGGTGCCATCAGACCGATGAAGGCGATGGCGCCGCCGATCGAGATGGCTGCTCCGGCCAGAGCGACGCTGAGTCCGATTAGGATCAGGCGCTGTTTCTGAACCTGGGCGCCCGTGCTGCTGGCAACGTCGTCGCCCAAGGCTTGGATGTTCACATTGCGGGCCTGCAGCCAGGTAAGCGGTAGAAGTACAGCTATCCAAGGCAGCAGGGTCAAAACGTCCTTATCCCAGGACATGCCGTAAATGCTGCCTGCCATGAAAGTAAGGGAGCGGTCGGCCAACTGCAGCGGTCCGGATATGATCAGCATATAGGAGATCGATTTGATTGCAGCCGATACCCCGATTCCGATCAAGACGAGCCGCAGCGGCGATACGCCATTTTTCCAAGCAAGCACGTACAGCAGCCCGGTTATGAAAAAAGCACCAAGGATGGCGAATAGCGGCATCCAATGGATCGATACGGTGCCTGTGAATATGAAGATGAAGAGAACCGCTCCAAGTGATGCTCCCTCCGTTATACCGATGACGTCGGGGGAGGCCAGGGGGTTGCGGATGACGCCCTGCAGAATAGCCCCCGCCACGGCGAGAGCGGCGCCGATCAGCACGGCGATAATAATTCGGGGCAGCCTTAGCTGCATAACGATAACCTGCTCCATGGGCGGAGCGTTACCGAACAATGCCTTCATGACATGAAGCGGCGAAACAAACTGGCTTCCTGTGCCTGTGCTAATAATCATGGCGGCGATGCAAAGCACGAATAGGATCAGACATACCCATAGCGTTCTTCTCTCCAGCATAAACGATACTTTAGCGTTCTTGGAGCGGAATATGCGGTGTTTATTCATTGTGCTCGTCTTCCTTTCCTGGCTATGTACACGAAGAACGGCACGCCAATGATTGCGGTCATCACGCCGACCGGGACTTCCTTCGGCATGGCAATATATCGGGAGCCGAGATCGGCCGTCACCAGCAGAAGTGCACCGAGCACCGCGCTGTAAGGCAGAATCCAGCGATAATCATTTCCTATTAAATGCCGAACGATATGCGGGATGATAATCCCGACGAATGCGATGGGGCCCGCAGCGGCAACGGAACCTCCGGCCAGCAAAATAACAGCCGCTGCCGCTAACAACTTAATGAGGGCTGTTTTTTGCCCGAGGCTCTGGGCGATGTCATCACCCATGGAGAGGGCGTTCAGATGGCGGCCCAGCAGGAGTGCAACCAGCATGCCAACGGTCATGTACGGCCACACGGCTGCAAGTTGGTTCAAATCGCGTCCGGCTACCGAGCCGACAAGCCATACCAGCACCTGATCGAACATTTTGCCGTCAGAGAGCATGAATCCCTGCGTTAAGGAATGGAAGAAGGCGGCTATGGAGGCACCCGCGAGGGTGATTTTTACCGGCGTCATGCCGTCCCTGCCGATGCTGCCCAGGAAAAACACGATACCGCCGCTTACCGCGGCTCCCATCAGCGCGACCCAGGTAAGAGATTGGAGTCCGCTTATACCCAGCCAACCCGCTGACATAATAATGAAGAAGGCTGCACCGGAGTTCACGCCCAGCGTGCTGGGTGATGCAATCGGATTGCGCGTGATGACCTGCATGAGGGCACCCGCAACAGCTAGGCTTGCTCCTACAGCAAGTGCAATGAGCGCCCGGGGCAGTCTTGCTGTGAGAATGATCAGATGTTCGTTGCTCCCGTTGAAGTGAGTGAACGATTCCAATACCTGATGAAGAGGTACGTTTGTTACTCCGAATGCGATGCTGCCCATGACGGCAGCAGCCAGCGCCAATAGCGATATGAATAGTCCGAATACGCGCATATATGCTCACTTTCTTAAGTCCATGAATAATTAAGTTCATATGAATTTTAGGTGAAGGGACCCCATCTGTCAATGAGCTTGATAATCATTCTCATAAATATCTTGATATTTTTCAGGAAACCCTTTATAGTTTTGAATCAGTGATTGATAATGATTTTCAAGTAGAAGGATATGACACAAGGGGGATTTAGATAGGAATGGGAAAAGGAATGGCAAATAAACCAACGAGAGGCCTCAAGTTTAGCTTGCTGGCTCTCATTATGATCGTGATTCTTGCCGGTTGTGGAGCAAGCCCAGCGAAAGAAAATACAAACAATACCGGCGGCGACACGACGAATAATGCAAGTGGTAACAATGGTAGCGCAGCAAGCGAATCCTATGAAGTTACACATGCGATGGGTACGGAAACAATCAAGGGAACCCCTCAAAAAGTGGTGGTTCTCACGAACGAAGGAACCGAGGCGCTTCTCGCATTGGGCGTGAAGCCAGTAGGCGCTGTTAGATCCTGGACAGGTGACCCATGGTATCCACATATTAAAGACCAGATGGAAGGCGTTACCGTTGTCGGGGAAGAGAGCCAGCCGAACATCGAACTGATCGCGGGCCTGCAGCCGGACCTGATTATCGGCAACAAGATGCGTCAGGAGAAAGTATACGAGCAATTGAAGGCGATCGCGCCGACCGTTTTTGCCGAGGATCTTCGCGGCGAGTGGCAGAACAATTTTGAACTGTATGCCAAGGCGCTGAACAAGGTATCCGAAGGCGAGGAGCTATTGGCTGCATACGACAAGCGGATTCAGGATTTCAAAGAGAAGGCCGGAAGCAAGCTGGACGAGACCGTTTCCGTGGTCCGTTTCATGGCTGGCAAGACGCGCGTGTACCATACCAATACGTTCTCGGGCGTCATTTTCGATAAAATCGGCATCGCCCGCAACGACATGACCAAGAACGCCAAGGACGATTTCGTTGACGAGATCACGAAGGAACGTTTGCCTGAGGCAGATGCCGACAGACTCTTCTACTTCACTTATGAAACCGGGGATGGCGGCGCCAACCAAACCGAGCAGGAATGGATCAACGATCCATTATGGAAAAACCTGAACGTCGTCAAGAACGGCCAAGCCCACAAAGTGGATGATGCAATCTGGAATACAGCAGGCGGCATCCTGGCGGCCAATCTGATGATTGACCAGCTGCAGGAGTTTTACGGCATTCAGTAATGAATGCTGCAGCCTAGTATTATCGTATAACGGATGATGCTAAGTGAAAGCTAAAAAAGGAGGCATCCCAAAAGATCTCAGATCTTGAGGGATGCCTCCTTTTTTAGCATCACAGCATCGCCAGTACTGCCGCTATAAGGTATGCCACACCGCACGCCAGCACAGCTTAACCAAGTCCCCTACTTCGTGCCGCTGCCCCTGACTGTTATCGGACTCCGGATCCCTTATTTCTCAAATTGCCCCCGATTTTTAAATCTAACGGACACAGAATCCCTTATTACCATAATTACCAGCCTATTTGCTATCATATTCAATGAATAACGTACCTGGTGTCCGTTAACTCTCATAAATAGCACCTACTCAGCCAAATAACGTATCCTCAGTCCATTACGCTCAAGGAGTAGCACGAAGTCCAGTAGATCATCAGTAGCCAAGACCAGCAAGTAGCACCAAGATCAGCAGCAGCACCAATACCAGTAGTAGCACCAAGATCAGTAGTAGCCAAAACCAGCAAGTAGCACCAAGCCAGCAGGTAGCAACAAGATCAATAGTAGCACTCAGACCAGCAGTAGCGATAAGACCACCTGTCAACGGACTCCAGATCCCTTATTTCTCAAATTGCCCCCGATTTTTAAATCTAACGGACACAGGATCCCTTTTTACCACAATTACCGGCCCATTTGCCATCATATTCTATGAATAACGTACCTGGTGTCCGATAACTATCCAAAATCACACCTTCTCAGCCAAATAACGTATCCTCAGTCCGTTACGCTCGAGGAGTAGTACCAAGTCCAGTAGATCATCAGTAGCCAAGACCAGCAAGTAGCGCCAAGACCAGCAGTAGTAACAAGACCAGCAAGTAGCACCAAGCCATCAGCAGCACCAATACCAGTAGTAGCACCAAGATCAGTAGTAGCCAAGATCAGCAGTAGCACTCAGACCAGCAGTAGCGATAAGACCACCTATCAACGGACTCCAGATCCCTTATTTCTCAAATTGCCCCCGATTTTTAAATCTAACGGACACAGGATCCCTTATTACCACAATTACCGGCCCATTTGCCATCATATTTTATAAATAGCGTACCTGGTGTCCGATAACTATCCAAAATCACACCTACTCAGCCAAATAACGTATCCTCAGTCCGTTACGCTCGAGGAGTAGTACCAAGTCCAGTAGATCATCAGTAGCCAAGACCAGCAGTAGCACCAAGAACCAGTAGCACCAATACCAGCAGCAGCCTCAGCTATACACGCTGTGTTACCCCGGTTTCTACCTCTAAACCATAGCTACTCTGAGTTCCCGCCGGCCCCAACATCGATTATAATCCGAGCCATCCATGCATACCCCTAGACACCGAGTCCATCCGTGCCCTCCTGTTATACTGCTATTGCTTCACTTCATATTTTACGAAATCTTCACCACAATCTCCGCACCGGCAACATAGGTCATCGCTTTGATGTATTCCGGGTCTTGGGCACGCTGTTCCACTTCTTCCGGAGTGAGGTCCTCCATTCGTGTCTGTACCCACCATAAGTTGCCGAACGGGTCCCGTACCCGTCCCACCTTGTCGCCGAAGAACAAGCTCGTTGGCTCCGTCACCGAGACGGCTCCTGCGGCCAGCGCTTGCTGATACACATCTTCGCAATCCTCAACATATAAACGGAGGTATGCCGGGCTATCCGGCCATTCCGGTTTCGCGTCAAACATCATGACGACGGCATCCCCGATTCGGACCTCGGCATGGCCGATGATACCATCACCAACATAGACGCGCGCTAACTCTTCAGCTCGAAAAGCCCGCTGCAGTAAATCGATCAGCGCTGCGGAGTTTCTTGAGATGATCCATGGTGTCACGGAGGTGTAGCCGTCCGGAATGGGCTTAACCGCTTTCGATGGGTTCGTCATAAATACGCTCGCTCCTTTAAACTTCATTTATTTGCATAACTCTTATGTACTCACTATGTTGGGGAATACATGACAACCAAACGTCAGTGTTCCCGTGACAAGTTTCGGCCGCCGGCGTTTTTTGCGAATAACCTCAGCCACCGAAAAACATCATGATCACCCGGGTATGGGAGGGTTCGAGCGTGGGCTCCGCCCACGAACAGTTAACATTTGACAGCATCCATAAACCTATGTACAGTATTAGACAAAAGAATAGGAAGTCCACTAGGGGAGCCGTTGGCGGCTGAGACAAGAGTATATCTTGGACCCTTTGAACCTGATCTAGTTCGTACTAGCGTAGGAAAGTGGAGCCTTCGTATATGAGGTCTCGGTGCGTTTTTTGGCGCACTCGGGCTTGTTGACGAAGCCGCTCCAGTTTTCGGGGGCGGCTTTTTAGCGTTGCCTGGAAAGTCGTGTCTTATGGACTTCCTGCTCTTCAATATGTTGGAGGTGGGACAACAATGAGTTTCACGCAAGAGCTCCGTCAGCAGGCGGAAGGAATTTTTCAAGCAATCTTCGATCATCCCTTCGTAAAAGGCATTGCCGGGGGGAACCTGGCGCGGGAACAGCTGATTCACTATGTGAAGCAGGATTTTGAGTATTTGAACGCCTACATGCGGATCTACGGAATCGCCATATCCAAATCGACCAGCAGGGAAGAGATCGCCACCTTTAACGAACAGATATCATTCATCCTGCACAGCGAGGTGCACCCGCATCAGAATTTGTGCGCAGCCGCGGGGGTGACCTACGAAGAGCTTCAAGGGTATCCACTGGCTCCGTCCGCGCATCATTATATCCGTCATATGCTGACAGTGGCGCACGAGGGCAGTCTAGGCGAGATTATGGCCGTACTACTTCCTTGCCCGTGGACGTACCTGGAGATTGGCTGCAAGCTGCTGGATGAAGTGAAGCCGGATGAATCCCATCCGTTCTATGACTGGATTAATTTCTATGGCAACCGTGGGGAAGACGCGACAGCCAAGTTCTGCAAACGTGTCGATGAATGGGCAGAGCGCGCGACGGCAGCCGAGCGGGAACGGATGAAGGAGCATTTCATGCTGAGCTGCCAGCTGGAGTATATGTTCTGGGATATGGCATATAAGCAGGAGGAATGGCCGGTGCCGCTGCAGGCTGCGGTGCTGTAAGGAGTCATAATAAGCACATAAATTCCAATATAGATAAGAGAGGCGATTCATATGCATGCATGGGAAAAAGAGGTTTCGGCGCTTTTAACGAAGGTACAGCAGACGAGCCCCCTCGTTCACAATATGACAAACGTGGTGGTTACGAATTTTACGGCTAACGGCTTGTACGCGCTGGGCGCGTCGCCGGTCATGGCTTACGCGCCGGAGGAAGTGGCGGATATGGCCGCCATAGCGGGCGCGCTCGTGCTGAACATCGGCACGCTGAACCGCGAGCTGGTGGATGCGATGATCATCACCGGACAATCGGCGAATGCACATGGCGTCCCGGTCTTGCTGGACCCGGTCGGTGCGGGAGCGACCCGTTTTCGGACGGAGTCGGCATTGCGGATCCTAAGCGAGGTGAAGGTTTCGCTCGTGCGCGGGAATGCGGCTGAAGTCGCTCACCTTGTCGGGGAGGCGCGCGAGATCAAAGGCGTAGACGCTGGCAATAGCGCAGGCAGCAATCATCTAGAGCTGGCTGTGCGGGCTGCCCGCGAATTAGGCACAATCATGGCCATTACCGGTGAAGAGGACGTGATTACCGATGGAACCGAAGTGCGTATCATAACCGGCGGGAATGCTCTGCTCACGAAGGTCACCGGCGCAGGGTGCCTGCTGACCTCGGTGCTGGGTGCCTTTGCGGCAGTGGAAGCAGACCTGCTGCTTGCGGGTACGGCGGGTCTGGCCTTCTACGGGGCCGCGGCGGCGAGAGCTGCGGAATGCACGGCGGACCAAGGACCGGGAAGCTTCCAGATTGCTTTCCTGGATGAGCTGGCAAAACTTCATCCAGGCTCGTTGGCGGGATATGCCGCTGTCCGGGAAGCGGGAACGGCTGCCGCCGGTGGCGCACGATGAGCAAGACTCGCGTGCCCCGGGCACTGACGATTGCCGGGTCCGACAGCGGCGGCGGCGCCGGCATTCAGGCCGATCTGAAAACCTTCCAGGAGCTCGGCGTATACGGCATGTCGGCGATTACCGCGATCACGGTGCAGAATACCTTGGGGGTTCACGGCGTATATCCGCTTCCCCCAGAGGCAGCAGCCGAGCAGATGGAAGCGGTTGGCTCAGACCTCGGAGTAGATGCATTGAAGACGGGCATGCTGTTCAACGCCGAGGTCATTCGGCTGGTTGCTGACCGGATTCGGGCATTCGGCTGGGGGAAGGTCGTTGTCGATCCCGTGATGATTGCCAAGGGCGGAGCGGAGCTGCTGCAAAGCGAAGCGGTGCAGGCTTTAAGAGAAGACTTGCTGCCGCTGGCCTTGATCGTCACCCCCAATATACCGGAGGCCGAAGTATTGGCGGGGATGCGTATCCGCACGATGGAAGATCGGAAGGAAGCGGCCAGACGTATTCATGATCTGGGGCCCAAGATCGTTGTGATCAAAGGCGGCCATGATGAGGGAATGCTTGGAGCCGGTGAAGGTGCGGATCGCGAAAGAGACAGGGGACCCGCTATAGCGGCGGATACGCAGCAGGAAGAGCAGCCTTGGTCCGAATTAACGAATGACCAAACGAGAACTGCCATTCCCGCCGGGGAGTTGCGTAGGCCCCGTCCTTCCATTTTCAAGGGCGACGGTCCTCCGGGCAGTCCTCCGGTCATGGACCTCGTATACGATGGCACTGCCTTCTCCGAACTATACGGTAAAAGAATTCATACCGTTCATACGCATGGTACCGGCTGTACTTTCTCTGCCGCCATCACTGCAGGCCTGGCCAAAGGCTTGAGTGCATTCGATGCGATTCAGAGCGGGCGCTTATTCATTCAAGCGGCCATTGAGGACAGCTTGAATCTGGGACAGGGACAGGGTCCGACAAATCATTGGGCGTACAATCGGCGCCGTCAGGAGGTGCTGCGATGACGGGCAGAGTGACACCCGAAATGATGAAACAACATTTACGGATGTACCTCGTGCTTGGCAGCGTGAACTGTATCGAAGAGCCAAGCCGGATTGTGCAGGAGGCATTGGCTGGTGGCGCGACCTTGGTCCAGTTTCGTGAGAAGGGACATGGCTCGCTTGTTGGCGAGCCGATGATCCAGTTGGCTCGCCGGATCCAGGATCAGTGCCGCCAAGCGGGCGTACCCTTCATCGTCAATGACGATGTGGAGCTGGCACTGAAGCTGAACGCCGATGGCGTGCATATCGGCCAGGACGACGAATGCGCGGCTTCCGTACGGGAGCGGATCGGCAACCGGATTCTGGGTGTCTCCGCCCATACCGTGGAGGAAGCGAGGCGCGCCATTGTCCACGGTGCCGATTATCTTGGCATCGGACCGATTTATCCAACCGTCTCGAAGGATGATGCCAAGGCAGCACAAGGCCCAGCGATTCTTCGTGAACTGCGCGAAGCTGGAATCTATCTGCCGATCGTTGGGATCGGCGGGATCACCGTGGAGCGCGTGGAGAAAGTCATGGGAGCGGGTGCAGATGGCGTCGCGGTGATCTCCGCCGTGACGGGAGCGGAGTCGGCGAGGAAGGTAGTGGAGGCTATTGTAGATAAGAGCTTCAGGTAGATTGGATATTTTTAATGAGAAAGGATATTAACAATTAATTGAACTTACTATAAAAAAAGAGTGTCGAAATTTTTCGACACTCTTAACAACTATAGGGTAAATTTTATTAGTTTAAGTGTTCTGCTTTTCCTTCTACATACCATTGTTTTGATCCATTTGAGTTCTTCGTTTTCATGTTAATAACAATATAAGAACCATCATACTTCTGCCAAAACTGCTTGGCTTCCGTTAACTCGGAGTTTATTAGAATAGCAGGCATGTAATCCCCTACTTCTAGGTTTGCTCTTCTTTCTTCGCCATAAAATGCATCAATAAAAGACGATTTCTCTTCTGATTTGAATTTTGAGTATAATTTATCTTCAATCTCGATGGAGCTTATCATATTCCATTCGCTTAAGTCTTGTTGTGTTGTCAATGTCACGGATTTAATTGAATGATGTAGGATCGTTTCTTTCCCTAAATTCCATGAAGAAACAAGTTTGTTTTCTACGTTTTTAATATATTGTTGTTCTTCTTGATTTTCTGTATTAAAAGAGAAGATGTTTGTTAATGAGTCACTCGCATAAACACTAGAACCTGATATAGCAAATGCTAGACCGAGAGTTATTATAGCAGTTCTTTTTTTTACCTTCATTAAGATGCTTCCTCCTTTAGTCATCATTTGTTTTTTAGTATATTTACTGAACCCGAATTAGTTACATCACTGCCAGTAAGAGGCGAAAGGCGAGAATTCCAATTCATAACATAAAATCCGAATGTTTTATGTGTACAGCTTGAGATATTAGCTGCCGCGCTTCTTAGACCGGAAGGACGATAAAGGTCATCGATATCATAGCTCGATCCTAAGTATGTTCCGTCACGGTATAATTCCATGTAAGCAGAAACCGAGCTTACTTTCTCATAGGTACTTTCATATATTCCGCCATCAACATACCAATCAGAAAAATTGTTATGGCACGTTCTCAAATATATATCTGGCGATGCATTTGATTTTAATGAAAAAGCATGCGGTGAGAAAAGAGACAGCGTGAGCATGAAAGCAAGAACAGATAAAAAGGCCGGTTTAAATAGTTTTTTGAGCATAATTTAATTTGATTCTCCTTAATATTAGTCTAAGCATAAACCTAATATAAAGAAATAATTAATCCATTCCCTTTTAACATTTACAATATATGAAATTAAATAAGGCTCATTGTCTAAAATTAACAATAAATACCTATTGATCGGCGGGATTACCGTGGAGCGCGTGGAGGAAGTGATGGGAGCGGGTGCAGATGGTGTCGCCGTGATATCCGCCGTGACGGAGGCGGAGTCGACGCGGGAGGCTGTGGAGGCTTTTATAGGAAAGATATGCCGTGTAACCGAACGAATTTCTTGAGATGTAAGAGGATTATAATACGGATCATGAACAAGAGTGCCGAAGTTTCTGCGGCACTCTTGTTTTGTTAACGTCAGATTTTAAAAAAACGGTATATGCTCAGCTTTTCCGTCAACATGCCATTCTTTTGCTCCATCCGCATCTATCCATTTTCGTGCAGCATCCCAGATCAGATTGCTATACAGACCTGGATATGATATACGTAGGACTATGTACCTGCCCCGCATTTAGAGAGCTCTCCAAATAAGTTGAATAGGAGATCGGAATGAATAATAGGCAAAAAGAGATTTTTCGCAATTTGTTAATGGAACCGAACCGGCTGTGGCTCGTTCAGGATCTAGCGGATCAGACCGAGTGCTCGGAGAAGACGATCCGGAATGATCTGAAGGTAATTGATGAATATATAGTTAAGCACTCCAGTGGTAATCTTGTGAAAAGGCCGGGACTCGGCGTTTATCTGGAGATCGGGGAAGCAGATCAGACTGATTTATTCCAACGTTTGTATTCCAACGAGAGTTCCACCGAGCATGTATCCGATGAGGAAAGGGTGCTGCATCTGGCTTACCGGCTCTTGATGAACGCGAAGCCCGTAACCATTCAGAATCTGGCTTCTTTGTTTTATGTGAACAAGACGATTATTCGTCGAGATATGGAGAAGATTGAGGGCTGGCTGCACAGCTTTGATCTGAACTTAGTGACTAAGCAGCGTGTGGGCTTAATGATTGAAGGCTCCGAGAAGAACAAACGGATGGCGCTGGCGCGGTTGAACCAGTTGATCAATCGTCCGGAGTTGACGGGACAGATGATGCGTAAGCAGTATGAACCGCATGAAATTGCAACCGTATTCAATGAATTGAAGGCGTTGCAAAAGCAACATCAGCTCCGCTTCACCGATGAAACCTTTGAAAGTCTGATGCTGCATATTCTGCTTATGGTCAAACGGACCAAGCTGGGACAGCCAATTTCGCTCTCTGGGCAGGACATAGCCTTTTTGGAGAACAAAGCGGAATTTGCATGGGCGATAGACTTTTTGAAGAAGCTGCAAAAACTGTTCGCCGTACCTTTTTCTAAGGAAGAAACTGCTTATCTAACCCTGCACCTGCTTGGCGGGAAGTTCCGATACACAAAGGAGGATGAAGGCGGTGGGCGGAGTGATCTGGCAGACAGCCACCCCCTGCTACCCCAATTGGTTGAGCAATTGATTCGGCGGATGTCGGAGTTGAATATGATCCCTTTCTCCAAGGACCAGGTATTATTGAACGGGTTGAAAGTGCATTTATACACGACCATGAACCGTCTTCATTATGGTCTGGCTGTGTCCAATCCGATGTTGGCTGAGATCAAAAAGATGTACCCCTACATGTTCGATCGGGTCATCATGGCATTGGAAGAGGTAGGGGGAGCGCTCCAGCTGTATTTTCCCGAAGAGGAAGCCGCCTATTTGACGCTGCACTTTCAGGCGTCTGTGGAACGGCTTCACCAGAATGAAAGCCATCCTCAGAAGGCCATTATCGTGTGTCATATGGGCGTCGGGATGTCCCAATTGCTTCTCGCGAAGGTGGAACGGAGATTCCCGTCCGTGCATGTAGAGACAACGATGTCCAAAGCGGAAGTTGAGGATTATCTGGCAGCTCATGAGGTGGATCTTATTATTACAACGGTGGATCTGCCCAAGCTAAAATCACCTCACATCCTCGTTTCCCCACTGCTCGAGGCCAGTGACGAGCGTAAGCTGGAGCAAGCGATCCGGCGGCTCGATGAGCCGGATTGCAGGGCGGCTGAGGAATCAGTCTTTTTGAAATATACGACACCTTTTCTCGTCTTTCCTCAGCAGGAGATAGAGCGCCCAGAACAGTTAATCGCCAAATTTGCGCATATGCTGGAGGACAAAGGGTATGTCGAGGCAGGATATGCGGAAAGTGTGCTGGATCGTGAGAATATGTCTGCTACGACGATTGGCGGTGGCATTGCTATCCCTCATGGCAGCCCGAAGTGGGTTAAACAGTCCTGCATCGTGATTGTTACTCTGAAACAGCCGATCACCTGGGGAACCGAGAAAGTAGAGCTTGTGTTCTTGCTTGCGGTTAAGCACGATGAGCGGGAAGAGATGAGGCAGCTGTTCAGAGAATTGTCGCATATCAGTGAGCAGCCGGCTTTGGTCAGTGCGTTATCTAAGGAGACGGATGCGATGCGATTGCTGAGTACGTTAAAAGGGTAATATTAATCTAAGAAACATTGATGATCAAGCAGGGCGTATACGTCCTGCTTTTTACATTCTTTTTGGGGTCCCCGTAAAGTATTTGGATAAGCAACGCAGCATAGGCTCCACTTGGTGGGGATATTTTATTGCGATATAAACCTGTTTTTCCGGAAGTTCCGGTAAAAAGTTCATCCGATAACAGCGTTTTCAGCGTGTACACTATAAATGTAAGCGGGAACATGAGAGCAAAGGAGAATGACGATCATGAAAATATTAGCGATTACTTCATGTCCTAACGGAATTGCACATACGTATATGGCCGCTGAGAATCTGCAGAAGGCAGGTGCGAAGCTCGGCGTTGAGTTGAAGGTCGAGACCCAAGGCTCCATTGGCGTGGAGAATCAATTCACGGAGCAGGATATCCGTGAAGCCGATGGCATTATTATCGCAGCGGATAAGACGGTGGTGAAGGACCGGTTTGTCGGTAAAAAACTGCTTGTCGTTGGTGTGCAGGATGGTATCCGTCGTCCAGAAGAGCTAATCCAACAGATGATAAAAGGGGATGTGCCCGTCTATCAGGCACAGTCCAAGTCAGCTGAAGATATGACAGGAGAGAACAAACCTAAACAAAATCCGATCTACCGTCACTTGATGAACGGTGTATCCTATATGGTGCCGTTTATCGTGATCGGCGGGCTGCTCATCGCAGTCGCGCTGACGATGGGAGGCGTGAAAACGCCGGGTGGACTGGTTATACCGGAAGATTCGATCTGGAAAACGATTGAGAGTATCGGCGGGGCTGCGTTTACCTTTATGGTTCCGATCCTTGCCGGATTTATCGCCATGAGTATTGCGGACAGACCGGGTCTTGCACCAGGTATGGTTGGCGGGTTCATTGCTGCGAACGGCAGCTTTTATGGAAGTGAAGCGGGAGCGGGATTCATCGGCGGGATTATTGCCGGTTTCCTGGCCGGTTATGTTGCACTTGCTATTAAAAAGATCAAGGTTCCTCGGTCGTTGCAGCCGATTATGCCCATTATCGTTATTCCGGTACTGGCTTCTCTAGTTGTAGGGTTAATCTTCGTCTTTGTAGTTGGTGCTCCAGTTGCGAATTTGTTTGAAGCGTTAACCGTCTGGCTCGCGGGCATGCAGGGCACAAGTTCGATTTTGCTCGCGCTTATTCTGGGCGCGATGATATCTTTTGACATGGGTGGTCCCGTGAATAAGGTTGCGTTCCTGTTCGGCTCGGCCATGATCGGTGAGGGAAATTATGTGATCATGGGACAAATTGCCGTTGCCATCTGTGTTCCTCCGATTGCGATGGGACTGGCAGCCATGATGAACAAAAAGAAGTTTACATCTGCGGAACGCGAAGCTGGAAAAGCAACATTTACGATGGGACTGTTCGGGATTACTGAAGGAGCGATTCCATTCGCGGCGCAAGATCCTCTACGCGTCATTCCAAGTATCATGGTCGGCTCGATGACGGGTTCGATGATTGCAATGTTTGGTAATGTCGGTGACAGAGTAGCCCATGGCGGACCGATTGTAGCCGTACTCGGTGCTGTTGATAATGTGTTGATGTTCTTCCTCGCTGTCATAGGCGGCGCAGCCGTATCCATTATCATGGTGAGTCTGCTCAAGAAAGATGTTGAAGGTGTGACTCCGGCAGTTGTTGGAGAAGGAGCGAAAGAAACACCGGCCGGTGCACGTAAAGAGTTGGCAGCAGACACAGCTGCGGACTCAGCAGAAGTGACTTCAACCGTGACCCATAACGGTACAGCAACCGAAGCACCTGCTATCCGCGTCGAGAAATTGACAGACATTGTAACAATGGATCTTATTAATCTGAATCTGACCGGAACGACACAGGATGCTGTTATTGACGAAATGATCGGTGTACTGGAGCAGAATGGGGCGGTAAGAGCTGATGGAGATTTTAAACAGGCCATATTAGCCAGGGAACAAGAAAGCTCCACAGGCATCGGCATGAATATTGCGATTCCTCACGGTAAATCGGATGCTGTCCTGAAACCAAGCGTGATCTTTGGTATCCAGCAGGATGGTGTCGACTGGAAGAGCCTGGACGGAAGCGAAGCAAAACTGATCTTTATGATTGCCGTGCCGCGGAATAGTAAACAGAATGCGCATTTGAAAGTGCTGCAAATGTTGTCCCGCAAGCTGATGGACGATGATTTCAGAGAAGCGCTCTTGGCGGTGACAACGAAGGAAGAGGCCTATCAATTGCTCGATCAGGTGCAGTAATTCAAGCCGCCGAGTGACTTCACCTAGCCATTGGTTGGGTGGGCAACAGTAGCCAGAGAGCTTGGCTTATAGCAGAAGGATAATGGCTGATCTGTTGGAATTGATCCTGCCGTTATCTCATCATATTAGGGTTCTATGGAACCATTCCAATGAGGCCAGCCCCGCACAGTAATGAGCGGGGCTGGCTTCAATTGTGTGCATGCTTGAACCGGAGCGGGCATTTCGCCTTTCCATTATTTCTATGGTCCATATCTGTCATCCGATCTGTTACGGGTATGTTTCGATGTCATATTTTGCATAATGACAATGATATCCAGAATATGATAAAGTTTGTTCATTCCATGTCCAATGGATTATGTCCGTTTGGAGTGGACAAAAAACGAAAATAAGATCTGTGGGTGATAACAGCATGAACATGAAAAAACTCGGTTTGCTGCCGAAAATCCTTATAGCCATTTTGCTCGGCATTGCGATCGGATCGTTCTCACCGGAATGGCTGGTTGCCGGATTAGCTACCTTTAGCGGGTTGTTTGGAAACTTTCTTGGTTTTGCCATACCTTTAATTATCATCGGATTCATTGCTCCCGGGATCGGGGAGCTGGGAAGAGGGGCCGGTCGCCTGCTGGGCGTGACCACGGGCCTTGCTTATCTCTCCACTGTTATCGCAGGGCTGTTGGCGTTCTTGGCAGCGACGCTATTGTATCCGTATATGTTGGAGGTTGGTGGTCTGGTTAATTCCTACGCCAATCCGGAAGAGGCGCTGCTGGAGCCTTTTTTTAAAGTTGACATGCCGCCTGTATTCGGGGTAATGACTGCTCTACTGCTAGCCTTTACACTTGGGCTGGGAGCGGCTGTAATCAAGGGACAAACCTTGCAGAAGGTCATGGTTGATTTCCGGGAGATTGTGGAGAAGCTGATCGCCTCGATCATCATTCCGCTGCTGCCGTATCATATCCTCTGCGTGTTTGCCAACTTAACCTATGGCGGGCAAGTGACCACGATCCTGTCGGTCTTTGCCAAAGTATTCATTATGATCATTGTCCTGCATGTGCTGTTCCTGATCATACAATACTTGGTTGCGGGGCAAGTCGCGCACAAGAATCCGTTTGCCATGCTGAAGAACATGCTGCCGGCTTATTTTACGGCGATAGGTACGCAGTCTTCTGCCGCTGCCATTCCGGTTACGCTGCGTCAAACCAAGCTGAACGGGGTCAGCGGGAAGGTCGCTGATTTTGTCATCCCTCTGTGCGCAACCATACATCTATCCGGTAGCACGATTACGCTGGTAAGCTGCTCGATGGCCGTGATGCTGCTGACGGGGATGCCAACTTCCCTCGGCATGATGTTCCCATTTATTCTGATGCTGGGCATCACGATGGTTGCCGCTCCAGGAGTCCCTGGGGGTGCCGTCATGGCAGCACTCGGATTGCTGGAGTCCATGCTGGGCTTCGATACAACGCTGACGTCGCTCATGATCGCCCTCTATATTGCGCAAGACAGCTTCGGAACGGCTTGTAATGTAACCGGAGATGGAGCAATCGCAGTGATCACGGACCGCGTGAGCAAATCTGAGCCTGCGTAAATAATATAGCGCGGATTACTACTTTGCATCGCGGACGGTCAGGATCCAGCAAATCTATATGAGTTCAGGCGGAAGCCTGCCCATTTCCGAAAAGATGGGCAGGCTTTTTATTGATTTTTTCTGTACGATCGTACTAAAATATAACCATGAATACTAAAAATAAAATGAATGACCAAAAGGAAATGTCTTTTATTGAGAAGGCCCGCCGTGCGCAAATCGTGGCATGTGCGATCGAAACCATTGCCGAGGTCGGTTATGCCCAAGCTTCGATAGGTCAAATCGCCAAGCGTGCCAACGTTAGCAAAGGGGTGATTTCCTATCATTTTGCAGGCAAGGATGAGCTCCTGGAGCAGGTGGTGACGGAGTATTATATCGCCTTTGAGTCCTTTATGCAGCCAATCCTGCGTGACGAAGCTTCTCCGAAAAACAGGCTCAAGAAGTATATTGAAGCGAATTTGGAGTTTATCGCGGATCATCGGAAGATGGTATTTGCCGTTGTGGAAATCGTGACGGGCATGAGGACGAAGGAGGGGAAGCCTCGGTTTTCGGCGGATACGGATGAGGACGTGTTTCAACCGATTGAGGCGATTCTGCATGCAGGGGCGAAGGAAGGAATCTTTCGTGAATTCACCCCGTTATCCTCCCGAGTCATGGCGCTCGCTATCCGGCATGCCATCGATGGATTCAGCCTGGAATTGATGAGAAACCCCGATCTTCACGTAAAGGCTTATGTACAGGAACTGATTACGATCTTTGATCACGCCACGCGCAAATAAGAACGCTCCCAAGGAGGAGAGAGCATGTTGATTTATTATGAGGTGGAGTGCTTTTGCTGCAAGAAGACATTTCGGCTGTACGAAGGAAGCACGGGATATAAAAATTTCAAGGAAAACCGGAAAGGGAACTATTCCTGCGAGTCATGCAATCACAGCATACGGCTTGAGGCGATCTTTAATCTGCTTAAGAAATAAGAAGGAAGAAAAAGAAAAGGATAATAATGAAATGACAAGAACAATTATCTGAGCCCCATCGCTTTCGCCGCGAGCATCAGCTGCATTGCGGCATGAAATGGCGGGTATCGGACTTTCAGGAGTAGCTATAAAAAACACATTCAAATTCGAATGTGTTTTTATTTTCTATAAATATGGTTGCAGCTTTGGTTTATTTACATTTTTTTGTTCATTATTTACTCCAGTAGAATATTACCTTAATATTTCCGGTTTACTATAAAATAGAAACTTATATCGTTTTGCGGATCATATTCTGAAAATGATGATAACTAGGAGGAATAATTGTGAAGAAGCTACTAACAAGTATTATGGCAACATCTATTATTTTCAATATGGGTGCTTTTTCAGGATCAGCTCAAGCAAAACTGGATGAACATCTATTCTCCGAAGATCCAGGTCTTACTTTTGATGTCATTAGTGACATTCAAGGGGATTACAATGATTTTAAGCATGTGCTTAACGATATGAAACAGGTAAACCCTGCTTCAAAAGCATTAATCGTGAATGGTGATATTACAGACCGAGGGTGGGATTTTGAATATCAAGCCGTACAACAGGTGTTAGATAGTAATCCTCATCAAGAACATGTTTGGTACAGCATAGGAAATCATGAGTTTTATAAACCGAAATGGGCAGCACCGAACAAATTAGCGCAAAACACGTGGCCAAATGATACGCCGGAATCCGAAATGTTCCAAAATTTTTATAACTTTACTGGGGAAGAGAAAGTCTACCATAAAAAAGAGTTAGACGGATATCCGCTGCTTTTCATAGGAACCGAAAAATATATGCACTACCATGATAAATCCTTGTGGGATGAGGTTTATCTCAGTGATGAGCAGCTTGATTGGTTAAAGCAGAATCTTGAAGAATATTCAAAGAATGATCCCAATAAACCCATCTTTCTCTTTAGTCATCATGTCCTGAAGGATAGTATTTCAGGCTCCAATCAATCCCCCTATACAGGTGATTACTTAGACCAGGATAAATTAGAAGGAATCTTAAAGGATTACCCACAAGTCATTCTCTTTACAAGCCACAGTCACTGGGATCTGAATCTTCCGGATTGGGCAGGTAAAAAGGTAGTTGAAGGTGGAGATAAGCGTGGTTTTACTGTTGTGAACACAGCTGGTATTCAAATGGGCTGGGCATCGGCAGGTCCTAATGGTGGCGAAGTGCAAACCGGCATTGATTTTAAACAGGGACTTCAGGTTGAAGTGAACGGAAATGATGTAATAATAAAAGCGTATGATTATAAAACAGATAAAGTTATTAAAGAGCTGGGTGTGCATCATGGTACGGTTGCTCAATTACCACCTCATGTTGAAGCTGATGATGAGAAAAATGAGCTTATTGGTGCTACCCAATACATGGAGTACTCTGTGAATGGAAATGGAAATGGGAATAGTCGCTGGGTTGACTATGATCCGAAGAACCCTCCAAAATTTGAAGGAAACCAAAATGTATTCGTTCGCCACAAAGGTGAAATGAACCTGGAAGATGGATTATCTAAAAAGGTGACTTTCAAAAAATAATGTCTGAATAGAACGATGTCTAATATTGGTGTCCTGTTAAACGCCAAAACTTAGGGCACCCATATGGGTGCCCTAATTGATCATATTACGAAGTGCTGTCTTCAAATTTTTCTTTGTGTTTGAACCCCGCTTACCCACTCGAAGACCCGAACAGTCGTTAAGCCCTCTGAATGATTTTTTTGTCCCTGATTTCATATACGGTATCAGCTACATTCTCTATCAAACGGATATCGTGCGAAATGAAAATGATCGTTCCCGCATAGTTCTTCATCAATTGTTCCAGTGCTTCCACCGCAGGAAGATCCAGAAAATTGCTGGGTTCATCCATCAGCAGGATGTTGTACCGTCCTAACAGCATTTTGGCAAGCTGCAATTTCATGATTTCTCCGCCGCTCAACACGGATAATGCCTTGCGTACGTCCTGCTGAGAAAATCCCATCGATGCCAGAACGGCTCGAATTTCCGATACCTCATAATCACTGTCTTCCAACATGAACTCCATAACCCCCTGATCACGGTCAAACTTGTAACCCGTTTGGGAAAAATAACCGATTTCCGCTTTAGGGGATACGGAAATACCATGTTCACGATGGAGTATCATCTTGAGAAGCGTCGTTTTGCCAGATCCATTCGCACCGGTGACTGCGATCTTGGCACCCAATGGAAACTGGAAGGAGGCCTCCTCGAATATCTCCTTGCCCTCAAACTGTTTGTAGATGTCTTTCCCGGTAATCGGAAACGGATGATGAAGCTCCAAGGCTTTGCTTTGCCGAAAACGGATGGATCGCATGGCTTCAGGGGGTTTCACCTCACCAAGAGCTTCGATTCGATGCTCCATATTTTTAGCGGCATTATGGAGCTTTTTCTGTTTGCTGCCCGTCGATTTTTGATGAGCCAGGCGGCCTCCGCTTTCGGAGCTGTTTTTTCGTGAAGCGCCCTTGGCCTTTTGATCCACTTTTCGAGCCTGGTTAAGCTTTTCGGTAATGGCTTTCTCCAGCCGCTCCCGTTCCGCAGTAAACTGCTTATATTTTGCAGCCTGGCTATGCCGTTCCTCTTCCTTCTGACGCAAGTAATCGGAATATCCGCCCCAGTACTCCGTGATTTTCCCCTCATTCAACTCCCAGATCTTGTCGACGACTTGGTCAAGGAAATAACGGTCGTGACTGATGATGAGCAAGGCGCCGGAAAAATATTTAAGCTGGTGGATCAGAAAGTCTATGCCATCCCGATCCAGGTGACACGTCGGTTCATCGGCAAAAATTCCGTGCACTTCTCCGGAGAGGGCCTGGGCTATTTTTAGCCGTGTTTCTTCACCGCCGCTCATATTCTCCGCTTCACAGCTCTCAATTCCCAGCTTGCCGATTAAAGCGTAATCTTGAATCTCTTGAACAATGACATCGTCCAACTGGGGAATATAACTGAAGTTACCTTCCCGAATGACTGTACCATGGGACAAAGGAATTTCCCCCAGCAGGGCTTTTAGCAGTGTGCTTTTTCCTGCTCCGTTCGCACCAACCAGACCGATTCGGTCGTAGTCGTAAAGCTCCAGTTCATCAATGTCCAGAACATCGCGCCCCGAATATTCCACAACCATATCTTTTGCTTTTATCAATAATTCCATATTGTTTCCTCCTTCAAAAATCGCAGTTTCTGTTCGCAGGATCTCCTGCGATTGAAGAAGAGAGGTCTAAATAAAGAAGTACCAATGCATGGATCTCATAAGATCTGCCCCTTTTCATATTTATTTTTCTGTATTTTTTATCGTCCGGCTGTTTTTTGGCAATAAAAAATACAGATCCGAGTCCACAATGGGGCTTAAATCTGCATGGATAACGAGAGAAGATGGCGATACAAAGGCATAGCAAACAAGCTAACCGTGTCGCAATCTATGTCTACATACGCAGGAAATAAGCAGCTCAAAAAAAGCCCACACTTGTGGTTTGGAAAATCCGCTTTTTTTATTGCCAACTTATCTTATACGCATGGAATGTAACATAGATCACGAGCCTCCTCATAAATGATACGTTGAATCATAACATTGGCTGCTATACCTGTCAATACAATAGAGTGCAGCCACAATAACGAGTAGATGTGAGCAGACCCTTAGATCGCTAGAAGAACTTGACCTGTTGTTGAAAAGGGTGCTTGGTTTTGAATTGTATTTTCTGATTCTGGATTTTTAATAGATCGCTTAGCCATCGCTCTGGCTATTTTGACCATCCTCTTCAGGATCCTGCGATTGTAAACGAATATCAACAATTCTATTTTTATAAGTTGCTCCCCAACTCTTCATGGATAAAATGATCGGTTCCAATGTCTTTCCGAATTCAGTAAGCGAATATTCCACTTTAGGTGGTACCTGTTTATATACTTCGCGATGAATAATGCCATCCCGCTCAAGCTCCCGAAGCTGCAGCGTGAGCATGAACTGCGTAATGGCCGGGTACAGGCGGCGGAATTCACTAAATCTTTTCGGACCTTCAATGAGGTGATAGAGAATAATACCTTTCCATTTTCCCCCGATAACTTCCAGAGTTGTTTCAACAGGACACCCTTCTGTACTTGGAATCACATGGTTCTTATGTTTACGATCGCCCAAACCCCTTATCCCTCCCAATAGTTCAATAATTAATACTATATAATAAAATTATGCGTACTTCTCAAATCTTTATATATATTCTATTATAAACCCGTGTTAAGTTCAATTCATTTGGGCAAGGTTCGAACGGCACAAAATGAACAGAGAGAAGGATGTTGAGTCATGAATTTGAAAGGGTTGTTCATTGGGTTACTTTTTACGGTTTTATATGCTTCGGGGGCCATTATCATGAAAATTGGTCTGCTCTCAGCGTCTCCATTAACATTAGCGACATTACGTTTTCTGATCGCCGGGGTGCTGCTACTGATCTTTATTTATGGATTTAGAAAGGGGAAATACCCTTTACCTAACAAAAGAGAGTGGGGCGTTTTACTGCTTCTCGGTTTGCTGAATACCTCGTTGTTTGTTGGTCTAGGCAACTTAGCGCTTCGAACCATTTCCGCCGGGATATTCAATCTCTTTCTACCCATAAATCCTTTTGTCTTTGCGCTTTTTTCTCTAATCTTCATGGGGAAAAACATTCGTGCAAAAGAATGGATGGGTATGGCTGTTTCCGCCATAGGTCTATTCATCGCAACCTACCCATCATTGGCAAACAGTCATGCCTCCTTAAGCGGCATTTTATTACTTGTTTTGGCAATGGTTTCGATGGCTGTTGGAAGTCTCGTCTTTAAAAAGGCCAATCTTCAATTGCCTAATCTTGTGATCAACGCTTGGCAGGTATTCATTGGCGGAATGATTATTATGATTCCGGCTCTCTTCCTAGAGTCTGGAAATCCGGTCAATGTGGACGCGCATCTAGTCGAATACTTGATCTGGTCCGTCTTCGGTCTCTCCATTTTTAGCATGGGTCTCTGGTTTTATTTATTGAAACAAGATGCCGTTAAAGCAAACAACTGGCTACTTTTAAATCCTGTCGCGGGCTATATCCTGGCAGCCATCATCCTGGGTGAACCGCTTACGTGGTACTCGGTCGTAGCCACCATCGTTGTGCTTTTCGGATTGTACTTGTCAGGAAATTTTCGCATCAAACAAACGAAGGGAAAAATGATAGAACAAACGGAATAGTTTTAGAAAATCTGATTCAATGAATATTAGAGCTTGTTTTGATCAATCCTTTTCAAAACAAGCTCTTTCTGTTCATTAATCAATTCGGTAAAGCAAAAAAACTCCCGTATAATCGGGAGTTAGTTATCGTATTGAAATGCTGCCTTAAAAGAATCGAATAAGGAAGAGAGATATCTTTTACGATGTTCATTCTTTATTTCCGATACAACTCTTTAAGGATGTTTAATCCTCTTAATTGGCTATCTTCATCCTGCTGCAATAGCAGCGAATTAATTTCAAGTATGATCTCATTATCTTGTTTACCTAATGACATAAAGTCAAAGAAGTCGATGTTTAGCGCTATTGTAATTTTCTCGAGGGTTTGTATAGTGAAATTGCCTTCTCCTCTTTCCAGCCTGCCTATATAGCTAAACGAGGACCCGATTTTTTCGGCAAGCTCCTCTTGAGTTAAGTTCTGGTTTTTTCTTATTTCTCGTATAGCAATTCCCAATCTCTCTGCAACCGATTTTTCCATATATGTATCGACTCCTCTTATATAAGAAGTGTAGACAAAAGATAGTTAATATTGGAGTCACTAAAAGTTTCATTATATATTAATTATTGTCCTTAAAAGTTTCATGTGTTAAATTGTAAATGTATTCAAGTATGGCATGTGATTGCAAAAGGTATTCTTTTAGCAAAGTGAGTTATTGTGTGCAATACTAACTTTAAGCATTAATTGACAGGTGTTAGACTCATTTATACTATTACTATAGAGTCATACTAAATTATGGATGTTCGGTATGCGGATATTCTTATTGGAGGTTGTTTGAATTGATACATACAACCACGATACAATCAGAATTGGATGTTCACCTGAAAAAGACGGGATTAACTATAAATCAATTTGCGGAACGATCAAAAATTAACTCAGGGACGTTAAGCACTATTATTAAGGGTGTGCGCCCCATTGCTATGCAGCAATTAGATCGAATGGTATCGGCGATGGGACTTCCCGAAGGCAGCTTTTATGAGCTGTATGCGGATGAATGTTTTGCTTATCCGCTGAATTGGCGAAGACTAAAGCCATTTTTGTACCGCTGTGCCGAACTGGATAAGCTGGAGTTAATTCAGAAGGTTGTTCGATACATGACGGATAACCTAGCTTATGTGCCGATGCTTTATGACACAGCAGAGGATTTGTTTAATCAGGGTAAAAATTCAGCTGCCTCAATTATTTACGAATCAGTAGCCGAGAGTGAGAAATATCAACATTCTGAACGGTTAGCTCTGTGCCATTATCGACTGTTTACAATCTCATTAGGTCATGACCAGGAAAAAAATCTTCGGGCAGCCACCAAATTTGAGGAATTCGTCGAACGTTTAGATGAAGTGGATCAGCTTGATGCACTAAAAGATTTGGCCAATGTATACTGCTCTCTGCGCCATTGGAGTAAGGTTGATATGTTGGCTAAAGAGATGGGACGAAAGGCAAAGATTCAATATGCTTTTAAATATGAGAAGGATGGCATTCGCTATCATCATGATAGAGAGCCCCAAAAGCCATTGTTTTTATATATCATTTATTCATATTTGATGTGTTCAGCTGTCTGTGATGAGCGTGGTGATTATGAGCAGGCACTACGATATGTGGCATTATATTCCGACTTGAGCTGGGTTAAAGAGGACTCGGAAGAAGCACTTGCGATTAAAGATAATTTTAAAATGTGGGCTATAGCGAATACATATTTATATAAGGTAATGATGGGTGATTTTGAAATTATTGCTGAATATGTGGGATTTATTGAAACAAAAGAAGATGAAATCCTGCCTGCGTTAACCAAGATTTTTCAAGCTGCTAATCGTTTTCAGTTCGATATAGATCATGTTTTACTAAAGTTTGAAGATCATATTTTATCATTAAATCAAAAGGACGACGGTACATATAATTATTTAGTAAGGGCAGAGCGATATGTGCGGTTTCAGGCCGAACTGTCACGTTATTATTTTACAAAAGGAAGATATGATGAGGGAGCTAAAAGTGCTTTAGATGGGCTTGCGTCTGCTATTAAAATTCGCAATGAAAATGCGACACTGCAATGTGTAAAATTATTTGAACAATTCAGACACGGAGTATCTGATGAAGATCAGCAACGTTATGACAATTTATGGGAACGGTTGGAGTATCGTGGTCTTAACGGTTGGTAATTCCCATAAGGTAATTTGTTGGATATAGGAGAGTACTTGGACAAAAGCACATGAATGACAATAAAACCCAAGCATTCACAGGGATTGCCCCTCAATGCTTGGGTTTTTCTCAGCTCCTTATATCAGCGGCTTCTCCAACTGTTCTTGCACCCAGCTAGGATCATATTCATGGGTCCAGGTTGTTCCCCCCACCTCAACAAAACACAACCCCAACTCAAAAAAACAAAGAGGCCCCCAAGACGTTACTTCTATAATGAAAGCAAAGAACTTGCAGCCAATGGCAAGTAAGTGAGGAGGGTACGCATGAAGCGGGATGAATATATAGACGGGGCAGGACTGGAGCAGGAAAGGTCGAATGCTCTTATAAGCGATAAGCTGGTAAGTGATCATGATAGTAACCGTCAGATAGCCTGGTGGAGGGAAGCACGCTTTGGGCTTTTTGTGCATTGGGGGCCTTATTCGATACTGGGCGGGATGTGGAACGGTGAACGGGTGGATGCCAATTATGCGGAGCATATCCAGTTAAGGGGAAAGATTCCGGTGACCGAGTATGCGGAGGCCGCAGCCGGGATGAACCCGGAAGCGTTTGATGCGCACGAGTGGGTATCGCTGGCCAAGCGGTCCGGGGCAAAATATGTTATCGTGACAGCCAAGCATCATGATGGGTTTGCGATGTACGATTCCAAGGTCAGCGAGTATTCGATTACTCGTCATGCTCATTTTCCGAGAGATCCGATCAAGGAACTGGCAGAGGCCTGCGAAGCAGAGGGGATTCGCCTGGGAATCTATTATTCCCATGCCATGGACTGGCATCACCCGGATTCGCAGGGGAACACGCTGGATTACCCGGGGAATATCGGCGCATGGGAACAACTGGAGGAATGGATCGGAGATGACGATAAGCGGGAACGCTTCGAGCGTTACCTTCACGAGAAGGCTCTTCCTCAAGTTGAGGAGTTGCTGACCGACTATGGCCCGATTGGGTTGATGTGGTTTGATTGCGGTCATAAGATCAGCGACGAGCATGCCGTGTGGTTCTATGATCTGGTACGCCGGCTGCAGCCGGATTGCTTGATTAACAAGCGGCTGCGGGATGACCGGTTTGCGGATTACGGCAATCCGCATGATAACCAGCTCCGGTTCCATCCGGTGCAGCCGGACTGGGAATCGATCCATACGCTGAATGATTCCTGGGGGTTCCGATATGACGATGACCATTGGAAGAGTCCGGACGAATTGATCGAACAGCTGCTGCGCGTGGCAGCCACAAACGGTAATCTGGTACTGAATGTCGGGCCGCTCGGAGACGGAGCGATTGACGATACATCGAGAAGTCTGCTGGAGACGGTGGGCAGCTTCTTGGAACGGAACGGCGAGGCGATATACGGCACGAGCGGCAGTCCGATCGGTACGCCACAGTGGGGTTATTGCACATGGAAGCCGGATGAGAATCTCTTGTACCTGCTGGTGAGAGAATGGCCTCAGGACGGTTTCTTGATCCTGCCTGGTCTCGCTAGCGGAGTTCAATATGCGAGGCCTATCGGAGCAAAGGCGAAGGAGGACAACCTGCCGATCCGACGGCTTGGGCCATGGGATTGGCAGATTGATGTGCGTTCGGTACCTCAGGACGCCTATGCGACTGTGGTTGAGCTGAAGCTGGGTGGAGCGCTGGAGACGAATCTCACTCCTAGGTTCATATCCCGGATGCCGAATACGTTCTGGGCATATGATGGCATTATCGAGGGCGATGGCCTGCGATACGATAATGGAAAACGTGGTCATGATGGCGTTACCGGTTGGACCGCTCCAAATGCGGCTGTTCAATGGACGTTCCGTTCAGAGGAAGAAGTGCCCGTCCAGTGCCGAGTGATGGTCACCTTGGCCGCCGGAGCGGATCAGGCGGAGGGACATTTCGAGTTGTCCCTGGATGAACAGAAGCTGACTTGTACCGTTAAAGATACGGGTGGGGACGGATGCTGGGGAGAATTCGAAATGGGTCAACTGACCATTCTCTCGGCAGGCGTACATCGTCTTGAAGTACGGGGACTATTGCTGGTTTCTGATTCATTAATGAACTTGCGCAAGGTTACGCTACTGCCAATAGAGAGGGTGTGATGATTCATGAAAATCGTATTTGATCCTGCACCGGTTGCAGGAGGCTTTCGAATGCCGGGTTACTGGATATGGTGCGGCAGCGTCATCAAGGGTGAGGATGGCCGGTACCATATGTTTGCTTCGCGCTGGCCGAAATCTTTGCCCATGCATCCCGGCTGGCTTGCGGCCTCGGAAATTGTCCGTGCGGTCTCCGACCATCCGGCCGGACCGTATGTATACGAGGAGACGGTACTCGGGGCCAGATCCCCGGCCTATTGGGACGGATGCAGCGTGCACAACTCGCATATCGTGAAGGTTGAGGGCTCATACGTCCTCTATTACATGGGCACGACGTTTCCGTTTCCCCTCCCTGAAGAAGGGGAGCCGCTGCTTCCGAATGATCCGCTCGTCGTGGCTGCCAGGGCGAACAAACGGATCGGGGTTGCGACCGCTCCTTTCATAACCGGCCCTTGGACACGGAGGGACTATCCGGTTCTGTTGCCGCGTCCGAATTATTTTGACAGCTTCTTGGTGTCTAATCCTGCCCCCTGTGTTCATGAGGACGGTTCGGTGAAGCTCATCTATAAATCTCGTCCCTATGAAGGGCATTCCTATGGCAACATGCAGTTGGGCTTGGCCTGCGCCGAATCGGTTAACGGTCCTTACACCCGTCAGCCTGAACCGCTGTTTCCCCCAGCGATTCATATTGAAGACCCCTTCATTTGGCGTACGGCACGCGGGTACGAAATGATTGCCAAGGACATGGACGGCTCCATCTGCGGGGAGCGCTATAGCGGAGTCCATGCGTGGTCAGCGAACGGGAAACAGTGGAAGATGACAACCAAACCAGGTGAACCCGTGTACTCTCGCAGAGTACGGTGGGACGATGGCACGGAACGGTTGATGGGTAACCTCGAACGTCCGTTTTTGCTCATGGAGGACGGTCGTCCGGCCTGGATGTTTGCTGCGACTTCAGACGGGAGCCGCGGGTTTTACGATTGTACGGAGACCTGGAACATGGCGGTTCCGATTCGGGAGATTACGGAGAACGACGACGAATAAGAGTGATCCATATCCGACTCGAAGCATGATAAACAGCACCAAAAATGGAAGGTCGACCACCTTCATGCGATGCATGCACCATGTATGGGGAGTGCGCGCGGTGAGAAATGCCTATTACTCTCAGCGGCCCATGCTCTCATGTACGGCTGCGTTTTACTTCTCCGTTCATTTCCCCCATAAGCCCTTTTGCTTACCATGGCCGGATAGACCATGATAGCAGAAGGGCTTTTTTCTCTATTCCGCCTCAAATCCCCATCTTAAAGTGCGTGTTCAAAAAGGTCGTTTTCAGCACCGAAGCTTATGCTTCCGATGTGCGTTTTTTCAAAACGCTTCAGTTGGATGAAGCTAGGGACGTCAGGAGCGGAGCTAAACGTTTTCGTAGAAAACGACTTCGGAAGCATCTGCTTGGTTTGGGTACGTGAGCACCTAAAATGTTTCCGCAGGAAACATACTTCGGAAGCATCTGAAATGTTTCCGCAGGAAACATGCTTCGGAAGCTTCTACTTAGGCCCCGCTGAATTCAAGATTCGATGCCGAACTGCTTCCTGATTCGCTTCGTGTTAGATATAGGATTTATAAGTTATCAACGGAGTTGATGAAATTCTATATCGCAAGAAAACCTACTTCTGAATCGCGGTCGCTCAGCCTTGAATTTGCCTCGATTGGTTTTCTTATCAAAAGCGGACTTTTTGAACAACCTCTTAAACACAATCGTAAAAAAACACATCGACAAACAAATGCCACCATTGTTGGCAAGGCCCTCCGCTTATACGATGAATACGAAGGAAAACTTACAACGGGAGGTCCTTATGGCGAACATCAACCCAAGCACGCGGCTAACACCGTCAGCGCGGAGCCGGGAATGGTTATCCAGCTTTCGCAAGTACAAGGCGATATACCTCATCTCGATTCCGGGCATCCTCTATTTTTTGGTATTTAAATATGTCCCTTTATTTGGCAGCGCCATGGCTTTTCAGGAGTACAACTTATTCAAAGGCATATGGGAAAGCCCATGGGTGGGGCTGGATCAGTTCTATCGGATGTTTCAGTACGAAGAGTTTCTGCGGATCTTCTGGAACACCCTTCTGATCGGGATGTACAGCATCGTATTTGCTTTTCCAATCCCGATCATTCTGGCCTTGCTGTTGAACGAGATTCGTCTTGTCCTGTACAAGCGGGTGCTGCAAACCGTTATCTACATGCCGCACTTTCTGTCCTGGGTCATTATCGGGGGGATTGCGGTAGGCATTCTGTCTCCGACCACGGGCATCATGAATCAGATTCTGATGTGGGTGGGACTCGAACCGATTTACTTCCTTGGTGAGGAAAGCTATATTCGCAGCATTCTGATCGGCTCCGGCATTTGGAAGGAAGCGGGATGGGGGACGATCATTTACCTGGCGGCGCTGGCCGGGATCAATCCGGACCTGTATGAAGCTGCACGCGTAGACGGCGCAAACCGGTGGCGTCAGACTCTGGCGATAACGATTCCGTCGATTCTGCCAACGATTATGATTCTGTTCCTGCTGAACATCGGCAATTTCCTTGATTTCGGGTTTGAGCGGGTGTTTGTGTTCCTGAATGCCTTGAATGAGAATAAGGGCGACATTCTGGATACATACATTTACCGCGTCGGTCTGCTCGGACAGCAGTACAGCTACACCACGGCCATCGGGCTGTTCAAATCTCTCATCGGGCTGCTGCTCATTGTGGGCGGAAACGCCATAAGCCGCAAAACGACCGGAAATTCCTTATACTAGGCAGGTGACCAAAAACATGATAAAAAGATCAAAAGGTGAATCGGTATTCGAAATTTTCAACTTTATCTTCCTGGCCGTTGTGTCGGCTGCCATGATATTCCCGATTCTGCACGTTGCGGCACAATCGCTCAGCAGTGATGTGGCCATTTCACGGGGAGACGTTGGCCTGTGGCCGGTTGAGTTTACGCTCTCCAACTATGCAATCGTCTTGAACGATACTTCCGTATGGCGTTCCTTTCTGATCAGTGTATTCGTGACTGTCGTGGGGACCGGGATCAACCTGATCGCAACGGCCTCGCTGGCCTATCCGCTGTCGCGCAATGAATATCGGGGACGAAAAGCCATTCTCATGCTCGTGCTGGTCACTTTTATCTTCAGCGCGCCCCTGATCCCGAATTATCTGCTCATTAAATCGCTGAACATGCTGGATACAGTATGGGCCCTGATCATTCCGGGCGCGATCAGCGCGTACAATCTGTTCATTATGCGCTCGTTCTTCATGAATCTGCCGAACGAAATTATTGATTCGGCCCGGATCGACGGGTGCGGGGAGCTGCGGATCATATCGAGCATCGTGCTGCCTTTGTCCAAGCCGGTCATGGCGACGATGGGATTGTTTTACGCCGTTGCGCATTGGAATTCATACTCGTCCGCTCTATACTATATCAATAGCCGTCAACTGTTTCCGCTCCAGGTTCGTTTGAGAGAGATCGTCATTACCGATCAGATGGGAGAGATGGACACCACGTTTGAGAATCTGGCGAACATGTCCCCGGAGGGCATCAAGATGGCCACGATTGTGATCGCTACGCTGCCGATCATCCTGGTCTACCCATTCCTGCAGAAATATTTTATTAAGGGCATGCTCATCGGTTCGATCAAATCTTGATCGTAAAAGAACACAATCCCATAATAAGAACGCCAATACTGCATTTGAGGGTTATGAGCTACGATGAAATGGATTTAACGAAAGCGCTTACCTCATGAATGAGCCACTTGTCTATTTTTCGTGAAAAAGGGGAGAGGTTGATGAAAAAAAATTGGACGGTCTTACTGATCAGCGTCATGATGATGTCACTGCTCGCTGGATGCGGGGGGAAACCGGAAGAAGGAACTGTCAGTCCCAAGCCGGAAGAAACGAAGCAAGGTACAGACTCGAGCAAGCTGGCCTTCTCGATTTCTTTCTCCACGGGCGGCAACACCTACATTGAATCGTCACCCGATATCAATAAGGACAAATGGGTGCTGAAGCTGGAGGAGATGACAAACACGGATCTCGACATCCGCTTGATGTCCCACAAGGAATTTGATCAGAAGATGAGTCTGATGTTTGCAGGCAATGAAATCCCGGATGTTGTGGGAAATATGCGGGGAGGTCCAACAACAGGGTCCATGTCAGGCTCGGTGGAAGCCGGGGTGTTCATGCCGCTGGATGATCTCCTCAAGGAACATGCTCCGAATTTGATGAAGATGGTCACCCCGGCCGCGTGGGAAGAAGTATCCTATAACGGCAAAATCTACGGCATCCCGGCCTGGCTGGAAAATCCGTCGCGCCGCGCCACATTCATTCGCACGGATCTCATGGAGAAGGCCGGCATCAAGGAAGCGCCTAAGACCGTCGAAGAGTACCTGGATATGCTGCGTGCCTTTAAGAAGCTGGGTGTAGAGCACCCATACCAGTACCGTGAGGGCTTTAAATATGCGGATACTTTCCTTGGGGCATACGATGTGCTGCCGTTCCAGTTCATGGAGCTGAATGGGGAGGTCGTTCCGAAATTTTTCGATGTCGAGAACATGAGCAAGGCGCTCCAGACGTATAAGACGATGTACGATGAGGGTCTGATCCCGAAGGATTTCGCTTCGCTCTCTCAGGAGGATTACGGACGCAATATCAATGCCGGCAAATCCGGGATGTGGGCCTCCAACGGCGAGGGGTTAATCGGGTTCCGCACCAAACTGAAGGAAGTGGATCCTTCGATGAAGGTGGATATTTACCCATCCCCGACCGGACTGGACGGCAAGGGCGGACTCGGCTTATACAGTTCGGTATCGACCACGTACTATATCAATAACAAGGTGGGAAAAGAGAAAGCCATCGAAATCATTAAATTCCTGGATTGGATGCTGACGGAGGAAGCCGATATGTTCTTCTCCTTCGGGATTGAAGGCGAGAATTACACAATGGAGAACGGGAATATCAACTATAAATGGCCAGTGACCAAACAAGAGGTGGATGAAGCGGGCTTCCGAGCCAACCAGCTGTGGTTCGTTCATGAGCTGACCTATAATAAGAAGCAGACGGCCCTTACCGAGGATGGCCAGGACGTGATCAAGGCTTTCAGCGACGTGCTGAGCAATGAAGGCCGCGGCGGTATTACGTTCATGGCGAATCTGAACAGCTTCTCCAAGTTCCCGGATCTGGCTTCGACCGGAGATACGGGACCTAAATTCATCCTGGACAGCATGGTGAAGATGATCTATGGCAAGCAGCCGATCTCCGATTGGCCAAAGGTGCTGGAGGAATACCGTGCCAAGGGCGGGGATGAGATCATCAAGGAAGCGACAGAGCGCTGGAAGAACAAGGAGAATGTTGTAGACCGCACGAGATAACATCCAAGATAGGAAGTAGGGCATCTCCTGTTTGTTCCATCTATCGTGTACAATAGATCCGATATGTAAGCGTTTAACCCAAATGAGCGAAGGATGAAAAATCAAGGTATCCGCCGGTCTTACCATCACAGGTATCCGCTGCGGATACCTTCTTGTTCCATTCGATGTTTGCCTCATACCTTAATCTTCTACATACAGGAGGCTAAAATGATATGCGGTTGCTTATTGCTGACGACGAACCTGTAATCCGAAGAGGCTTGGTCAAGATGGCGGAGACCTACCGTCTGCAGTTTGATGCCATTGACACGGCCGTGAATGGTGAGCATGCGCTCTCACTGATCAAGGAATTCGAGCCGGATGTACTGCTGACCGATATCCGGATGCCCCGAATGGGCGGACTGGAACTGTGTCAGGAGCTTCATGAGTTGTACGGGCATATTCAAATTATCGTCATATCGGGTTATGGCGAATTCCAATATGCACAGCAATGTCTGGCTTACGGGGTGAAGCATTATCTGCTAAAGCCGGTTACCGGCGTGGTGCTGCACCAAACCTTTGACGCGATTGTGAAACACCGCAATAAAGGCATTGTCTCGCTGGCTTCCTATGTCGATTGGATTGAAAATATCGGGCAGGAGATCTGGATGCTGCAGACCGAACAGCTCGATCGGCTGTTGGTCGATTGGAGGGCGCATCTGCAAGCGGCGGGACTCAGCGTCCCGCAGCTCCAGCAGCTGCTGGATGACGCGGTGGGCATGATTTTCCGTCGTCTCGTCTCGAAGGGGTATATGGAGGTTTCGGTGATTGAACCGATCGGTCACCACACGGTGCAGGAGCAGCTGTTGAACGAATTTGAGTTAAGGGTCAAGCAGATGACCGCGGATCTGGTGACGCAGCGGTGGGGGAATTTCAAGAATCCGCTGGATGAAGTGAAATCGTATATCGACACGCATCTATCCGAGGAGATCACCCTTGAGGAAGTAGCGGAGATGGCCGGTTATACGCCGACGTATTTTAGCGCGATGTTTAAGAAGATGACGGGCGATACCTTTGTAAGGTACCGGATTCACCGGCGAATGGAGCGGGCGAAGGAACTGCTGGCCCTGCCGCATATGCGGATCATCGACGTGGCGGCGAACGTCGGTTACGAGGATTATCCCCATTTTACGAAAATGTTCAAGAAGGTAACGGGACATACGCCGACGGAATATCGGACGATGCTGGGCTTTAACGGATGAAAAATAAACTGTACCGCAAGCTGTTTCTGTACTTTGTATCCATCATTGTGCTGACTTCCTTGTTGATCGGCATCGTTACCTACACCCGCTCATCAGCTGAGCTGGACCGCCAGCTAGACCGGCATATGTCGCAAATCGTGCAGAATGCCTTGAACCATACCGATCTGTACATTAAATCCTACGACCGTACGATGATCTCCTTATTGACCAACCGGGAATTGAAGAAATTCGTGGATTTACCTAACCCGGCGGACCATTATGATTACTATCACATCAGCTCCACAATCAAGGATACGGTATTCCGTCCTCTCATGGAACGGGGGCCCGAGCTGCTGACCATGTATCTCCTGTCTTATAACGGACATGCCACGTACAGCTTCGGTTCTGACTTTACGGCTCCGGTATTCAGTGCAGAGGAGAAAGCAAAGCAGCTGACGGATCTCCGCAATACCACGAAGGATGAAAGCGGTCTCATGATACATACGGAGAGTATTATACCTGGGCGCAGCGGCAGTGTGGTACGCATGACGAGACTGATCAAGGGATTATCCTCCACAGCGGAAAAAGGCGTACTGGCCATGGAAGTGCGTTCCCAGGAGTTATCTTCCCTCTGGAAAGGAATTGATCTGGGCGAACGGGGATACTTCTATATCGCGGATGCCAGCGGCCATGTAGTCTATCAACCTGAGGGATTGGAGCATGAAGCATCGTCTCCGGCCGAGGATCCGAAGCTGACCGCCGCCATCATGGGCGCAGACGAGGAATCCTTCAAATATACGACGGCCAATGGAGAGCAGAGGGTGTTCATGACGCGGATGTCCCCCTATTCCGGATGGCGTCTGGTTGCTTCGATGCCGCTGGAGGAGTGGCGCAAACCGATTGCCAGCATTCGTTCTACGGTTTGGACGATCGGCTTGATCAGCCTCATTGCTGCTTGTCTGCTTGCTTACCGTTTCACCCGTTCCATTACCCAGCCCATCCAGACGATTATCCGCGGGATGCGCCAGACGGAGCAGGGGCGGTGGATTCCCTTGGAGCTTCCTAAGCGCGAGGACGAGCTGACGGAAATGATGCAGCGGTACAATCTGATGGTGACCCGGCTGTCGGAGCTAATCGAGCGGGTATACGAGACCGAGCTGCAGCAGCAGAAGACGATTATCGAACGGCAAAAGGCCGAGTTCCAGGCGCTTCAGCTCCAGATCAATCCGCATTTCATGTACAACACGCTGGAGACCATCGTGTGTTATGCCGAGGTTGAAGGCTCATCGGAGATTACCGAAATGGTGTCCTCTCTTGGCTTTATGATGCGGTACTCCTTGCTGACGTCGCTGGAGGAGATCACGATCGCGAATGAGCTCAAGCACGTTTTGAACTACATGACGATCATGAAGCATCGGCACGATCTGGAGTTTGATCTGCGGGTTGAGGTTCCCCATGAGCTGCTCCTATATAAAATGGTGCGGTTAACGCTCCAGCCTTTAATTGAAAATGCATTCCAGCATGCCTTTCCGGACGGCATCGAAGCATTGCAGTACATCATTATCGCTGCCGGGTGCGATGATGATTCCTTCTGGGTCAGCGTGACGGATAACGGCATCGGCATGACCGATGAACAGCTACGCGAGGTTACGGCACGGTTATCCTACGAGTACGACCATGTGAATCGTGTGCCTGAGTCTTCCCTGAACCTTAGCGGTACCGGAGGCATCGGGCTGCTGAATGTGCATCGGCGGATTCAGCTGGTATTCGGCGAGAGTTACGGACTTCGTGTAACCTCGGCGGGCGAGGGGACAGGAACTACCATCCGCATGGTCATGCCATGTCCGCCGCATGTATAGCATAAGGCCTGCTTCCGGATTGGAGGTCAGGCCTTATGCTTTTTGAGGTGATAAGAAAGTATAACCTTCAGAGGCTTCCCCTTCTTATCTCGCAAGAATGATAGACTTTACTTGTTCTCCACTTGCGGCATGAGATGGATGGAAACGCCGCCGTACACCTTGAGACGTATCTTGATGGTATCCTTGGCGCAGCACGTTTCCGTGTGAACCTCAATGGGAGGAAGAACGGAACAATATCGATATTCGTCTGATTCCGCCTGTTCCTGATAGATCACGGCTTGGTAGGCTTGGTGGTCCTCAAGGAAATCCAGCGGAATATGGACGTCTCGTCCTCCTGCGGCACAGATGGAGGCGACAAACCATTCCGTACCCGATCGTCTTGCTATCGTAACGAATCGGCCCGGATAACCTTCCAGCAGCCGTGTTTCATCCCAGACGGCTGGAACGGCGGCCAGCAGCGGCTTGCCTGGATGATCCGCGAAGACGGAGACCACATCGGCATAATGCTGGATGCCGGATTCGAAGAGGATGGCCAGGGCCAGCTGAAGCCCTTGGGTCGTCGTGGTCCGCCTGCTGAACGTGACTGGCGTAAAATCCATGGACCCGATCACGTTCCGCGTAAACGGCAAGGTACAGAGATGAACCGCATTAGGCCCTTCACTCTGTGCCCGGTAGTATTCCGCACCGTAAACGCCTTCTCTTGTCATCACGTGAGGCCATGTCCGGTGCTCGCCGCTTGGTTTGGTGGATCCATGAAAATTGACCATCAGCCGATGCCTGGCAGCGGATTCCGCAATGGCATCATAGACCTGGAGCGTCTCTTGATTGTCGCTGTCGAAGAAGTCGACCTTGATGCCAACGGCACCCCAAGATGCCCACAGGCGTAATTTCTCTTCACGGAGTTCCTCCGTGTTCAGCCCTTTATAATGCGTCCACAACCAGATGCCGACGCCGCGCGCCTTCGCGTAATGGATGAGCTGAGGCGCATCCAGCACACTCTCCCAGCCGCCGTCCACAACGCTGTATTCCCATCCCATCTCGGCAGCAAAATCCACATGCTGCCGTTGAATGTCCATATCGCCACAGGAATCGCCTTCCGCGTACCAGGACCAGGCCGCTCTGCCGGGAGAGATCCAAGAGGTGTCTTCCAGCACGGGCGGAGGACATAAGTGAGTCGTTACCGATGAAGACACCAGATCCCTGAGCGATCCGATGATCATGACACGCCAGGGCGTCGAGAGCGGAAGCTTGGCGGCAATCGGCGTTTCCTGATCCGGGGCGTAAGCGATGCGGAGCTTCCGGCCGTCTTGCTCATCCGCTGCGAGATGACTGGCGCCATACCCCCCGTCCACAGCTGCTTCAGTCAGCAGCAGCCAATGATCCCCTGCCGATTGGACCAGCAGCGGGAAACCGAAATGCCCTCCCCGAAGATGATCCGGCATGGCATGGTCATAGGTTCGTTCATAACACCGCATGAACGGCTGGGCCCAGACATTGAGCATTCGCTCCTCCGGCAGATGGAAGCCGGAGAGCTCGTTCTCGAAACGAATATCCCCTTCTCCTTGCAGCTCATACCGGTATGCGACGCCGTCCTGAAAAGCGCGGAAACGGATTCTCACCTGATGATTCTCTACCGAAGTCAGAAGCACCAACTCGTTTGCTTCGTAAGACTGCGATTTTTGCTTGCCGGTCACAAGCTCGTAACGCTCCGTGATCGTGTTGTGCTCAACCCCTTGGATGCAGATGCCTTGCTGAAATTTGTATTGGTCGGTGATCAGCCCGAGCGGCGACCTTTCAAGAACGCGATATCGATTGTTCATGACCGTGTAAAAAAGGGGGCCGTTATGCTCCTGTTCCAGCGTGATATGCAGATTCCCGTCAGGTGAATGAAGCTGTGCATGAAACGGCGCTGACAGAGACTGGGATAGCTCATGATCCATAAACGAAACTCCTTCCTTGTCGCTCCAAGAATGACGTATCCATTGCAGCCTCATTGTAACGGACAATGCAGAGGCTTAGCATACGGCTCTGTTCGCTCCGGGTTGTGTTTTCTTACGTTGTGTTACTCCATAAAAAAACACGGCCATTCCGCAAGTTACGGCATGGTCCGGCGAGCAGCGGCTGTTTTATCATAGAAGCATATCAAGAGGCGTTTGAAAGGAGGGCATCATGTAATTGCGGGTGGATCGTAATCACTACTTATGACAAAGGATGGGTGATGATTGATGAGACAGGTACGCAAGCGTAACAGGCAGGTAAGAAGAGGAGGAATTATACTGCTATTGGGTATTCTGCTGTTTACGTTTGGCAATCCGCCAATACAGGGGGAAACGGCTGCACCGGATGTGATGGAACGGGTCAACCTGGCATGGAATAAGCGGGCGACGGCCAGTTCCGAGATCAGCGGGCGTGAAGCCGGGAAGGCCGTTGACGGCAGCCGTGATACCTACTGGCAGCCGGCGAGCACAGACCGTGAGGACATGAGTGTATTCATACAGGTGGATCTGGGGAGTGAGCAGTCCTTCAATCAGGTTGTCCTGGATTTAAATCGGGGAGATCATTTGGGAAGTATCGAGATCGATTACTCCCGTGACGGTGAGTCTTGGAGCAGAGCCTATGCGAAAAATGGGGGCATTCGAGCGGACGGTCAGGAAGTGATGACGTTTGATTCCGTAAGCGCTTCCCACATTCGGGTAACGCTGCTTCTAAGCCGAAATCTCAATGTTCAGCTAAAGGAGTTGGAGCTTTATATGCAGGATGGAGATCAAGGGATTCCGTCCGATGTAACGGAGCTGGCCTTCGTGAAGCCTGATGGAACCCCTTATATCAACAATGAGGAACTGACCTTGGACATTGGAGGCACATCTGCCGTGGAGGCGCGCGGCAAACGGGGGAACGGGGAATGGATTTCGCTGCCTCAAGGCCAGATTCAATATCAAGCCGTGGGAACCAGCGCTGCGGTTACTGCCGAAGGTTCGGTAACGGGGGTCAAGGTAGGAGCGACCCGGTTATATGCGGAAACCAGCATCAACGGTCAAGGGATACGTACACCGGATTTCTGGATTGTGGTGAAGGATGATCAGGAGTTCCAGGATGCGAAATACATTGCCTTCAGCTCGTTCACGCATAAGGCGTTGGTCCAGAAGATTGGCGAGGCGGCGATCTTGGAGGAAGGCGAGGAGCTGCCAGTCGTAACAATCGCTCCGAATAGGGATGGAACTGTATCCGCCAGATGGTTCAAGGACGGTCAATCCAGAGGTTCGCTGGGCACAAAGGCGCTGCAGGCAGGGGTAGTGCAATCGTTAACGCTTCCGGGTGGGATGAAGGTACCGGGCACGTACGAGGTGCGGATGACTTTCCAAACCACAGACGGGGGAACCTACTTCGACAGCTTGTTTTATACCGTCATGCCCAAGAAGGGAACTCCTGAAGGTCAGAGCCAAATCGCCTATACCGGAAAAGACGGTAGGATGGTATATGTTCCCGATTATAAGGGGAACCGGATCATCGATTTCTCGAACGTCGGTTATATGGGTGGCGGTGTGAAACTGCCCGATGTTCAGGCGAGGATTGCCGTACAGCCGACCGGAGGGGATGATACGGCGATGCTGCAAGCAGCGATTGATGAGGTGTCCCGGCTGCCGCGTGACGCAGATGGTTTCCGGGGGGCGGTGCTGCTGAAGAAAGGCACGTATCTGGTCGACGGTTCCCTGAACATTCAGGCCAGCGGGGTCGTGCTGCGGGGTGAAGGCAAGAGTGAGGACGGCACCATCATCCGTGGCACGGGAACAACGGCCAGAAATTTGATTGTTGTCGGTGGAACGAACGGTGCCGCTATTGTGGACGGGACGGAGACGGACATTCAGGATTTGTACGTTCCGGCAGGATCCCGATCGTTTCATGTGCAGAATGCCTCCGGTTATCAGGTGGGCGATTCCGTCATTGTTCGAAGAATCGGTAATGACCGCTGGATTCATGAGATCGGCATGGATCATATCTATATGCGGCCAGGGACCGGGGGAACGGAGCAATGGTCCTCGTTCAATCTGGATTTTGACCGCGTCATTACGGCCATCGACGGCAACCGGATTACGGTGGATGCTCCATTAGCAAATGCCATTGAACGTCAATGGGGTGGAGGCAAGCTGTTCAAGGCGACGGATGAATCTCGAATCGAACAGGTTGGGATTGAGAATATGCGCGCCATTTCCGATTTTGATCCGAGCAAGACCGATACCAAGATGGATAACGATGTTCTGGATACCCCGTATTATTCCGATGAGGCACACGCGGAGCGCTTCATTATGATGAACAGCGTGAAGAATGCCTGGGTGCGCGAGGTGGACGGCTACCATTTCTCCTACGCCTTGGTGCAGGTCGGGCGGCAGGCCAAATGGGTCACCGTACAGGACAGCGAAACGTACGACATGGTCAGCGTGATTACGGGCGGTCGTCGTTACAGCTTTTTCATCCAAGGGCAATTAAATCTGGTACAGCGCAATTATACGGAAACTTCACGTCATGCTTATGTCATTGAGAGCCGCGTACAAGGACCGAATGTCATGTACGACAATAAGGCCACTCGCGAATACAATACAAGCGAGCCGCACCACCGCTGGTCCACCGGCGGCCTGTACGACAACGTCAGTGCGCGCATCAGCGTCCGCGACCGCGGATGGCTGGGCAGCGGACATGGCTGGGCGGGAGCGAATTACGTTATGTGGAATACCGAGGGAGGGCTTGTTGCGCAGAAGCCTCCAACGGCACAAAACTATGTCATCGGACACATCCCGACGGAAGACGGTTTGAACGTGAAACCGCTCGTTCCAAACGATTATGATTCAAGACCGCGTGAGGACGGCTATTGGGAATACGCCGACCGGCATGTAGCGCTCCAGAGTTTATTCGTTCAGCAGTTGAAGGATCGTCTGGGCCAGCAAGCGGTGGATAATCTGGCCCGTACGCCTGTGGGCGGCGGTGCGATCGATATACCAGAGCAGCCTTAATTATATATAGCGAACAGGGGATTATCAGGGGAGACGCTGATCGTCCCCTTCTTCGCGAAGAAGGAGACGTGTATGAAGGTGGAGAGGGAGACAACAGGAAGAGATACGGAACGTTCTCTTGGCGGACATCATGCGGAGCCGCATGCATTACGGCACGGCAAGAATGAAGCGGCAGGTTATGAAACCGCATGGCGGCAGCCTGACACGTCTGTAAGTCGGCGCTTGCGGTTATGGTTCGCTTCCCCGGCTGCGGAGTGGAATGAGGCATTGCCCATCGGGAATGGGCGCTTGGGCGGCATGGTCTTTGGCAAGACCTCGCTTGAGCGGGTGCAGCTCAACGAAGACTCCCTCTGGTATGGTGGTCCGGGAAGGGGAGCCAACCCTGACGCCACCGAATATCTGAGCGAGATCAGACAGATGCTGCGGGATGGACGTCAGGCCGAGGCCGAGCATCTAGCCCGGATGGCGATGACTTCATCCCCGAAATACGAGCAGCCTTATCAGCCGCTGGGCGATCTGCTTCTAAAATTCCTGGATGCCGAGGAAGCGGTGGAGCATTACGAGCGAGAGCTTGATTTGGAGCGGTCCATGGTGACCGTATCCTATTCTTCGAGCGGCATAGGCTATCGCAGGCAGTATTTTGTCAGTGCGCCGGATGGCGTGATGGTGATTCGCCTAACTGCCGATCGGCCCGGGGCGCTGACGTTTGCGGCAAACCTGATGCGCCGTCCTTTTGACAGCGGAACAGAGTCGTTAGGGCACGATACCTTGCTGATGAAGGGCGAATGCGGCGCAGACGGCATTTCCTTCTGCACGGCGCTGCGTGCTGTCGCTGTGGGAGGAAGCGTACGAACCATCGGTGATTTTCTCTCGGTTGAAGGCGCGGACTCGGTTACGCTGCTGCTGTCAGCCCAGACGAGCTTTCGGTGCCAGCAGCCGGGCCAGGTATGTCTGGAGCAGTTGGATTGTGCGGCAGGCATGTCGTTCGAACAGCTGGAAAGCCGTCATCTGGAGGAGTATCGGGAGAAGTTTGAGCGGTTCTTGCTAACTCTCGGTTCCAGCAAGAAGGATGCGAATAGAGCGGGCTTAACCGAAAGAGAAGTTGACATTCCGAATGTGATGGGTCGCGTTGTCGGTCCAGATCAAGTTGAAATTTTAAATCGAGCAGAAGACGATTTGCTATCCCTGCCTACCGATCAGCGGCTGAATCTGTTGAAGGATAGAGTGAAGACGGAAGGTTCCTCTGCGGAAAACAGTGATCCCGAATTGATTGCTCTATACGTACAGTACGGGCGCTATTTGCTCATCTCCTGCTCCAGACCCGGATCTCTCGCAGCGAACCTGCAGGGCATATGGAATGACAGCTTCACCCCGCCCTGGGAGTCGAAGTATACAATCAATGTGAATATTCAGATGAACTATTGGCCGGCAGAGCTGCTGGGCCTGGCGGAATGCCACGAGCCGCTGTTTGACCTGATTCACCGCATGCTCCCGAATGGCCGGGACACGGCTCGCGAGATGTATGGCTGCCGTGGCTTCGCAGCTCATCACAATACCAATCTCTGGGGAGAGACCCGGCCTGAAGGAATATTGATGACCTGTACCATATGGCCGATGGGAGCCGCCTGGCTGTGCCTTCATCTATGGGAGCATTACCGGTTTGGCGGGGATGCGGATTTCCTGCGGGAACGAGCGTATCCGGTCATGAAGGAAGCGGCGATATTCCTGCTGGATTATATGACTGTGGATGAGGAAGGGAGACGAGTAACCGGACCTTCCGTTTCGCCGGAGAACCGATTCATGCTTCCGAACGGAGCCGTCGGCAGCCTCTGCATGGGACCCGCTATGGATGCGCAGATTGCGACGGCCTTGTTTCGGGCCTGTCTTGCGGCAGGCCAGCTTGTCGGAGATGAGGACACCTTCCTTGAAGAGCTTCAAACGGCGCTGCAAGAAATTCCGGCACCGCGGATTGGAAGGCATGGAGGGATCATGGAGTGGCTGGATGATTACGAGGAGGCCGATCCCGGACACCGGCACATCTCGCAGCTGTTCGCCCTGTATCCGGGGGAGCAAATTGATCCCGTTCAGTCCCCGGAGCTTGCCGAGGCGGCTTGCAAGACCTTGGAGCGCCGGCTTGCGCATGGCGGCGGTCACACCGGCTGGAGCCGCGCCTGGATCATCAATTATTACGCCAGGCTGCAGCGCAGCGCGGAAGCGCACGAGCATCTGGTGAATCTGCTGGCTTCCTCAACTTACCCGAATCTGCTGGATTGCCATCCGCCTTTTCAAATCGACGGTAATTTCGGCGGGATTGCCGGCGTTGCAGAAATGCTATTGCAGTCGCACACGGGAGAGTTAAGGCTGCTCCCGGCCCTGCCCCCGCAGTGGAATAGCGGCAAGGTGAAGGGGCTTCGTGCCCGGGGCGGCTTTGTTGTCGACATGCGCTGGGAGGAAGGTGAACTGACCCAGGTGAAGATTCGCGCCGACAGGGCGGGCGAATGCAGGCTATGGTCCCGTTCATCGCTTGTCCTCATAGAGGAAGAGTCCAATAAGGTCACGTTGATAAGCGCAAGTATATCCGAAGCAGGTTATAGCTATTCTTTTTCCATGGTGAAGGGGAGCGATTGTATTTTGAGGAAGGCTGGGAGCGGGAGAAATAAAGAGGGTTAAAAAAGCTAATAAATCAATTAGAATAAAGAAATCTCTCTCTGAGAGATAAAAATATAATGTTACAAACGATAAACAACGAAAGTAACCCACTCCTAAGGTTGGCGCCTAAGTGGGTTACTTTCTCATTCCTGACTTGATCTTGGAGGAGAAATCCTGCTCAAGATGTTTGTACAAAGGAGTGGCCATAGGCCGGCTTCTCCTTATAGCTATTCTTATCTTATCACACCCATTTCTAGAACTACCGTGGTGATGAACCATGAGACCAGGTGTGTTCTAATAATGCTAAATCATTTTTGAAGAAAACCACGCGGTATGATGGAGCCCTAGGGATTTCGTAATCGATCATGCTTTCCGATCCATTTTAATAACGTATAACTGCTTGCATTTTTTCGTCTGAACTAAGCTTAGCCTTAGAAAAAACTGCACCTCCAATGTTAGATGGTGTCTGACAATTGGGATGCTGTTCAAAATCGGATGTGGTTTTCTTGTTCTTTTCCAGGCTTATTTCATCGCTTTGAACGTGGGACAAGGGAGGGCTTGCATACATATATATAAAAACAAAGGAGAGCGTTCAGATGGAAGAAAACACACTAGGTTTAATCCTTACGCGTCGTTTGCAAGAATGCGGGATATCCATGCGGAAGCTGGCTTCCTTGACGAATGTGGACCCTGCGACCATATCTCGAATCATTAATGGGAAAACGAGACCGAAAGAGCAGCTCCTGGATCAAATCGCCTTCCATTTGGAGCTCGATCCCCTCACCTTATTTGTCGCAGCAGGGTACGGTCAAGATGAGCTTAAGCAATTTTATAAGTCGATTGAGAAGATGGTCCGAGTACTGCTATCGTCCACAACCATCAATTGGGTGGCCACGACAGAGAAAATCGAAAGCACGCTGGCAGAATACAGAGAATTCTCCAAGACACCGGAGGGTGAGCGGATTATTCAAACTGAGCTGAAAGCCAAACTGCAGAGGATCAATGGCCAAGGGCCCTTTATTGAGAAAATCGAGCAGATGCATGAGCAATACCTTAACAACTCTCTGTCGCCAGAGGCTTCCCCCATAATCGGCAGTGCGCTGCTCTATTTTATTTTGGAGAAAGACATTATCCCCGACAACCTGTTTCCGCTGGGATTTATCGACGACGCCCTGGCCATTCAGCTGGCCCTGGATCAGATCATCGCGATGGAATAGCGGGATCGCGGCTTTCGCGTGCAACAAAAAACATCATTTTATTTATATTGTTGCACATCCTTGCAACACCTCTCATATAGATACATGGAATCAGAACAAAAATGGGAGAGTGGTCGAAACATGACGGCATGGATCATCGTTGCCCTTCTAACGTTGTCCTCGAGCATCGATAACTTGGGGGCAGGGCTGGCTTATGGCATCCGGAACATCCGGATGCCGTTTATCACGAACATGGGAATTGCGTTGATTGGATTTATCTTCAGCATGGCTGGAATCTATTTTGGACTGTGGTTGTCCTCTATACTTCCTGGAGTGCTGCCGGCCGTGTTAGGCGCTATTTTCTTGTTCTTGATCGGTCTGCGTATCGTGCTTCTGGCCAAAAGCACGAACGATCCGAACGTCACTTCAAGTATAGGCATCGGGGAAGCCATCATGCTCGGTATTGCGCTTTCAGCCAATGCGTTAACCAATGGTGTCGGAGCAGGGCTTCTCGGATTTCCACCGCTAGGCATTTCCCTGCTTGCTGCTGCGGGAAGCCTTATCTGCGTATGGGGAGGGACCGCCTTAGGATTGCGTCTCAAAAATATTCGCATCGGTTCCTATTCCCTCGGCCAGTTCGGGACCGTCATTAGCGGGGTTCTGCTGGTTGCTGTCGGGATTTCAATATTCTTCTAACTGATCACTTGGAAAGCCTGGGATGGATCAGGCTTTCTTTTGATTGTTCTACTTGTCCATACCCCAGGAGGGGGATTTCAGAAAAGATAACCCGCTATAATTGAGACCGCAGTCTGTTGCACAGCCGCGATTGAGAGGATCCTGTAGGCTTCGCATGTACTTGCAGCAGCATACGACTCAGGCATGCTGGCTGTTCTGTGGGTCAGAGCTTTGCTGTCCGTTCGGTCAACGGTACCTGGGCGGCCATGACCGCAGCTGGGCTGTTGTACGTCCTGAGGAGATCTTCCAAGGTTTCCGCCTGATGATGGTTGCGGCAGGCGTTGCAGCTATAATACAAAAGGGTTAGGCAGAGGGCATGAGTGCCCGATCTGCCTAACCCTTTTTTTTCACACCCCTCAACCATATAAGTACGACTTCACGTCCTGCCCGATGTAGGCTCTCCATATGATCAGATTGTAAGGATCGTCCCAGTCGATCTGCTGCGGCTCTTCAAACATGCGGTGCAGGCGGTTGTTGTTGAAGATGATGGAGCCGCATTGATCAAAAGCCACCCCGTCTACCCACAGCATCCTGTCGTCGGACAGCAGCTTGTTGAACGAGCGAGTGTACGGTGAATAGTAACCGATCCCCTTGCCTTCGAGCATGGTGTAGAATATATGGCCTTGATTGTCGGCATGCATGCCGTCGGTTGTCGTTCCTTTGCTGCCTAGGGTCTGAACGGAATTCCGGATGATTGAATCGGGAATATTGAAATTCCGCAGCAGTCCTGTATCGATAGCGTACAGATTGCGCCCCGTTACCTGGCAGTAGAATAGAGTTCCGCGATCCGCGGATAATGCTATGCCGTCGGCGCCGATCCGGATCGGCTTGTCGCGGTATACCGGCTCGGTATCAATCTCAAACCGGAATCGGGGCACGTCCTGCGTACTGTAATGACTGTCGAGGACGCGCCGAAATGTCTTCGTTCTCATATTGTAGACGATAATTCCGCCATACAGCGGATGGTCCGGCCAGCCGGAGCCCGAATCGGTGATATAGGCATAGCCGTTTCGGTTATCCACCACGATGTCGTTCAGGAACGACGTTCGGGGAGGGGCAATATCATCCGGAATGACAATGGAATCGAGCAGGCGGTTAGCGTTCAGATCCCAGATGACCAGTTTTTGCGAGCCTTCGGGCGAAGTATCGTATGCGATTTTTCCTTGATCCAGAATCCACATCCGATGATGCTCATCAATTTCGTAGCCAAGGACGGATTGCAGCTTTCGCACATCCCCTGGTGTATTCCACTCCCAGCTTGGAAAAGCCTCCAGTACGGGCTTGCCGTTCACCATTACAATGGTGTTCAGCGTAGCGGGAATCCCTTCCGCCCAGCGCGGAACCGATACATAGAAGCGTCCCTTTAGGTCCACTTTGACACCTGCGGGCATGCAATGCTTCCAATACTGATGCTCCTCGAATCGCTGCTTCATCGCAGCATTCGGGAAGTTCCAGTCCAGGCGGTTCCAATGGAAGAGGATCTGGTACGGACTTGTATAGCTATGGGCTTGCTTATCATGAAGGGCGGCAGGCTGCTGCCACTGGTCCTCCATGGAATGATACGGTATACGCATATTTGTAAGACCTCCCGATAACATGCTCGGTTCATCCATTACGGCAGCGATAATTCATTCTTCGCGCTGATTCCTCTGAATTAGTTATATGCCCAGAGGGATGGATTGGCACCGAAAATATTTACGAAGAGATCTTTTTTCAGAGTACCCGTTACACTTGCATAACCTTAATCAGATTCGTGTTACCGGATTGACCGATCGGCACGCCTGCAGACAATACGATAATGTCGCCTTTTTCGATGTAACCTGTCTTGATGGCATTGCGAGTAGCGGATTCGAACATTTCGTCCGTCGTTGTGACCTTGTCGCCTTTTACCGGAATGACGCCGGAGAGCAAGCAGATTTTGGCCAGCACTTCTTCATGCTGTGTAACCGCGATAATTGGTGCTTGTGGCCGATATTTCGAAATCATCCGCGCCGTAAATCCGCTCTCCGTTGACGTAATGATAGCTTTGGCATTCAGCACGAGGGAGGAGCTAACCGCACCCTGACTAATAACCTCGGTAATATCGGCTACTTGCTGTCTGGATTTGAAAGCGAATTGGTCTTTATAATCGATCATCGTTTCGGCGCGGCGGGCAACTGCCGCCATCGTACGCACGGATTCTACCGGATATTTGCCCGCGGCGGATTCTCCGGACAGCATGACCACGTCAGCACCCTGGATCACCGCGTTAGCCACGTCGCTCACCTCGGAGCGGGTCGGGCGGGGATTGACCTGCATCGATTCCAGCATATGCGTTGCCACGATTACCGGTTTGCCGGCCAGGTTGCATTTATCGATCATTTCTTTTTGCATCATAGGCACTTCTTCGATCGGCACTTCGACGCCAAGGTCGCCGCGGGCAACCATGATGCCGTCGGAGGCTTCAATGATGTCGTCCAGGTTCTGCATGCCCTCCTCATTCTCGATCTTGGAGATGATCTGCACATGCTCTGCGCCGCGTTCCTTCAGAATGCTGCGGATTTCGCGGATATTATCGCCATGGCGCACGAAAGAAGCGGCAATGATCTCGATGTTGTTCTCCAGACCGAAGCCGATATGCATGACGTCACGCTCGGTGACCCCAGGAAGTGTCGTTTTGATTCCAGGGAGGTTGACGCCTTTACGCGGTTTAAGCACGCCGCCGCTAATGATTTTGCAAAGAATGTCCGGTCCGTCGACACGGAGAACGTTCAGGTCTACGAGGCCGTCATCGATCAAGATGCGGTCGCCCGGTTTCACGACTAGATTCAGCTCGGCATAATTGACCGAGATGCGCTGGGCGTCTCCCAGAATTTCTTCGGTAGTCAGGATCAGTTCCTCACCTGGTTTGAGCGTGCAGGAAGCCTCTTTCAGCTTGCCGATCCGTACTTCGGGTCCTTTAATGTCCATCATGATGGGTACATACGTGTTTAATTCGGATGCGGCCTGGCGAACATTCCGGATACGGGCCACGTGATCTTCCGGCTCTCCGTGTGCCATATTCAAGCGGGCAACGGTCATTCCCTCCTGAATCATGTTTTTCAACAGCTCAATGGAATCGCATGCGGGTCCCATCGTACAAATGATTTTGGTTTTTAGCATGGCTGTTTGTTCCTCCTTTGTATTTGCACTCTTCAGCTTTTTTGCAGCATTCGAGCTCATTCAAACTACCCTAATGATCACATTGTAGCCTGTCTTGTCGAATCATGATATGAACTATAGTACAATGAATGGATTATAGTATCGTATTTGAGGTGGGTTATGATCACTCCGGTAGAAGTAAAACAAATTAGCGGTGTCGATTGGTATGAAGAAGCTGACCATGAGAAGCGAGCATGGCGCTTAAGCCTTGTGACATATGGAAAATGTGTATATTGGGTGAATGGCGATAAGCAGATTATGGAGAAAGGTGAGTTGCTGCTTATTCCAGCCGATGTTCCGTATTATGGCAAAAGCATCCCTACCGTGACGCACACGCAAATTGCCGTTGAGTGGACAGACCAGTTATCGACGGGATTATCGGTGCTTGAACGAGAAGAAGCTTTAAAACATAAACCCGGCTGTTATGAGTTGATCCGCGAACGGTTGAAGGTGATCCATCAGCAGTGGCAGGAACGCCCATCTTATTATGTCTTGATGATAGAAGCATTATTGACAGAAGTGTTGATTTATATCAGTCGTGAGCTGGACAAGGGCGTGATCACGCCGGAGAAGCACTTGCATGTGGAACGGATGAAGTCTTATATTGAGCGGCATTACCGTGAGAAAATAACGAAAGAAGAGCTGGGCGATGCCATCGGCAAAACCCCCAATTACGCAGCGGTACTCTTTAAGAGTGTTACGGGGCAGACCATCAGCCAGTACGTGCACGCCCAGCGGATCAAACGGGCAGTGTATTTGTTAACGGAATCGCAGCTGACGGTACAGGAGATTGCCGTATTTCTCGGATATCAGGACCTCTCCTACTTTTATAGAATTTATAAACGAGTCACGGGGAGCGCCCCATCGGATTTATTGCATGAGCGTCCACGAACGATCTAGGAAGTTTAACGCAAAAAAGAGGGCTGCGCCCTCTTTCTGGTGATTGCTGTTTTATTGAGCAGCGTCATTTTCGAATAACTGCTTCACATACTGCCGCAGTTTCGTTTTATCTACGCCGAGCACTTGTGCCCGTCCGGCCTTCTCGTTTGTCAGCAGTGAGAACGGCGGAAGCTGCTGCTGGTCGATTTTATCCATATTTACATCAAAACCGAGAGCCATCAGCTTCAGCATTTCTTTGGGGCTTAGGTCGGTTTCGATGTATGGCGCAATTGAATCCAGGATGCTGGGCAGCTTGAACAAAGAGCCTGTGGTCTGCATCTTCTTGGCGACTTCCGTCATGAGAATCCGTTGTCGTTCCGTACGGGCAAAATCGGATCTTGCATCGTGCCGGAACCGGACGTATTGCAACGCCATCTTGCCGTCGAGGTGCTGAAGCCCTTGCTTTAAATCGATGTCGTACATATGCTTGTCCGCTTTGCTTGTGTAATACATATCTTTCTCCACCTCAATGTCGACTCCGCCAATGGCGTCGACCAGGGCTATGAATCCGACAAAATCGGTGTAAACATATTTATGTATGGGCATGTCCAACAAATCGCTGATGGTTTGTCTGGTCAGCTCGATTCCGCCGTAAGCAAATGCCGAATTCAGCCGTCCTTTGCCATGGCCGGGGATGTCCACATAGGTATCTCGCAAAATCGAGAATAAATGAGCTCTTTTCGTGACAGGATCGATGGAGGCAACCAGCATGGTGTCGGATCTGCCGGCATCGTCTCCCCGGGAGTCTCCTCCAATCAGGAGAATATTAATGCGTTCTTTACCCTCCCACTTGGGTATCTCGATGATTTCCTCCGACGCGGCGCCCGAAGTATCCGCCTGCTCCGCCGAATTCGAAGCGGTCGAAATTTGGTTTGAGAATTGTATAATAGCGTAGGTATAGTACGAGATAATCCCCAAGATTCCAACGGATAATAAGAGCATGGTGTATTTTAACCATTTCCTTTTCATAGTTCCTATAACATCCTTTCTGTTTTACTAACTGCATAATTGACCATTCTAGCAAAATAATGAACAAAAATCATATTTTCCCGGAAAAACGATTCGGGAAAGTCGATATATTCCGGTCGGATGAGCCGGTTGACTCTCCTCCAAGGGGAGACCTTAGACTGGAAGTCGAAGGAGGGAACCAGCGTATGTTATACACGGTAAAAGAGGTTTCGGAGCTGTCCGGGGTGACCATCAAAGCGCTGCATCATTATCATAAAATCGGCCTGCTCTTGCCTGCCGAGATCAGTGAAGCGGGTTATCGCTTGTACGGTACTGCCGAGCTGGAGCGATTGCAGCACATTCTGTTTTACAGGGAAATGGATTTTTCGTTGGACCAAATCAAGGCACTGATGGAGAAGGCCCCTGAACGGCGGAAGATGCTGTTACAACAGGAGAAGCAGCTGATGGATCGCGCAGATCGATTGGATACGATTCTGAAAACCTTAAGAACATCCTTAACCAGTACGGAGGAGGGCAAGCGCATGGAGCCTCGGGAATTATTCAAAGGTTTTGAGAGCGAAGAAGAATGGAAGGAAGCCTTAGCAGAGCAAAATGAGCATCTGAAAGAGCAGTATGATGTGGATTTGCTCGAGGGTGAACCCGTTGATGTGCCAAGCATGAACGAGCAGGCAAGGGAAGCGGCTGCCTTTATGGCAGACATGGCAAATGCGTTGAAAACGGGGATCAAACACGATGATGTGCGAGTACGGGATTCGATTCGGGATCATCTGCAGTTTATGAATGAGCAGGGCCACGCCTTTACGGCTGCGGAATTTGCGGGTCAAACGAAGTTTTTCCTGAATGATGACTTTCATCTCCGGATGCTGGAGGAGCAGCAAACGGGGCTGGCTTATTATCTGCATGCGGCTGCGGAGGCGTATGCGCATCTGACGTAAATAGGGTGATTAAGCCGCGCGGGTCGCGGCTTTTATCATTTTTAAGGGTGTAGGAATTCTATGAGGAAATCGGCCGCAAGGGCGGAGAATCCCGCGGCAATCAAAACAATAACGATTAAATGAAATCTACAATCATAAAAAAATAGCAAGCTTTAAAAAGCAGCGGCGGATTCCGTTCAAAGGGAACCGCCGCTGCTTTATTTTTGAGCTAACCGTAACCGCCGAGCCCGGCGTTTGCCAGACGCTGTCAGGCATTGAATTCAAGTCCACCGAGCCGCCCACAGCTTCATTTCCTTGCAGATGACATGAAGGTCCATGCCTTTGGGTGTCAGCGTGTATTCCACCGTAACCGGAACGGTAGGGAATACTTCGCGTTCAAGCACGCCCTGTTCCTCCAGATGGCGAAGCGTCGTGGTCAGAGCCCGCGGACTGACATTCGGGATTTGCCGCTGCAGCTCGCCAAATCGTTTCGTGCCGCCAAAGAGCTCGCGGATGACGAGAAATGCCCATTTTCCGCCTAAGACCAGCAATGTTTTTTCGATATTGCATTCGATATGTTCGGGAGTTTTCGGTATGTAACTGCTCGATTTATTTCCCATAACGGTAGGCTCCTTCCGGTTTTCTATTAACTATACTCAAGTATATCAGCTATCCTTCTTATAATATAGTGAAGAACATTTCACTTCTTCCCTGAGAATAGGAACTACTTTAAAATAGCAAATGTAGCATTCAAGTAATTCTATTGAAGGAGGAGTTACCATGAAATACAGAAGATTAGGACGGACAGGTCTCAAGGTCAGTGAGATCAGCTTGGGAAGCTGGCTTACATACGGTGGTTATGTTGAACGCGAGAATGCGGTTAACGCAATTAAAACGGCTTATGATCTGGGCATTAACTTTTTTGATACGGCGAATGTATATGAGAAAGGTGCAGCCGAAGAGTTGGTTGGCGAAACCCTGAAAGCGTATCCGCGCGAGTCTTACGTGCTGGCGACAAAGGCATTTTGGCCTATGGGCGATGGCCCGAACGATCGCGGCTTGTCCCGCAAGCACATTATGGAGCAGGCACATGCCAGCTTGAAGCGGCTTGGTCATGATTACGTGGATATTTTCTACTGCCACCGCCATGATCCGGAAACGCCACTTGACGAGACGCTTCGCGCGATCGACGACCTTGTCCGCCAGGGCAAGGTACTCTATGTCGGCGTCAGCGAGTGGCAGGCATCGCAAATAGCAGAAGCGTTGACGGTAGCGGATCGTTACCTGCTCGACCGCATCGTGGTCAATCAACCCATCTACAATATGTTTGAACGTTACATTGAGAAGGAAATCATTCCGCTGAGCGAGCGTTCCGGCATTGGGCAGGTCGTATTCTCTCCGCTGGCGCAAGGTCTGTTGACGGGCAAGTATACCTCAGCTTCCGATATTCCAGAAGGCAGCCGTGCCGCGAAGCTGGAATGGATGCGTAAAGGCATTACCGAGGAGAAAATCGCGAAGGTTCGCGAGCTGGAGAAGATTGCGGCAGAGCTTGAAGTATCCGTAGGCAATCTGGCGCTTGCCTGGATTCTGCGCCAGCCGAACGTAGCCAGTGCGCTTGTCGGCGCAAGCCGTCCGGAGCAGGTTAGCGAGAACGCGAAGGCATCCGGCATTGAGCTCAGCGAAGAGGTTCAAACTCGCATTGAAGAGATTTTGAAATAGGGAAGTAAATCGACTAAGAACTAAGACGTTTATCGCATGGATCCTTGGGAATAAGAGAATCCGAGGACAGGTAGAAAGATGTATATAAGATGGCTTCTGACTCGGTTCAGGGGCCATCTTTTTTGCGTGTCTCTCTGGCTAATGAATCCCTCTTTTAGAAGACATTTTCTTGTTGAATTATATCGTCTACCATTTATAATACTTTCTAGTAATGTTATACTACTCATTAGTATTATATTACTGAAATAGGACAAATGTATTAGGGGGAGAAGCAGCAATATGCAAACACGAAGGCGAATAGCATCCGCGAAATGGTTGAAGGTGATGTTGTCCATTCTAATAGGTTTAGAGGTTGTACTGGGTGTGCTCGCGTCTCCGAAGACGGTTAGGGCTAATCTTCTAGACGCTCAATATCTGGGGGAGATCCGTCTATTTCCTTACAAGAACGGTCCCGAAGGGTGGATATACTGTGCAGGGCAAGTGTTAACGATAAGTCTGGAAAATTCGGCTTTGTATACTCTATTGGGCAACAACTTTGGCGGAGATGGCAGCAAGACGTTTGCATTGCCTGATTTACGGGAGGAAGAACCGGTGCCGGGCATGGGATACTATATCGCGGCTGAGGGATTATATCCGAGAGGCAGCAGTGGCTTGACCTACAATACGATGCTGGGGGAGCTTCGACTTTTTCCCTACAACATGGAGATGAATGATAATTGGGTGACGACTAATGGCACCGCTTTAAGTGATTCTAATCCTCTATACAGTGTGTACGGTACTACATTCGGCCAAGACTGGCAGGGTAGCTTTAAATTACCGCAGATTAACCCTGTGCAGCCCAACATCCGGTATTTCGCCGCCAAGGCCGGGATACATCCAGGCAGCGCTGGTGAGGTGTATGCTGGCGAGATACGCATTTTTCCTTTGGAAATCCCTGGGCTAGCATCCTATAAGGCGGATGGCAAGCTTGTAAATGTTGCAGCGAATAGGGCATTTTATGAGTTAATCGGCAACAAGTTTGGGGGAACTCCGAATCAAACCTTTGGAATTCCTGATCTGAGAGGCAAACCTTTGACGCAGTATTACGTATCCCATTACGGATACGTTCCAACCCTGCAGCAAGTTCAGCCTGTAAGTGTTTCCGATCAATATACAACAGCTGTCTCCACACCATTAACGGTACCGTCCCCTGGGGTGATGAGTAATGATTCCAATGTTCTGACAGCCAAAATATTGAATCTGCCTGCTCATGGAAAGATAACATTTCATAAGAATGGCTCGTTTACTTATACACCGGATGTCGATTTTGTTGGCACAGATTCTTTTACATATATAGCGAGCAATCATAATAAGAGCAGTGGCACAGCCATCGTTAACATTAACGTTACGGAGATTGAGCCGACGATAAGTGGAGTAACCGATGGAGGACTTTATAATCACGAAGTGACGCCCGTTTATACCAATGGCACGGGAACGCTGGACGGGCAGCCTTTTGTCAGCGGCACGACCATCCGCAAAGATGGCCAGTATAAGCTGGTCGTCGAGTCGCCTCGCGGCAAAACGGTCAAGGCCGATTTTGAGATCGACCAAACCGCACCTTTGGTTACAGGCGTGGCAGATGGAGGCCAGTATGATCGGGAGCGGCAAATCTTCTTTAATGAAGGGAACGCGACGCTCAATCAACAAGCGTTCCAGAGCGGAGACAAGGTAAACACGGAAGGGGTATTTAACCTCGTCGTAACCGACCGTGCTGGGAATAAGACTCAGGTTCATTTCTCGATCTATTTCCCAAAAACCGTGACGTTTGACAGCAACGGGGGTTCGCCCGTGGTGGAGGCGGTCGTCCCTTATGCTACGACCGTAACCCAGCCCGTCGATCCAGTGAAACCCGGTTATGCCTTCGGGGGATGGTATATGGATCAATCCTTCCAGCTTCCATTTGATTTCTCGGCACCGATTCTGGCTAACCTGACGCTGTATGCCAAATGGATCGATGCGGATTCGCCTGTCGTAGTGGATCGGACGCCTGCGAATCTGGCTGATGAGGTGTCGATCGAAACGAAGCTTGAATTCAAGTTCAATGAACCCGTAACCGGAGTTAGTGGCAAGTACATATCGATTATGAGGGCGGAGGACCATCACAAGATCGAGTCGATCGAAGTGACAGACGGTTCTCATGTCAGGGTGGTCGATGAGAAGGTAGCGGTAAGTCTGTCTCAACGTCTGTCGTACTTTACGCGTTATTATGTAGAGATAGAGGAGGATGCATTTCAAGACGCTGCAGGCAACCTCTATGAAGGCATGAAGGGTCCTCAAGATTGGAGCTTTATAACGGAAAAAGAATCTGTTTCAGCGCCGCCTCCTGCAAGCTTGAGTGCTAGAGCTGGAGATGGTGAAGTGACCTTGCAATGGTCTACCGTAACGGGGGCTACCTATTACGATATTTATTCCGGGACGGAATCCGGCGTATATGGAACAGCACCGATCGCAACGGTCACGGATACTACGTATTCAGCAGGTGATTTACTGAATGGAACGACGTATTATTTTGCGGTTAAAGCAGGAAATGATGGGGGCTCCAGCGCATTTTCAGAAGAAGTGAGCGCAAGGCCGGCCGGTGCTGAGATTCCCGTTCCGAGCGATGCGGATTTAAGCGGATTAGCATTATCTCATGGAACGCTCGCTCCGGCATTCAACCCTGCTGTCACAAGCTACATTAGCCAGGTTGGAAACCGTATAACGGAGATCAGCATAACGCCGAGCGTTTCCGATCCTCAGGCAAAGGTGACGATGAACGGCAAGGCCGTATCCGCCGGGCAGCCGTCAGATCCGGTCAGCCTAGCAGTAGGAAGTAACAGCATTCATCTCGTGGTTACGGCTCAGAATGGGACGACAAAGACATACACGGTGGACGTGAACAGAGAGGCAGCCGCTTCCCCTGAGCCTGAACCTGGGAATCCACCCCATCCTGGTACGCCAGGCGGTGGATCTGACTCTCCTGGAGGTCAAGGACCAAGCGGTGGTGAGGGTTCCCAAGCAAGTCAAGGGTCAGGTTCGGGGCAGAGCTCCACAGAGAGCAGCCGCGTAACGTCGTATATAAATGATGTATTACAGAACGGCATGATATCATCAACGTTAACGAAAGAAAAGAATGGGCAGGCCGTGTTGACTGTCAAGGTGAACGGAGATAGACTGCAATCACTGCTGATCAAAGAGAAGAACCGTCGACCGATTGTGCGTCTTCACGCCACGGACGATCTCGATCAAGCCGTGCTGGTCCTGGACAACCAGTCCGCAAAAGCGCTTGAAGGAAGCAGCGCGATGATCGAATTCGAGACCTCGGCAGGCAGCGCCCGTATTCCAGCTCAGGCTATTTCAGGACAGCTCGGCAAAGCTGCGGCAACAAAAGAAGGAACACTTCATCTTGTACTTACCAAAAGCGAAATAGCGCTCAGCGCAAAGCTGAAGCAAACCGGGAATGCGAATGATCTTGGTACAACTTATGGCTTCATTGATGTTAGGATTATAGCCTATGATCAAGGGAAGCCGTTGGGCGGAGATTCCTATTCTGCTTACGTGGTGCTCGAGATTCCCCTTCAAGAAGAATCCGCCGCGAAAGTCGTGACAACCGCCGTGTTTTTGGACGAAAAAGGAAACGTCCATCACGCGCCAACCCGGTTGGCAACACGTGAAGGCAAAACGTACGCTATCATCCAAGGTTTGAATAATGGTACGTATGCCTTGGTCAGCCATACCGAAGGATTACCGGATATGACAGGCCATTGGGCCGAGGCAGCGGTGAACGAGATGGCCTCACGCCTTATTGTAAGCGGCAGAGATGCTGCCGGGTTCCATCCGGATGCACCAGTCACCCGTGCGGAATTCGTCTCCATGATGGTTCGCACACTCGGTTTAACAGAGCAGGGAAGCACCAGCACAATTCAAGACGTAACTTCCCGGGACTGGTACTTGGGGGCCGTATCGGCGGCAAGCAAGAGTGGACTTATTCACGGCTATGCCGACGGCACCTTCTTGCCGGATAACCTGATATCGAGGCAGGAGGCTGCGGTCATTGTCGCAAGAGCCCTAAAAATCGCAGGGGTTGCCCCGATATCCGGTAGCTTGGATTCGGATGCTGCGCTAGATTCCTTCCAAGACGGTGCCGAATGGGCAAGTTGGGCGAAGGCGGCTGCAGCGGATGTGGTCGGAAGTGGAATCATGAGCGGTTATGATGGCAAGCTGAGGCCGCACAGTAATATGACCCGGGCGGAAACGGCAATCATGCTTCTGCGGATGCTCTCAGCATCAGGGATGATTGGTGATGTGCCGTCTAAATAAAGGCTTGTCGAATATAGAAAAAAAGAGCTGCGCCAAAAGGAATTCATTCCTGGCGCAGCTCTTCTATTTGAAATAACGCTATTTACCCCAGCCGATAAGTCGCGAACGGCTTGGCATAAACAAAGTCGTCGCTGATTTCATCCAGGCTGGAACCCAGTGCTTCATCGATCTCAATATCCAGGCTCTTCAGGTTATCATCCAACTGCTCGGTTTTCGTAGCTCCGACAATGACAGTGGAGACGGCAGGACGATTCATCAGCCAGGCTAAGGACAGGGCACTCGGGGAATGACCATGCTCTGCAGCCAACTGGCTGACCTGCTGTGCGAGCTTCAGATTGCGATCTTCCAGGAAGCGGTTGAAGTTAGGGTCCGTTTCCGCACGGGAGCCGGAGGGCGTGCTTGCGCCTTGACCGTATTTGCCAGTGAGAATGCCGCCGGCCAGCGGGAAATACGGGATGATGCCAACGCCCTGATCGAGGCAGAGGGGAACAAGCTCCAGCTCCGGCGTACGGTCGGCCAGGGAATAACTCGTTTGGGTGGATACATACCGGGCGTATCCGCGCTGCTCGCTGATCCCAAGCGCCTTCATGATTTCCCAGGCGGCATAGTTGGAAGCGCCGATATATCGGACCTTTCCCGCCGATACCATGTCATCCAGCGTGCGCAAGGTTTCCTCAAGGGGCGTATTCGGGTCAAACGTATGAATCTGATACAGGTCCACATAGTCGGTTTTCAGCCGCTTTAAGCTGTTCTCCAGCTCTTGCTGCAGATGATAGCGGGAGGAACCGCGTTCGTTCGGCCCTTGGCCGTTCACGAGTCCGGCTTTCGTGGCTAATACGACGTTATGGCGTTTGCCGGCAAGCGCCTCCCCGATGATGCGCTCGGATTCCGAGCCTGCGTAAATATTGGCGGTATCGATGAAATTGATGCCATGGTCCAGTGCATGGTCTATGATGCGGGTGGATGTCTCTTGATCGGCTCTTTTGCCAAAAGCGTTCGTGCCAAGACCGAGCTCCGAAACTTTCAGTCCGCTGTTGCCAAGACGGCGGTAGTTCATCTTGATCCACTCCTTTATGTATAGATTTCCTATAGTATAAACATGATCCCGCAATCGCCTTTACTATATTATATCCTCTAGTCTAATCGATGAAGCGGTTTGTGGACAAATGCTAAAGGTTGTGCAAAATGCCTTAGGACTCCTTGCGATAGGCTGAATATTACGATAGGATAGTTACGAACCATTTGGAAGGGGGATTGTCTTATGAATGAAGCGATTTTTAATCAATTGGATTTTGCCAGAGGAGCGACCTTAAAGTCGGTAGAAAATGTAACGGAGCAAGAGGCTGATATCATCCCGGAAGGATTTGCGAATAGCATTCGCTGGAACCTGGGCCATATCTACACCGTGCATGAGCAGTTTGCTTTTGCAACGGCGGGCGAGCAGCCCCGTATTCCGGAAGGATTCGAGGCATGGTTTGCAACCGGAACTAAACCTGCCGATTGGACGTCGAAGGTGCCTGCGATTTCCGAACTGGTAGAGCTTTTGCAGGAGCAAACGACCCGGATCCGTGAAACCTTCTCGAATCGCCTCGACCAGGCTTCGGCTCATCCGCTGACCATCGGTCCCGTGACGTTCCAAACCGTTGGCGAGTTTCTTACGTTCAGCATGTATCACGAAGGTATGCACACGCAGGTGATCAAGTCTTATAGAAATTGATAAAGTAAGATGAAAACGAAGCGATAGAAGGGTGCCCCCACGCATCCCTTCTATCGTTTTTGTTTGTCGCTGCGGTGATCGATCCTTATAATGGAATCAGCACAGATGGGATCATCGATTGGAGGATATGACAATTATGGCGATTGAAATCGAACGCAAATACCTTTTGGAGGTTTATCCGGAAGAGTTGATATCGGAAGGAACCATCGTGGTCGAGAAGGAGCAGTTCATCGAGCAGACGTATTTGGCGCTGGATGGGAATCAGGAGCTTCGGGTCCGCAAAATAACGGATCTGAAATCGGGTCAGGTTGAATTCACTCATACGTTCAAAAAAGGATGGGGAATTGCCAGGGAGGAAATAGAGTTCGCCATTTCCGAAGGACTCTATGAGCAAGTGGTGAAGGCGCATGGCGCGATTCCGCTGACCAAGAGACGGGTGACCGCCCGCTTAGGGAACACGATCATCGAAATCGACGATTATGCGCAGATTCACTTGCTGGTGCTGGAGGTAGAGTTTCCTTCCATGGAAGCCGCAGACGGCTTTGTGCCGCCGGCATGGTTTGGACAAGATATCAGCACGGAGAAACAATACAGCAACAAGAAAGTATGGCGGGACCTGCAGCAGCAAGCTGGCAGGGAATCGTAACGGCGTTAGTCACGAAATGGTTAGCTAAAACATAGGAAACATATGCAGCTAGAACGTGGATACTACGCGTTCTCATATGGTTGCAAAAAGGCTCTTGCGAGCGGTCATACCGGACCGCCCGCGAAGAGCCTTTTTTATAGCATTTAACCCAAAATTCTGTCATAAGGCGAACTGTAATGGTCCATTGAAGAGTGTTTTGAGAAGCATTCGACTTTTTTAGACAAAAGCATTGAAAACGTTTTATTATTATAATATAATATTATCATGATAATTAATTATTATATCTTAAGGGATGATATCCATAACAAATGATGGCGTATCAGAAATAATTAATGGCGTAACAGAGAAGGGAGAAGCTCTTCATGAATGAAAACCAGCAGCTGCTTGAAAGCTATTTTCCGATTGCCTCTTTTATCGCGGCGATCATCGGACCTCAATGCGAGGTGGTTGTGCACGATATCAGCGATCCGGAACGCTCCATCATTTTTATCGAGAATGGCCATATTAGCGGACGCCGGGTCGGCGATGCATCCACAGACCTCGTATTGAAAATTTTGAAGGCTGAGGCCTACAGAGAAGAGCAGTTCATCGCGAACTACAAAGCTTCCAGCGCCCGTGGTCAGACTTTTCGATCTTCGACGTATTTTATTAAAAACGGCAGCGACGAGCTGGTCGGTCTGATGTGCCTAAACATCGACATTACGCATATGGAGGTTGCGGCCGACTGGATCAATAGCATTTTGCAGGGAGGATCGCTGACGCCGCCAGCAGCTCTTGATGCATCCAAGGAGGAGAAACCGTCCACCGAATATCTGCAGGGGAACGTGGACGATTTGCTGCAGCATATCGTCCAGACCGTCCTTAGCAAAATCAGCATTCCGGCGGACCGTTTATCTTCTAACGAGAAGATCGAGATTGTGAAGGAATTGAATGAGCAGGGGGTATTTCTGCTGAAGGGCGGAGTATCCAAGGTTGCCGCGGCTTTATCCATATCGGAGCCTACCGTGTATCGCTATTTGCAGAAGCTGAAATAAGCGGCTGTCAACCGAATAATAATGCATTGCATCCTGAGACAATGGAAGGTGACATCATGACATTTAATTTCGACAAGGTGGTCAGCCGGTTTGGCACGAACAGTGCAAAATGGGACGGGATGGCGCAGAGCATGGGGAGCGACATGATCGCTCTCTCCGTGGCGGATATGGATCTGCCAGCACCGCCAATGGTGGTGGATAAGGTCGCGGAGGCCGCACGTCACGGTATTTACGGATATACCGATCCGTTCCCGCCTTACTTCGAAGCTGTCCGCACTTGGCTTGATAAAGCCTATGACTGGCAGGTCGAGCCCGAATGGATCGTATTTTGTCCGCGCATTGTTCAAGCCGTTTCGGTCATTATACAGAAGTTTACGGAGACCGGAGATAGGATTCTTGTCCATACACCTGTTTATCAGCCTATTGCGAAAGCGGTTACGTTAAACGATCGGGTATTGGTTGAAAGTCCGCTTAGGCTAGCGGACGGGCGATACGAGATAGATTTTGAAGATATGGAGCGGCGGATGCGGGAAGGGGTTAAACTGGTCCTGCTCATATCACCGCACAATCCGGTTGGCCGCGTATGGACGAAGGATGAGCTTGAACGCATGGCGGAGCTTTGTATCCAGTATGACGCACTGATTGTGTCCGATGATATCCATGCTGATTTCATTCATGAGGGACACGAGCATACCGTCATTGCGAAGCTGTCCGAAGAGGTTGCGAATCGTTCCATTATCTGTACGTCACCGGGCAAAACCTTTAACCTGGCAAGTCTCGAAATCGCTAATATCATCATTCCCAATGATGAGCTGCGAGGGCAGTTTAAGCACGGTCTGCTGCAGGCCGGAATTCATAATCCTACATTCTTCTCCGTGCCTGCGCTGGAAGTCGCATACACAGCATGTGATGAATGGTTAACGGAACTTCGTGCTTATATCAAAGATAACATGGCTTATGCCCAAACATTCATAGCTGATCATATGCCAGAGCTGGCCGTGATCGAACCTGAAGGGACATATTTGCTGTGGATTGACTGTACGGCCGTGAGCTGCCATGAAAAGGATTTGGTGGAGTGGATTCAGGAGAAGGCGCGTGTCAGCGTTAGCTTCGGTTCTTCTTTCGGTCCTGGCGGTGAAGGCTTCATCAGGGTCAACATCGCCACGCCGCGTCATATATTACAGGAAGGCCTGGAGCGGCTTGCCGCGGCTTATCCGCTACAGCGTTAACAACCAAAGTTTAAGAGATCAGAAGGAATAAACTTCAAAGGCTTACCATCCTTATCTCGCAAGAAAAACTTCCGCTATATGCGGTCTGTCTTCTGAGAAGGTACTTCGATAGACATTTTCTTATTTACATCCAGGGGGAATCCATGATGGCTAAACCAAAAGAGGAACGAATGATAAAGCAGCCGACCATGTTTCTGGCGTTGCTTCCGATTTTTACGATGGTGATTTTGCTGTGCCTTGGTTACGTATTATTTGAGCTGCCGCCCGAACCGCTGATTATTGCATCCGCCATTGTCGCAGGCCTGATCGCGATTAAGCTGGGATACAGCTACAACGATATTTTGGAATCCATTTCGCAAAAAATTGCGAAAACCATGCCCGCCATCCTCATCTTGATTGTGGTCGGATTTATGATCGGCGCGTGGATGGTCGGTGGAACTATTCCTATGATGATCTACTACGGCCTGAAAATTATTGATCCGCAATTTTTGTTGATCACCGCTTTTCTGGTTACGTCCGTGGTATCCGTATGTACGGGAACCTCCTGGGGATCTGCAGGGACCATCGGGGTTGCCTTCATGGGGGTTGGCGCCGGAATGGACGCCAATCTTGCCGCTGTGGCGGGTGCAGTTGTAGCGGGTGCTTACTTCGGGGACAAGCTTTCGCCGCTCTCGGATACCACCAATATTGCTGCCTTGTCCACTGGCGTTAATCTGTACGAGCATATCGGCCATTTGCTGTATACGACGCTGCCGTCCTTTTTCGTGGCGGGGATCGTTTACGTGGTCACAGGACTGAACACCCATGTATCCAGCGTTGGGGTTCCTGAGAAGGTCACCGAGATCATGAACACGATGACAACGATATACGATTGGAATTTGCTCTTGATCCTGCCGGTATTAATCGTCCTGTACGGCTCGATCACCAAGAAACCGACGATTCCTGTCATGCTGCTGTCGTCCTTTGTGGCCATGGCGAACGGCATGATATTCCATGGCTTCACTTTGCATGATGTTGTGACTTCGGTTGTAAGCGGATTCGATATCGCGATGGTTCATGTTAGCGGCTTTGATCCCAATACCGTCATTGCCGATATTCCGCGTCTCATTAACCGGGGAGGCATGAGCTCCATGATGGGGACACTGCTCATCTGTTTCAGTGCGATCACGTTTGCAGGCACGATATCGCTGACCAAATCGCTGGAGTTGATTGTGGACAAGCTCTTGAAGCATGTGCGTTCCACCGGCTCGTTGATCCTGGCTACGATTGCAACAGGGTTGACCATGATCGGCGTAACCAGCAACGGACAGGTCTCCATCCTGATGCCAGGCGAGATGCTCCGTGAGGCTTACATCCGGCGCGGTCTCCATCCGAAGAACCTGGGGCGGACGGTGGAGGATTCCGCTGCCATTACCGAACCGATTCTGCCATGGACGGCAGCAGGTGCCTATATGGCCGGTACACTTGGCGTAGCGACATTATCTTATTTACCTTGGGCAGTATTGTGCTGGACAGGCATTATCTTCGCAACGATCTGGGGTTTTACCGGGTTCGGCATCGCGAAGCTTACGCCCGAGCAGCAGGAGGAAATGTTGAAGGAATACGACAATCCGCATAAAGGAAGTCAGAACAAGCCTCATGCGGATGATGCAGGTGCAGCATCTGTCCATTAATGCAGGATGAATATTTCTTGGATTAAGACAAGAAATCATCAATATAAATGCGTGATCGTATGCGCTAAAGAGGAGAGAACACCATGACACAACAAGAGAGAAAAACCATCGCCACTCAGCAAGCACCCGGAGCCATAGGCCCTTATTCGCAAGCGGTGCAATACGGAAATCTTCTGTTTACATCCGGTCAGCTTGGGATGGATGCGTCGGGGCAGTTTGCCCCGACGGTAGAAGAGCAGGCGAATCGTTCACTGCTTAACGTGAAGGCGATTCTGGAAGCGGCCGGCTTTGGTATGGAGGATATCGTCAAAACTACAGTCTTTTTAAAGGACATGAATGATTTCCAAGCCGTCAACGAGGTATATGCTTCTTTCTTTTCAGAGCCATATCCGGCACGGAGCGCCGTGGAGGTTGCCCGTTTGCCGAAGGATGGACTGGTTGAGATTGAAGTGGTAGCTCGCAAGTCGTAACTAGCAGATCGTGACTAGGAAGTCAAATCGATGTGCTGAAATTAGGGATATGAATATCATTAAGTTTTAAACAAAACTGCCGGGCATGAAGCCCGGCAGTTTGTTTGGTTTGAAAAGGGGTTACCGTGTTTATTTCGTACGCCCATATTGCTTCCCGTAAGACAGAACCTTATAGTACAGGCTTTTGTCTTTCAAGTTTTTGAGCGGATAAACTTGGGGTCTGGTGTTAACCTCAAGAATCCATGGTCTGCCATTGGAATCTACGGCTACATCCAGTCCCAGTTCATGGAAGCCGCGATAATGGCGGTCAAAGTTTTTACCTACCGCTACGCCAAGTCCTTTGAGCTCGGATTCCAGCTGTTGGGTGAAGGCCGAGGCGAAATTGGCGCCGCTCATCGTCTTGCGGAACGTGCTAATGGTGCCGCCTTGATTATAATTGGTGGCGACTTTGTTAGGGTTGCCGACTTTGGTGAACAGGGCGGTGCTGACCCAGGCTCCCTGCCTAGTCTTCTGGACCATTACCCGGATATCAAATGGCTTTCCATTGCTTTTGGCTAGACGAATTCCTTTTTGCAGCAGGTAGGGTCTGCTCCCGGCAAAGCGGTTCAGATCACGGTACAATTGAGATGAGCTGGAGTATGACGTTTTCTTGGTATTCAGCTGGCTTTGGTAGCCCCCGTCCGTTTTGCGGATTCGGATGATGTTATTGCCGCCTGAACCATCCGTAGGTTTGAAGAAAACCGTAGTGTAGTCCGCCAGCATAGCGTTCAGGTTTTTTTTACTAAACGGCAATGTGTGCGGTACGTATTGTCTGAAATAAGAATCTTCGTTTAACCATTTCGTTTTCTTCCATTTGCTTTTGATGGTACTGCTTTTATATTTCATTGTTAAGAGGCTCACCTCTCTCTTTTTTGTTCAGCATATGCCAAAAAAGTAGAGCAAGCCTCCACGATGGCCTTAAACCAAGCTATGTGCTTGAAAACAATTTTTTATCGAAAAACAATAAGATGATAAATAAAGCTGCCGCGACAAGCAGTATCGACGCCGGTATGATAAAGGCCAGCAGGGTTGCCGTATTCTGCATCTGATAATACATCAGCATGCCCAGCGGCATGATCCCTCCCCCGAGGATGCTCGTCCAGAAGTGCAGCGCGGCCGTCTTCTTCAAACTGAGTTTTTCCCGAAACACGTAGTAGAACAGGCCATAGGCAAATAAGGTCAGCCAGCCTACCACCAGAATATGGGCGTGGCCTGCAACCATGCTGTAGTTACTTCTCCCTGCCATGTCCGCTCCGATCAAAGCACCGAAGAGTGTATAGATTGCCGCGATACGCATCAGCCACTTACTATATTTTACCAATGGATATTCCCCCCCTTGCATCTTGAATCGGTCCCAATATACAAGAGTTATATGAACGGAGCGTGAACAAAATATAAACCGGAATTGAACAGGGAAACATCATCTACTATAATCAAATAGATCTGATCTAGAAGGAGAGAATTCCCAGGTGCGAAGCCCACTCATTGCTTACTGTCTTTCGAAGAAAGCTGCAACCGAGGATTATCCGTTCGGCCCGCTTCCGATCGTCATGAAAGTCGGGGGCAAAATGTTTGCCCTGATTACCATAACGGCAGGAGAGAAGGTTAGTCATATTTCCCTGAAATGCGATCCGGTGATTGCAGAGAATTTGCGCCAGCAGCATGACGCGGTGCAGCCCGGTTATCATCTCAACAAAAAACATTGGAATACCATTACCGTGGATGGCTCCTTAACGGAAGCGGACCTCCAGGATATGATTGATCATTCCTATGATTTGGTGCTGAAGAGTTTACCGAAGGCTCAGCGCGATGCGATCTCTCAGCGGCTGGTATGAAGCCTGCTGAAATAAATAATCGCCCTGTGGCACAGTGGAGGCAGATAAACATCCACTTGCCAGAGGGCGATTATTAGATGGTACCATCAAACCTAGTTCAACCCATCCGCTGGGCGGTTTCGTATCAGAATGGTCTCATGCCCAAAGTATCCACTTTCTCCCCGGTAATATCAACGCCCATACGGCTTGTAATATCGCGGTAGTGACCGGCGCGGCGCTGCACCGGGCTGCCCTCGGTTTCACCGAGGTTAGCTTCCAGGCCGTTCAAGACCATCACGGTCGTACCGAAGCCGGGATCACCCAGCCCTCTGAACTTCTCAAGCGGGGAAGGCTTCCATCTGCCAACCATTACGTCATGGGCGGAAGGCTTCGGGTCCTGCGGCGTCATCCAGAACAGGATGGCGGTCATGTAGCCGATTTTGCCGTCAGCGGCAACGATCTCCGGATGGTCCAGCAGCACGCTTTTGTCTCCATAGATGATGGAACTGAACAGGCCGTAATTAAAGTTCCAGCTGAGCATGATCGGTCCCCGTCCATAATAGCGTTTGTCTGGTGTTCCGGGATACAGCACCGCGCTGGCAGGATCGACGAAAGCATCCTTGTTGACACCAGTCCGGCCGGCGATGTTCTCGTTCCAGAACAATCCCCAACGGAGCGGTCCTCCCGGAGCGGTAGCCCAGCCTCCGCCCGTTTCGTGGGACAGATTGGCGAGGAAGGCGGCCAGTTCACGCTTGCGGTCCTTCTTGAACCCTTCCTTCAGGAAAGTGCCGCCATCAATGATAACGGTTTCAATATCTTTGTTAAGGTTCTCAACCGAATGGAAGTCAGCTGAACGCACAACGAGTGTTTCAACGCGGGCGTCCTTGTCTAATCGGTAAATCTCCTGCGCGGAAGGGGTTCCTTGCCGCGTGTTGATCTTGATCTTCAGATTGGAGACCTCCGCGACCGCGTTGATGAGATTGTCGTATGAGAAATAGTCGGTCTGATCGGCTTTATAGTATTCTTTGCCATTGGCGATTTTAAACCATTCCGCCGAGCCTAGCCGGTAAGGGAACAACGCCTCGAAGTCTTCCTCCGAGAGCAGTGCTCTAACAGCGGCGATCGCCTTCTCCGGTGTGTAATCCGGATCGAGGCCATCCCAATTCTGGTCGATCTCCTTACGACTTATTAGCCGGTGCTCCCCGATCGCTAGGGAACCGCCTAGATTCTCGGTGATTTGTGCTGGAGCTGAGGTGCTGGATTTGGTGCTGGCTGCCGGATGAGCGGAAGATGCTTCGGGCTGGGGCGCTTCATCGGCTGCAAAGGCATGAAGCGGGGTCATGAGGAGCGCAGCGCAGAGGGCTGCAATCATACTTCGCTGGATCATTTTGCGGGATAACGGATATTTCCACACGGTCATACACATTCTCCTCTGTATCATTGGGATTGGAATACACTGCCATCATATATACGGTATGTTGTTTTGTACATAGTCAGGAAATCCCACGATTTAACGCGCAGTTGACACTGATGGGGAACCTCTGGCGCGACCAAGCGGGGGAGATGTGACGATAGACAGGGGATTTGCTGTGGAATCACTAAAGATGCCGTCGAAGTTCGAATACTGGCATTCGCAGTGTCCTCCAACTTGATAACTAGTTTTTTAACGCAAAAACATTATAATGTTATTATGTCTTGATTCTAGCAATCTATTAATCTATGGAAAGCATGCTTCACTTCATAATGTTCTGTTCATTTGTGTAATTTCATACATATTAGAGATTCATCATCTTATAGACGAAGAAGGTTAACTGACATGAGTTTATTTGTTCGCGAAAAAGGGTTCTACAAAAGCTTTTTCTGGCTGACGCTTGTGATCGGGATGCAGAACCTGATATCGGTCGGCGTGAATTTGTCGGACAACGTCATGCTGGGAGGATACAGTGAATCGGCCCTATCGGGTGTTGCCCTCGCGACCCAGATCCAATTCCTGCTGCACATGCTAGTTATGGGCGTATGCGAAGGATTGGTCATCATGTCGTCCAGATTCTGGGGAGCGAAGGATTTAGGCTCCATCAAAAAAGCAGCAAGCATCGGCATGCGCATGGCCATTTTCCTCAGTATTGTGTTATGGATAGTCGTGTTCTTTTTCCCGCATGAGGTACTGTCCTTGTTTACGAAGGAAGAGAATGTTATAGCCGCAGGTGTGGAATATTTACGAATCATCTGTTTCTCTTATATCTTCTTTGCCGTCACCAGTTCCTTGCTGGCTTCACTACGAAGCGTGGAAACGGTGAAAATCGGCTTTGTGGTATCGTTATCGACCCTGATTATCAACATCTGCCTGAACTATATCCTCATCTACGGGTATTTAGGTTTTCCTGAACTGGGTGTGACCGGATCGGCTATCGCTACCCTGACGGCTAGAATCATTGAATGTGTGATCGTCCTGGTGTACATTAAACGATTTGATCGCAAAATTTTGCTGAAGCTGCAGGATTTCCTGCAGTTCGATATGGAGCTCTTCAAACAGTACATTCGCGTAGGCTCCCCGATTCTGCTGTCGAACACGATATGGGGGCTTGCCATGGCGGCACAAACTGCCATTCTGGGGCATATGGGAGAATCGGCAATCGCGGCCAACAGTATTGCGACTACGATTTTCCAGATGGTGACAGTCATCGTTTACGCTTCGGCCAGCGCAACGGCTGTGCTGATTGGGAAGACCATCGGTGAAGGGTTGATGGACAAAATCATATCCTATGCCAAAACGCTGCAGATTCTGTATATCCTGCTCGGCTTGCTGACGGGCGCTGTGCTGTTTGTAATTAAGGATTTCGTCCTGGGCTTCTACTCCATATCCGATGAGGCGAAGACACTCGCGCTCCATTTCATGACAGTGTTGTCGATCACCGTAGTCGGAACGGCTTATCAGATGCCGGCATTAACGGGCATTGTGCGAAGCGGCGGAGACACCCGCTTTGTCCTTTACAACGATTTGATTTTTATGTGGCTGATCGTGCTGCCCTCCTCGGCATTATGCGCGTTCGTGTTCGATTTATCACCACTCGCCATATTCATTTGCTTGAAGTCCGATCAGATACTGAAGTGTTTTGTGGCGATCGTAAAGGTTAATCGATTCAAATGGATACGATCCTTCAGCTCATGATGGATGGACGGTTGTCTTATGGTAAGAAATCCATAGAGTAAAAAAAGAGCCTCGGGAACGCGTGTCCCGGGGTTCTTTTGTATGGTTACGTTCAATCCTCTAGCAGGTTTAATGACTGGGCTTTAACCAGCGCCTGCGTGCGGGTAGTCACGCCGAGCTTGCCATACAGTCTGGATAAATATACCCGGACTGTTCCTTCGGACAGGCCAAGTGCAGCGGCCATCTGTTTATTGGCGGCACCTTGCCGGATCAGATGCAGGAGATTCATTTCATTCCGATTCAGCTGTTCCGGGAGAACAGACGGGGATAGCTTGGCGGATGAAGGGTCCGCTTGGGGATAATCCGGAAAATGCTCCAACAGGATGCGTACATATTCAAGCAACTGATGCTGTTCCGGCTGTAAGCCGCTTTCTTCTCCTTGGTGGTTTGCATACAGCTTCAGCAGCTGGTACATCTCCTCTCCTTCGTCCAGGAAGGAACGGACATAACCGTTCTGTGCTCCAATACGCAATGCGTCGCCAAGGAGATGAAGGGACTGCTTTCGCTGACCACGCTGATATTCCAGCAGCGCTTGCAGGCCTGTGATCTCGATGATGCTGGATCGTTGCTGTTCGCGCTCGGCTTGGGGTTTTAACAGCTCCAGGAGGTGAAGCGCCTCGGCTTCCCTGCGCTGTTTGCCTAACAGGCGAACGAACGCCAGATATTCGGTTTCCCGGCTATAGGTTGGTCGGTCCTTGACGGAAATCGGGAGGGCGGCCGCTTCCTTTCGGGCTTCGGTTATACGCGCTTCCCGAATATAGAGCATGCATCGTATAGCCTTTAATGGAGCAAGCCATGGGCTCGCTTTCCTGCCGAGGACAGCGGTCCATGCTTCATCCAGAGCATAATGGGCCAGATGAAACTTGCCCTCCGCAGCGTACAGCTTGGCTTCGGTTATATGAAGCGGCACGAACAAACCCATGGTTTCTTTGGCGGGGGGCGCATTTCGAATCTGTACCAGCAGTTGACGGCATTCGGCAAGCCGATTCCATTCATAATACCCCTCGCACAAGGATTGCTTTACATATAAATTCATGAGCGAATGCGCCCATCCATGGGATTCCAGCACGCCGGTAAACAGATGTGCGATCTTCTCCGTATCAGCGGAGAGAGCTCCCTTCATGCCAAGCGGTGTACGTCTTACGTAAGGCTCCTGACGGTTGTAATCGAATTGATAGTAGATCGGATTGTCGGGCATAGCGTTGTCGAGGATGCCTTCGCTGAAAGCAAACCATTTGCCGAAGTCCCCGTTCAGAAAAACAAGATTGGAACGCACGAACAGGAGGCTGCTTCGGAGCTGCTCCCGTCGATTTGATGACGCGAGTGCGGCGCACGTTTCTTCAATCTGGGAGAGCATGCGCTCAGACCGCTCCAGATCCCCTGCCAGAACCATGATAAAGGCATGCGCTAATGACATTTCAAGTCTCATCGAGAATGGGGATGGGATGCGGTCAAACCATTCTAGCAAGGTAGCAATTTCCCCCCGTTCAAGCACGGTTTGCATATGCTGCTCCAGCAAGTTCACGGCCCCCTCAATGTCCTGCGCTGCAAACATATGGTCAATGGCCTCATCCATAGAACCGGCAGAAGCGTAATATTGCCCGGCAAGCCGATGACGCTTCGTACACTCCCTGTTATCTTCACGTAGCAGGAGGTCCAGGAGAAACTGCGAGAACAGATGATGATAGCGATAGCAGGTATGATGTTCATCCAGTGGAACCAGAAACAGATTCAGCTTCTGCAGCTCCTCCAGCATCGGGCGGCTGTCGTTGAGATCGGTTACAGCATCGCACACCTGTGGATGAAGCTCCGACAGGACTGCGGTCTGCAGCAGAAAAGTGAGTACTTCGGGAGATAACCTGCTTATCACCTCCTGGAACAGATATTTTGAGATCAGAAGTTGATTTCCCTTCATATCTTCGACGAATGGCTCCAGATCGCTGCCGGTTCGCAGGGAAAGCGAAGCAAGCTGGAGCCCGGTTATCCAGCCTTCCGTTCGATTAAGCAATGCATCCAGCTGCATCGGAGTTAGACGGGGCTGACTGCTATCTGATTCATGCCGGAAAAAGCGCTCGGTTTCATCAGAGGTGAATTCCAGCTGCTTCATTCCGATATGGTTGACCTCATGGTTAACCATCCCTTTCATTGTGGGGAATGGAAGCTCGGTTCGGGAGGAGATGAATAGATGAATAGGCTCAGGGAGGTAATCAATCAAGTAGGAAATCCCCGCGTGGATTGCATGATAGTGAATGCTATGCAGGTCCTCGAGAATGAGATTGAGGGGTTCATGCTCCTCGTATAATTCACTGATCAGCGTATCCAGAAAGCTTTCAATCGAGGCGCTTGGCAGCAGATGCGTATGGTTCATAAGCCGATCTCCTTGCTGTTCTGGAAGAACCGAAGCCAAGGCGGCTGTTACGTATCGCCAAAAGCGGACGGGATCGTTATCCCGTTCACCCAGCGACACCCAGGCGCATCGCTCGTTGGCTCCATGGGCCCACTGGGCCAGCAGTGTCGATTTGCCGTATCCGGCAGGGGCAATAATGGTAGTTAGTTGTCCATTGTGGCCTGCTGTCATCGCTTGAATAAGCCGATCCCGGTGAATGAGATGCTTTTTTAACCCGGGAAGGCTTATTTTCATTTTCAGAATAGGTGAATCAGTCAGTAACTTCATAGATACCCTCGCTATATACGAACGTTATTTTTTCGAAATTGAGTCAAGATAACTAGATTATATGAAAAAAATGATGAAAAGTTAACGTTTGTCAATCGTTTCCCTTCCATTTATTTGATAGCATCCTTGGTACCACGGTCCCGACCGGGATTGTGGTTTATAAGCGCTGATGAAATGAGGGAGGAGATTTATGTTAAGGCATTCAGGGAAAATCCTGCTATGTATAGCTTTGCTGTTGATGCAGATGGATTGGGTATTCGGATACCGGCAAGCCTTCGCAGCCACCGCGGTTGCACCGAAGCTTGTTGCCGGTTACTATCATACCGCTTCGCTTGTAAGCAGCGGCGAGGTTTATTCATGGGGGTATGGAGACAGGGGACAGCTGGGCGACGGCAGCTGGAGCACCCGGATCACTCCGGTCATGGCGAAGGGTTTGAACCATGTCATTGACATTCATTCCGGCGTCCGCAGCTCCATGGCGCTCCGTCAGGACGGAACGGTGTGGACCTGGGGGGCGAACGAGAACGGACAGTTGGGAATTGGAACGACAACAAATGTGAACGCCCCCACACAAGTTGCAGGTTTAAGCGGGATTAGGGCCATATCAGGCGGATTGGGCTATCACGGCATGGCGCTTTCCGAGAACGGCACCGTATGGACTTGGGGGAAAAACGACAACGGCGAGCTGGGCAATGGAACGACGATACAACAAAACACCCCGGTTCTCGTGACCGGTCTAAGCGATGTGAAGGCGATTGCGGCTGGAGGATATTACAGTCTTGCCTTGAAATCCGACGGTACCATATGGGCCTGGGGCGTGAACGGAGACGGGGAGCTTGGCGATGGAACGAGGATGGATCGATACACGCCGGTACAGGTGGCGGGGCTGACAGACGTCGTTGCCATTGCCGCCGGAGGGTCTCATAGTTTGGCGGTTAAACAAGACGGCACCGTCTGGGCATGGGGAAAAAACACATACGGCATGCTTGGGGACGGCACGAGAACAAACCGAACGACACCGGTGCAGGTTCGAAGCTTGGAGCATATTGTTGCGGTTGCAGGCGGTGGGTACCACAGTCTTGCAGTGGACCAAGCAGGAAACGTATGGAGCTGGGGGGATAACAGTCAGAAGCAGCTCGGCCTAGGCTCGAATGGTTCAAGCCTAATTCCGGCCCCTGTGTCAGGGATCGAGCATGTTCGTGAAATTTCCGCCGGCGGCTATCATAGCGTGGCGATGAAGAAGGATGGGACCGTCTGGGCATGGGGCTTTAACTCCGGAGGGCAAATCGGGGATGGGACCTACAACAATACCAGGGATATTCCTACCCTGACGAAGGCCGTGCTGGATACCACGGCGCCGGATACAGGAAGTGGGGTCTTGAATCCGTACAGCATTACCGCGGACTCCGTTGGATTGGAGTGGCCCAAGGCCCGGGACAATATGACGGAGCAGCACGACCTGCAGTATCTTTTATATTCGTCTGGCAGCCCAAATATCGGGGACGTAAGTCAAATGGAGAGGTACGGAAAGCCGATCGGAAGCTACACGGCGGATCAAACCGCACTTGCGGTAAACGGACTTGCTGAAGGCACGGATTATTATTTTAATGTCATCGCCAAAGATGCCGTCGGCAGAAAAAGCGCATACCGCATGCTGAAAGTGACAACGAAATGGCCGCAAATCTACTCGTTAATCTATGATGGCAACGGAAATACGACGGGGAATGTTCCGGCAAGCAGTGGTTTGTTTGCCAGAGGCGAAGAAACGGTTGTAGCGGGCAATACAGGCCAACTGGGCAAGGATGGATATACCTTCGTCGGCTGGAATACGGAGGCCGATGGAAGCGGGATCGATTATCCGGCTGGAGGCAAGCTTATATTTGGTATGCAGGATGTCACGCTGTATGCCAAATGGAGTGCGAACCCGGCACCAACCGAACTTACGGCGGTATCGTATACGCCGGCTCATCAGTCTGTCGGGGTTGAAAGAGATGCGACCTTGCAGGTTGTCTTTAATGAAGAAGTGACGGCTGTGTCCGGTAAATCGATTACGATTAGGCAAGCTTCGGATCAACGCGTCGTGGAGACCATCGATGCTGCTGATGCAGGTAAAGTCTCGGTTCTCGGGAACACGTTGACCCTGGAACCGTTGACTGCTTTCGACTATGGAACGACTTATTATGTCGAGATCGAGTCTGGGGCTTTTACCGGTAACCATTCGGGTACCTATTTTGCCGGAATTCAAGGCGGGGATACCTGGAGCTTTACGGTCAGGGAGCCTGCGACCACGCCGTATGACGCCACCTTGCAAGCATTGGCGCTGAATTCACCTGGAGCGGAAGTGGGTCTGAGCCCTGAATTCGATAGATACCATCATGACTACAAGGCACATGTAGCCAATGAAACGGAACGCCTTACGGTGACTGCCCAGGTGTATGACGCTCGTGTACAGGTATCGGTCAGCGTGTACGGGGAAGCCGGGGATTTGGAAGTGGGGCCGATCCATATTTTCTCCGGTCAGGAGAGCCCGGAACTCCCGGTTTCCGTCGGTAACCATATAATCGAGGTCGTTGTGACGGCGCCGGATGGCCAGCATCTGAAATATAGAGTGATGGTGACAAGAGCGTCGTCAACCGGAGGCGGAGGTGTAACGCCTGAAGAACCGGGAGGAGGTTTATCTCCTGGAGGTACTGGCTCAGGCTCAGGATACGCAAATTCAGGTTCATCAGGCAGTGCCACGCCAGCAGAGAATAGAGTGAATGTCAGAGTTACGCTAAACGATGAATCTCAGGAAGGGATGGTTACAGGCTTGTTCCATGAGACAGATGGACATACCGTCGTTTCGATGAAGCTGGATACGGCAAAGCTGGAAGCCCGTTTAAAGACCGTGGACTACAATCCGGTCATCGTCATTGCGCTTGCACAGTCTGCGGATCATGTCTACCTGGAAATAAGCGGTGCTGCAATTGACCTTCTTGATGCAAAGCAGGGCGCCATTGAAATCCGATCCGTTCTCGGTACCTTCCATGTTCCTGCTGCCGTGATGGCATCATCGCGCTGGCAGAAGTCGGGAAGTTTGGATAAGCCGATAGCGGCGGATCAAATATTGGTGACTCTAACGATGGCTGCCAGCGATGCAGCTAAGATAAAGGCTGTACAGAAGGCGGCGCTGCAATCCGGCATAACCCTTATCGGTTTGCCTGTCGATTTTGAAATTACAGCTAAAGTTCAGGACATATCCCTGCAATTAGATCCGTTTCCACAGTATGTGGAGCACCGGATTTCATGGCGACAGGGAGTGTCAGGCCCGATTACTACAGCTGCCCGGGTGGATGAGAATGGAGATTTCCATCATATCCCGACGCGAATAGAGATGAAGAAGGATGGAAGCAGCGAGGCCGTTCTGCATCGCCTCACCGCCGGAACCGTTGCTCTTATATCTCATCAAGCGAGCGTTGCCGATGTTTCGTTTCATTGGTCCAAGGATGCTGTGAACGATCTGGCTTCGCGATTGATCCTCGATGGAAGCGGCCGAGTGAAGGAGCCCACAAACCCAGGTGCGAATCAGCCCGAGAGGACCCGTTTCGCTCCGGACGCTCATGTGAATCGTGCGGAGTTTGCTGCCATGACCGTCAGGGCACTCGGTTTGCACGAGGTGAAGGGAGAAGTTCCTGCTTTTCAGGATGTCGGCGCAGGCGACTGGTATAGCGGCGTCATTGCACAAGCCGTACAGTATGAGCTTCTTCAGGGGTATGAGGACGGCCGTTTTCGGCCAACTCAAGGGATTACGCGCCAAGAGGCCATAGTGGTTATGGCTAGAGTGATGAAACTGGCAGGTATAACAACTACAGTGAATGAGATGGAATCAACTGGTATCCTTTCCTCTTTTAAAGATCTCCAAGGCCTTTCCGCTTGGGCCAAACCGGCTGCTGCCGCGCTTGTGCAGCAAGGAATAGTCCATGGAGCCGACGCAGGGCTTAAGCCGCTGCAGAAGCTGTCCCGCGGCGAGGCGGCCGTCATGCTGCAGCGGTTATTGAAGGCAGCAGAGCTGATCGATTGATTCAGCGGGATTAACTAGGTCGGATCTTAGAACATTTCATATATTTGCAGGGGATGCCTTTAGGCATCCCTTTCTGCGTGAATGAAAAGGAAAAGCAGCATATAAGCTGCCAACAATTTGAAATTAATGCGTTTTCATGCTGATCTCGGCAGAAAACGCTTGCTCAAATGTTGGCAATTTCCGAACATTCTCGACATTTTGATAAGGTAATGTTCTGTGATATCGGCAGTTTTCCGCCAAATTTTTGCTAAAAAACACATTAAACTACATAAAACGCTAAAATTTTTGTTTTGACATCTGCTTATCTATACCATAGGATAATAGTATAAAAAGTGCTCACTTAGGAGGATAAGGTCAGGAAATGAAAAAGACATGGTCAATTCTATTAACACTCGTATTATCCGTTGGATTGCTTGCTGGTTGCGGCAATAATGATAAGTCTACTGACAATGGTGCAGCTAATGGCGGTTCAGAAGGATCTCAAGATAAGAAACGCATTGCACTTGTTCTCCCTGAGAAGATCGGCGTGAATCCTTTCTTTGCATTGATGGACGAAGGATTGCAGAAAGCTGCTGCCGATTTCAATGTCGAAGTGAAAACGATTGAATCGACAGACCCGGCTTCGATTGAGCAAAACCTGCGTACGGCGGTTGCTGAAAAATATGATTTGATTATCACATCCACCTTCCAAATGGAAGATGCACTGAAGAAGGTTGCACCGGAGAATCCGGACGTGCCTTTTGCCATTATCGATACGGTAGTGGATTTGCCGAATGTCCGCAGCGTCGTATTCCGTGAACATGAAGCAGCTTACCTGCTTGGTGCAGCAGCTGGATTGGCTACGAAGACCAACAAGGTTGGCAACGTGGTTGCAGACGACATTCCGATTATGCATAAATATATGACCGGCTTTGCAGAAGGTGCAAAATCGGTAAACCCTAACGTTGAAATTTTCGTTAACTACGTCGGCGGTTTCACAGATCCGGCTAAAGCGAAGGAACTCGCACTCCTGCAGAACTCCAAAGGTGCCGATTTCGTTGCAGGCCTTTCCGCTGTTGGTGATTTGGGCGTATTCGAAGCCGCGAAAGAGAAAGGCTTCTATTCTTCAGGACAAGATACGGATAACACGGGCACGGATCCCGAGCACGTTGTGCTTGCTCAATTGAAAGGTACAGACGCTGTTGTCTACGAAACGGTTAAAGACTTTGCAGAAGACAAATACTCATTCGATATTCGTGATTACGGTCTGAAAGAAGGCGGCGTGGGTCTTACTTACGTAACCCATGAGAGCAAAACACCGCTTAACCCATTTATTGGACAAGACATCGTAGATCAGCTTAAGGTGATTTCCGACGATATTATCGCCGGAAAGATTAAAGTAACCAACGCATTGGAACAAAATTAGTTCTCACCTGGACCGGCTGCACATGAGCAGTCGGTCTTTCATTCAGAAGCGAAAGGAAGGCATGACTCGATGCTACTCCGGATGGACAATATTACGAAAAAGTATGGCGAGTTTAGCGCAAACCGCGGCATTGATTTTTCGCTGCGTGCGGGTGAAGTTCATGCGATCGTCGGGGAGAATGGTGCAGGCAAAACAACGCTGATGCGGATATTGTACGGGATGGAGCAGCCAACCTCGGGTACGATTCGGCTGAATGGCAAGGAAGTTTCGTTTGCAAGCCCGGAGGGCGCGATTCAGGGCGGCATCGGTATGGTGCACCAGCACTTCATGCTGTTTCCTACGTTTACAATCGCTGAGAATATCGTGATCGGCAATGAACCGGGATCAGGTGCCAGGTTTGACCGCAAGCAAGCCGTGAAGATTGTTGAGGGTCTTTGTGATCAATACGGAATGAAGGTGGATCCCCGCGCAATCGTAAGCAGCAGCGCGCCTGGCGTGCAGCAGCGGGTTGAAATCTTGAAGGTGCTGTATCAGGGCGCCAAAATCATTATATTGGATGAGCCAACGGGCGTGCTGACGCCGCTCGAGGTACAGGAGCTCCTGGATGCCATTAAACAGCTCTCCAAACAGGGAAAGAGCTTTATTCTGATAAGTCATAAATTGAACGAGGTCCTTGATGTGGCCGATCGCATCACGGTGCTCCGTGACGGTGCCGTCACGGGTGTTGTGGAGAAGGGAAACACCGATGCCCATCAGCTTTCCCGTCTCATGGTCGGCCGCGAACTGATAGAACTAGATCGCAAGCCGATCACGCCAGGTGAAAAGGTGCTGGAAGTATCGGACGTTTCGATCCGCGGAACGAAAGGAAAGCCGGTTCTGGACGAAGTGAATATTGAAGTCCGTGCGGGCGAAGTTGTCGGGATTGCCGGTATTTCCGGCAACGGGCAGTCCGAGCTGCTTCAGGTAATTTCCGGTCTGGCTCAGCCGGACAGCGGCCGGATTGCCGTTTCGGGCAAGGACGTAACCGGCATGTCGACAAGGGAGATACGGGAGCACGGATTAGCCCATATTCCGGAGGATCGCTATGTATGGGGTGCTAATCGAACGGCAACCGTGATGGATACCGGGCTTATGGGGCACCACCGCCGCTTGCAGAAGGGCGGCTTCCTTAATCTGAAGGACATTCGTTCGTTAGTTTCCGGATGGGTTCAGAAGTTCTCGATCAAGACGGGCTCCCTGGAGACCAGCACGCAATATTTATCCGGCGGCAATCTGCAGAAGCTGATCGTCGCACGGGAACTGGAACAGGGAACCCCGTTCCTGATCGCTGCCGAACCGACGCGCGGCGTCGACATCGGAGCCATGGAGACAATCCATGGCGAGCTGCTCAAGCGGCGTGAAGAGGGGACGGGAATTCTGCTGGTATCGTCGGAATTAACAGAAATTTTGAAGCTGTCCGACCGGGTTCTGGTTATGTTTGAAGGCCGGATCGCGGGCGAGCTGTCGGCGAAGGAAGCGACAGAAGAGAAGTTGGGACTGCTGATGGCGGGAGGAGCCTTGTAATGAATAAATGGACAAAATTTACGCTTCCGCTGCTCCAGCCGATTGCCGCCATCATTGTTGGGCTGCTTGCCGGAGCCATCGCGATCATGATTGCCGGCGGCGATATCCTGCAGACTTACGCGGAGATGTGGAAGGGTGCCTTCGGCGGCATGTATTTCTTTACGAATACGCTGTCCCGGGCGACCCCGATTATTCTGATTGGTCTGGGCGCGGCGTTTGCATTCCGTGCAGGGTTCTTTAACCTTGGCGCGGAAGGTCAGATGGTGTTTGGCGCGCTTTCTGCCGCATTGGTCGGATTGTACATGCCGGGCCCGGGCTGGCTGGTGTGTATCGTTGCAATTCTTGCCGGTATTGTTGCAGGTGGATTGTGGTCCGTGATGGCCGGATATTTTGATTCCAGGTTCCGGGTGAACTTGCTGATCTCTACGCTTCTGCTGAATTATGTGGCCGTATTGTTTGCAGGCTATCTGGTCGCCTATCCGCTGAAGGACCGTTCGGGTTCGGCTGCGATGGCGCAATCCGAAATGCTGGATAACAGCGTCTGGCTGCCGAAGCTAATCTCCGGTATGCCGCTGCATGTAGGCTTTGTGCTCGCGGTGCTGGCCGCATTGATTATATTCGTACTGTTGAAGCGCTCCGTGATCGGTTACGAGGTACGGATGCTTGGCGGCAATCCGCTGTTTGCCCTGTTTGGCGGCGTTAAGCGCGGACCGATGATGCTTGGCGCCATGTTCTTCAGCGGCGGCTTGGCCGGTCTTGGTGGCGCCGTTGAAATTCTGGGCTCCCAGTATCGCTATATTGATGGTGCATTATCTACGGCCGACTATGCCTGGACGGGCATTATGGCTGCATTGTTGGCAGGATCGCATCCGATCGGCACGCTGATTGCCTCGATCTTTTTGGCCGCGCTGCAGACAGGCGGTATGGGCGTGGAACGGAATACGGAAGTGCCGCTTGAGGTAGGAGCGATTATCCAAGCCGTGCTGATTCTGTTTATCTCCGCCCGATTCACTTACAGCTTCCTGAAGCGCAGAAAGGGGAACAAATCCGATGGAACAGCTGTTTGATCTTGCCTTAATCAACTCGGCCCTCCGGGTGCTCACTCCGATCTTGCTTGCGGCCCTCGGCGGTGCCCTGTGTTCGCGCGTCGGACTGTTCAACGTCGGTTTGGAAGGCTTTATGCTGCTTGGCGCTTTTTCCGCCGTGGTGGGGAACCACTTCTTCGGCAACGTCTTTTATGCGATTTTGTTCGCGATTGTGATCGTTTCGATATTCTCTTTTATATTTGCTTATCTCAGCATCAATCTGCAGGCGAACGTCATTGTGGTCGGTATCGCGATGAATGCGTTGGCGGCTGGATTGACCACATTTAGTTTACGGGCTATTTTTGATGTAAAAGGTGCATTTTATGACAATACGATGGTCGGGCTGCCGAAATGGAACATTCCGATTATCGAGGATATTCCGGTGATCGGTCCGATACTGGCGGGTTTGACGCCGCTTGTCTATCTGTCGTTTTTGATTGCGGGCCTCATGTGGTATTATTTCTATCGCACGAAGAGCGGCTTCCGGTTCCTGGCTGCCGGCGAGAATCCACTCGCTGCCAAAAGTGTGGGCATCCGTGTAAGACGGTATCAGTATGGAGCCGTGCTGGCGAGCGGTGTGTTGTGTGCGCTTGCCGGTGCGCAGCTGTCGCTTGGCCAGGTGACGATGTTTACGGAAGGCATGACGGCTGGACGCGGCTTTATTGCGCTCGTAGCCACGATGCTGGGCCAATCGGGTCCGCTTGGAGTAACGGCCGCAAGCCTGCTGTTTGGCTTTATGGATGCGCTCAGCATAAGGTTCCAGGGACTAGCGCTGCCTACGCATTTCACGCAGATGCTGCCTTATGTCGTCACGATTCTGGCGATGTTCTTCTTTAAGGACAAAAGCTTCCAGCAGGATGCACTGAAGCAGGGCTCAAGCTCCAGATAGGTGCGCATGCTGCGCCGTGACAACCTGTGATGTGATTGAATTCATCCCGTCGATAAGCGGATGCGAAAGCGATCAAGCGTAAAGGAGATGAACTTGGTGCACAAAAAAGCAGAACGTTTGAAAAAAATGAAGCCGGTGGCGGTGGGCAACCTGACCGAGGAGCAGCGTGCCAAGCTGCCGCCGGGGCAGACGCTGACCGAGAAATTCCCCATTTTGCACGAAGGGGAGGTTCCTCATTACGACATGTCGGAGTGGACGCTCAAGGTATTCGGCGAAGTCGAAGAGGAACGGACGTTTTCTTATGAAGATATCATGGGGCTGCCAACGGTGACCGTGAATACCGATATTCACTGTGTCACCCGCTGGTCCAAATTCGATACGGTTTGGGAGGGAGTCCTGTTCCGGGATTTCCTGGCGGGGCTGAAGATCAAGCCGGATGCCAAATACGTCATGTTTCATGCCGATCCGGATTATGATACGAATGTACCTATTGAGGATCTGCTCAAGGACGATGTGCTGCTGGCCTATCGCTTTAACGGCGAGCCGCTGACGGACAAGCATGGCTGGCCGCTGCGCACGGTTGTGCCGCATCGCTACTTCTGGAAGAGCGCCAAATGGCTGCGCGGCATTGAGTTTATGAAGGAAGACCGCCCAGGCTTCTGGGAACGCAACGGTTTCCACAATGAAGCGGACCCGTTCAAGGAAGAACGGTTTAGCGGCGAGGCACTGGATATACCTGAAGACGAATGGACACATAAGGAGTTTGACTAATATGTTGATGCCTATTTTGCAAGTGAACTCAGAGGATATACCTGAATTTGTGATTGTCTGCGGCGATCCGAAGCGTGCGGAGACCATTTCCCGCAAGCTTACAAACGCGCGCGAACTCGCGTTCAGCCGGGAATACCGCACCTTCGTGGGGACGTATGAAGGCGTCGAGCTTGCGGTAACCAGCCACGGCGTTGGTTGTCCGGGAGCTGCGGTTTGCTTCGAGGAGCTGATCCGCGCGGGGGCAAAGACCCTGATTCGCGTGGGCACGGCCGGATCGTATCGGGCGGATACCCCTGCGGGAAGCCTTGTTGTCAGCACCGCGGCGATCCGTACGGATGGCCTGACGAAACAGCTGGTGCCAGACGGCTTTCCGGCAGTTGCGGACAGCCAGGTAGCGGAAGCGCTGTACGAATCCGCCCTTGCGATCGGTGAGGGCGTGGTGCGTAAGGGGATTACTGTAACCCTGGACGTGTTCTTTAACGGCGTTGAAGAAGTACCGCACCAAAAGTATAAAGCAGCGGGAGCGCTTGGCGTAGAGATGGAAATTGCGGCGTTGTACGTCGTTGCGTCGATCCGCGGCGTTCGCGCCGGTGCGATTGTAGCAATGGACGGCTTTGCCGACGCTGATCTCGCGGCCGAGTACGACCCGAACACGAATGTGGTCGCCGACGCGGTGGAACGCGAGATTAACACGGCCTTGCAGGCTGTGGTGAAGCTGGCGAAGCAGGGTTAGTAAGGGCAAGAAAGCCGGATTACCTGAGAGCAAGCTGCAGGAAATCCGGCTTTTTGTTTTGAGTATGATGAATCTGGGGGGAGCATTAGAGATTTGCAGCAGCAACTCCAGCAGTACCTATCGTTACTGCTTTGGCGGCTGGACCGTGAAGAAGGGAACCTTTTCGATTCCGACAGCCCGCACGTAAGTGAATAATTGCCCTTTATGGTGGATTTCGTGATCGACCATGTTGCCCAGCCACACTTTTCCTGGGACAACGAACCCGTTAAAGTCGAGCGGCTGCTCGAGCTGGCTGTCAGACAATTCAGCAAAAACCGCTGTAGACGATTCGGTTGAAGCTTGCACGATATTTCTAATGTCATCGATGGTTTCGTACTCGGTGGAAATCGAAGGCGGAGAGAACGAGCCTTTTGCAATGGAGCGCAGGAACATATCTGAGGACGCTGCAATATGAACAGCTAATGCACCCAAGGTATAGGCGTTCTCCCACGGTTTATAATCCAAATGCTCGCTCTTTACGTCCTGCAGCAGTTGCAACAAGACCGTACGGTGTCTATGCCATCGTTCGAATTGCTGTTGACCTTCATGACTCATGATTCATCCTCCTTGATCGATTGCAGAATAAAGTGTTTAAATATGCGCCCGCCTTATTCACGGTTTATAAAACAGTTCGATAAGTAATAGCGGATTCCTTCCCGATGCGCAAGTTATAGCCAGATGTTGTATTTGATCATTTTGGAAAAAAGCAGTTGCAAAAAGAAAGGAGGCCGTATATACTGAGTTCAATTAGTGATTGGTCAATCAATAATAAAACAAGATGAGTGAAGGAGGGTGGTAGAAATGGCTAGAGCGTCAACCTCTGCGAATCGGCGGAATGATATCGTGGCGGCAGCCATCGAAGTGTTTGCAGAGATCGGATATTATCGCGCGACCACGGCTCAGGTTGCCGAACGGGCAGCGATATCCCAGCCTTATGTCTATCGGTTCTTTACCAAGGAGTCACTGCTCGTGGAATCGCTGGCTGTTTCCTGGGAGCGCATCGTGAAGGCATTTCAAGCGGTGATCGAATCCGCTTCTCCAGACAATCTGGAGTTGGGTTTGATTCAGGCATACGAAGAGATTGTGCAATCGCATCGCAGTGAGATCCTGCTCCAGATGCAGGCACAGACGATTCAGGAAGCGCCGATCCGCGAAGCGATGCAGCAGGGAATGAATGAGGTGAAGGATCTCGTGGAGAATGCCTTTGTGCGGGCGGGGTTTGAGGATGCTGATAAGAAAACCTCCGATTTTCTGGCCCGGGGCATGCTGTGCAATGTAGCCATGGCGATGGATATGCCGAATATGATGCCTATAAGATAGATCATGTCCAGGCGCGTTTTGTGCCACACCGCGTACCGCATGGGTAGTGCGCGGTGGAAGAAGGGCATTTTTTTAAAAGAAATTGTAATTGATCAATCAATAACGATATGAGATAAGGGAGAGATTGATGATGAAAAAAGCGATTGTTTTGGGTGCAACAGGTGGGGTAGGAGCTCCATTAACCGTGGAGCTGGTAAAGCGTGGGGTCCAAACGGTGGCCTTCGGCCGCTCCTCGAAGAAGCTGAATGAGCTGGCGGAGCAGCTGGATCATTCACCTCTGCTTACGCTGAAAATTGGAGATGCTTTTAAACCGGAGGATATCCTAAGAGCCGGGGACGGAGCGGACGTTATATTTCACAGTGCAAACATACCCTATCATGAGATGGAGTCCAGGCTGCTGCCGCTGGGTGAATCGGTTATGACAGCAGCAGAGAAGCTGGGTGCAAAGGTTGTTGTCGTTGATGGAATCTATCCTTATGGTAGACGATTAATGGAAAAGGCGACGGAGGATCATCCCAAAAAACCGCATACCCGCAAGGGCAAAGTGAGATTGGCCTACGAGCAATTGTTATTCTCGTCGCGCTGGCATAAGGCAATGCCTCTTATCGTACGGCTTCCCGATTATTACGGTCCCTCTGCGCAGGCATCTTACCTATCGGTAACGATGGAAGCTATTGCAGCAGGCAAACCGACCGCTTTCATCGGCAATATGAGCGTTCCCCGTGAGTACGTCTATTTGCCGGATGCCGCGCGGATGATTGTGGAGATTGCAACAAGAGAGGAGTCCTATGGGCAGAACTGGCATATCCCCGGACCGGGCGTAATTTCAGGCCATGAGCTGGTACGGATTGCACAGCAGGCTGCCGGAAAGCGCAAGACTGTGATGCCGCTGGGACGAATTGGGCTATCTTTGATCGGGTTATTCAATCCGGTGATGAAAGAGGTGGTTGAGATGCTGTATTTGACCGAGGAACCTCTGGTGCTGAGCGGTGAAAAATATGAACGCTTGATAGGCCCGATTCAATGGACGCCCCATGAGCAGGCAATTACGGCAACGATGAGGAGTTTAATGGACAAACAAGCTCGAGAAGCAGAAGACGCAAAGCGTAGTGCAGCCACGATATAACGATATGATGCAGATGTTTTTATGAAAAATAGTAATTGATCAATCAATAATATTGATTGAGATTAGATAGAGGCAGACACGCTGACTGCGTAGACGGTTGGCGTGTTTTTTTTATGGGCTCGAAAAAAATTTCGAGAATATCCATCAGTTTCATTTGCCCAAACGTTATATTAACAGAAAAGACAAAACGAAAAGTGAGAGGTTGGCTAATGGAAGTATGTGATCTCTATGAAAATCTGAAGGACGATGTCCGGCGTTATGCCAGATCCATTGCCAAGCATGCTTATGAAGCGGATGATCTGGTCCAGGATGCCTTTATGAAGGCCATCAAGGAGCCCAATCTGGCAGCTCTGCCCCTTCACAAGCAAAAGGCCTGGTTCTTCAGAGTCGTCAAAAATCGCATGATCGATATTAGCCGCCGGGAGAAGCGGCTCGTATCGTGGGAGGATGATCTGGACGTCGCCGAGCTCCCCGTTTCAAGCCGCAATATTGAAATGACGGAATGGCTCGCCCGTTTGCCGCAATCGCAAAGCGATATCGTGTTTAAGCGCTTTTGGCTCGGGATGTCCAGCCAGGAAATTGGTGAGCAACTGGGTATGCCGGCAGCCACGGTTCGGTACAAATTGCAAACTGCCATTAAAAAATTGAGAAAACTATGGGAGGAAGATATGAAATGAGCAGAATAATCGAGAATGTAGGGATGCTGGATCTTACGCAGGCAACGGAGGAAACCGTAACAAGCATCGAACGGATCGGAAACGTGGGACTTGTAATCTACCGGGCAGAGACGGCACACCTGCTCACGCTGTTGAAAAATGCAGGCAATATCGGCAAGACGCTTGAAATTCCGGAGGGGCACCGTTATTACAGCGGCACGCTGCGATTGGACGAGGAATATTTTCAGCTTCTGGAGCAGCCGGACCGCGTGTTCGTTAACGGCACGGTCATTATCGATAAAGAAGTATCTCTTGAAGTATTCCAGAACGGTACGCTGCACCTGGTGGTCAACGGCCAGGTCTATGCTCCCCGGCATCTGGCCGGAGCTGTTACCGCTGCGTTGATCAAAGCGGGAGGAGCCAGCGCGGAAATACACGCGTATCAATACGAGCCCAGGTTCGAGTCCGGGAAGGTTCAATTGAATAATGCGTATCTGGCCTCCAGCAACGAGCCCATGGAGCTGGTGTTGAACGGCATAGTTCAGCTGGATAAGGAACTGGATATGGAGCAGTTCACGGCCCGAATTGAAAGTATCCGCGTTAACGGCAAGGCGGTTATTCATGAACATCAATCTCCTTATTTCTACGAAAAATTGAAAACGATAAACGGCTTGGTCGAGGTGATCCCGGCAGGCTTCGAATATGTAACCAAACCCGTAAGGCTAAACGCGAGAACCGCTCGGCGCTTTAAAGACCATAAGCTCTACACGAATAAGCCGCTCATTCTCGAGGCGGACGTGACCCGAGATGCCTTCAGCCAGGCCTTGTCAGAGATACAGTCGACTTCGTTCATCATTTGCAGCGAGGAGATCGAGGATTTGGTCTGGGAGCGCTGTCCCAACCTGAACACGGAAATCGTAAGTTATGAGCGGCTCTTTGTTTTCATCAACGGCGAGGAGACCTGGTCGAGGGATCAACTGCTGGCTTTGGGGCAGCCGGCTAGCTTTATCGTTGACGGGACCCTGACCTTTGACGATGACGTGACTGAGGAAGACATTAAGGCTTCGCTGTCCTCCCTGGATCTTTTCGGCGAAGTCGTTGTAGGGGAAAAAAGAATTAAAGGCATTTTGTACCCTTACCTTCGGGTAAACAATGGAAGTATCATAGTGAAGGGGACGGAAGAGGCGCTTGCAGGTATTGGTAATGTCGGAATGTTGTCGCTATAAAATGAAATGAGGAATGAAACCATGAATATCAATAATGAAGATATTGCCAAACAGCATGTTCGCGATCTCCGTCAGGAATTGGAACGATGCACGATGGCAACGAAATTGCGATCTAAACGCAATCAAGCGGCCAACACCGCAACGACTGCACGTACAGTCGATGGAAAGTGGAAGTCGCTGCTTAATACCATCATTATGATGGGAAGAAGAATGCTGTAATCGGTTGAGCCGGTTATGGCACCAAACGAATCTATACGAATCGTCGATGCGATAAGCGTCGGCGATTTTTTTGTTTTTAACTACCGATAGTTAAAAAAATATTGACACTTCCCATTCTTAAATTTAAAATTCTACCTATCGGTAGTTAAAAAAAGGAGTGGAATCATACGTTGAAAAAGAAAGACTTAACCTCGCAGCAGATCGTTGAGGCCGCCATCGGATTGTTTGCGGTTCATGGCATCGAGAAGACCAGCCTTGCGATGATTGCCGGCGAGGTGGGTATTACGAAACCGTCGATCTACTACCATTTTGCATCCAAGGATGAACTGGTGGAGCGCGTCTTTGATTATATGTTCAGCGATTATCATTTCGATCATTATTTCTCCCTGACCGAAATGAACGAGCACAACTTCGCGGAGAAGCTGTACCAAGGGGGATTGCGCATGTTTCCGGAGGAGGAAGAGGCTTTTGTGCCGGTCATGCGCCTATTGAATGAGTTCATGCTGACCGCAAATCGGAGTGCCAATTACGGCCAGCGGGTGATAGCTATGCAGCAATCGTTCCTGGACGGCTTTCGGGAACTGATGCGGTTAGGAGCAGACTTCGGGATCATTGAGCGGCAGAATGCAGATTCCAAAGCGTATGTTCTGGCACTGGTCATTGATAATATCACGAGTTATATCATGATGGAGATTCGATTGGATTACCAAGCGATATGGAGGGAAGCGGTGAACAGTACCCTTAGGAAAGGAGCGGATATACTTGAATCACGGGATGGAATACAGTGACCTTGGATTATCGGCTTCTGACCGGATCCTGATTTGGGCGGTACCGCCGTTATTAGGCGCGGTTGTCGGCTGGTTTATACCTGCCATCGCGGATTGGGCAACGGGCCTGGCCTGGGTGCCTTTTCAAGGACCGCTGGAGTTAATCGCATCTATACAAGGACCTTGGGTCGTCATCGTAACCGCTATTCTGGGCTTACTTGCGGGCATGGTGCTCTCCCACATTGCCATTAAAGAAAGTCTTGCCGTTCGCCTGTCGGATCAAGAGATCAGACTCCGCATGCATGATGCCGAACAAACGTTTACGAGAGACGAGGTTTCTGCGGTCTTTCTGGATGGCAAGCAGTTGGTCCTACTGTGGAGAGACCATGATCCGTTCGCCGATCATTATGTCCGATGGGTTGCCGATTCGCCGGAACTGACGCCCAGCCTGAACGCGCTCTTCCTGGCACGGGAGAAGGCGATGGAGAACGAGGATAAAGAAGATGCAGCCGATTTGCGCCGGGAACTATCGAAGCTGGGAATTACGGTGCGGGATGACGGAAAAAGACAATACTGGCGGCAGCACGGCCAGCGGCCATATCGGCCTTAGGGAGCAGTCGTAATTGTCCCGATCATACGCTACACACTTATCACGCCTTCCGCCGATGTCGCAATCATCGGCGGTTTTTTAATGGATCTTCGCGTCACTGTTGTTTGCCATGACATTTATTCCCCCTCTCATCGAACAAAATGACACCTCACCCGCTCAGACGAGCCTGCGGCAAACAATATCCCTCTATCGGCAAGACATCCGGCAGTCCTCTCTTCCCATGAGAAGTCTTACAATGAAAGCGATACCTCAGCGAAGGAGATGTCTTATGAATTTTGATCTGAATATCGTACCTTTCAGCCGAAGAGAGTCCTTCTTGGCAATTTCCCTCCTGCCCGCGGCTAAGGACCGCAGACCAGGACTTTATCTGCGAACCGTCCGCGGAGGAGATGACAAGTTTGGCGAGGCGTTTCTGATAGAGCTGCTAAACCAGCAGAGCGAGCCGGTTCCGTTTGAACCTATGGCATCACCCGACAAAATCAGGCTAAAGGCCTCCGATTCGGAGGGTCATGCGGACATTTGCATCTCGGACTCCCGGACCGTCCGATTCCGCTCGGAAGGCTGCGGCATCCGGCTTACCTTTTTTCCCGCAGCGTATGATTACGCCTATGAGACCCATCCGGACAGCTGGGAGGTGAACAGCTTCACGCATGGCTGCCGCTTCATGCTAACCCGGCTTGCAGGTCAGATGGGCATGGAGGTCGAATGGAACGAGATTAAGAGCTCGCGGGTGACCGCCGACTTCTCCGTGGACGCGTTAACCAATATGGCGGAATTTGCAGTAGAGGAGTTCATGACCGTCATGACCCCACGCAAGGAATGGGAGTCCTTCGACGAGGCGGTTCATAGCGTCCGGGAAGATTATGCCGCATGGCTGAACAACACCCTTACCGTCTCTGAGCGGTGGCAGGAAGCAAGGGAGCTCGCGGCCTATATTACCTGGTCCTGCGTGGTTCCGGCCGAAGGCTGCCTGACCCGCCCAGCCATGTATATGTCCAAGAATTGGATGACCAACATCTGGAGCTGGGACAACTGCTTTAACGCGATGGCCCTCGTGCGGCATCAGCCGGAGCTGGCCTGGGATCAGTTCATGATCTTTTTTGACCGGCAGGATGAGAGCGGCCTGATCCCTGACTTCGTGAACGATAAATACGAGCTTTGGAATTGCAACAAACCACCGATTCACGGCTGGACACTGGCCTGGATGATGCGTCGGACCGATTTCATTAAGGAGACCCAACTGCGCGAGGTCTATGGCCCGTTATCCAAATGGACGGAGTGGTGGTTCACGCACCGGGACCATGACGGCGACGGCATTCCCCAGTATAACCACGGCAACGATTCAGGCTGGGACAACAGCACGGCGTTTAATAACGGCATTCCCGTCGAGAGCCCTGATCTTGCCGCCTATCTCATTATTCAGATGGAGACGCTGGCCGAAATCGCAGGTTTGCTGGGCCTGACCGAGGAGTCGAGCCAATGGAGACAGAGAGCGGACGATACGCTGGAGCGTTTGATTCGACACTTCTGGAAGGATGGCCGGTTCACGGCCTGTCGCTCGGGAACGCATGAGGTATCCGAGGGAGACAGCTTGCTGCTGTTCGTTCCCATCCTGCTGGGAAGACGCCTTCCCGAGTTTATTCGCAAGGCTCTACTGGAAGGACTTCGGGATGAAAGCCGATTCCTGACAAGCAACGGCTGGGCTACCGAGAGCGTAAGCAGCCGCTATTATAAGGCGGACGGATATTGGCGCGGGCCGATCTGGGCTCCTTCCACGATGCTGCTGGTCGAAGGGGTAGCGGCAGCTGGCGATATAGAGCTGGCGACGGAGATTGCGATTCGGTACTGCCGGATGGTCAGTCTCAGCGGCATGGCTGAGAATTTTGATGCCCTGACCGGTGCGGGGCTTCGTGATCGGGCGTTCACCTGGACCTCCAGTGTATTTTTGATTCTTGGACATGAATACACCCTATAAGTGCGTGTTCAAAAAGGTCGATTTTCAGCACCGAGAAGGTTGGATGAAGCTAGGGACGTCAGGAGCGGAGCGTACGTTTTGGGTACGTGAGCACCGGAAGTCCCGGCTGAATTCAAGATTCGATGCCGAGCTGCTTCCTGATTCGCTTCGTGTTAGATATAGAATTTATTCGTTATCAGCAGAGCTGATGAAATTCTATATCGCAAGAAAACCTACTTTTGAATCGCGGTCGCTCATCCTTGATTGGCCTCGATTGGTTTTCTTATCAAAAGTGGACTTTTTGAACAACCTCTATAACGATGACGGACAAATACTTCTTCCCGGGCATTTTGCCTTGTGGGGGAGGTGCTTTTTCCGTTTCCTCTCCGTTTCCAGTTGCCGCCTAATTACAAGCCCTTTGTTCGGGTTTATAATGAAAGCGGTATCACGGACGGGTTAGCAGTCCTGCCGCATGGCGAACGAGTGGACGAAAGTTTCACGATACGATACGACAACGGGGAGAGTAACCATGAATCTTCAGGGGATCAAAGATCGAGTGGGCCGGCTGTTCACCGGCACCTATCACAGTATACGAACGAAGCTGCTTGCTTGTTTTTTAATCGTCACCCTGATTCCGCTGTTCTCGCTTGGCGGACTTTCCTATTATCAATCCGCTAAAGTGATTAACTCCCAGTTCGGCAAATACGGCGATAATGCCGTAGCGCAGCTGGAGCAGCAGACCAGTTCGGCATTAGGGCGGATGAAGCAGACGGCGGAAACAATTTATTCCTATTTACTGGACCCGAGCCATTCGGGGATCGGAGCCGGGACGCCATCCACATACGGCGACATTATGGAGAAGAACGACTTCGAATCGTTATTGAAGTCTCTTCGGACGCAGCTGACAGCGGGAATTTATATCATTACGACCTCGGGCTATTACTATGGGGAGAACAATCTGGATGTGAATAAACTCGGCAATATCCCGATGTGGAGCACAAGGCCGAAGGCCTATGCCGGGACGTATTGGCTCGGTTTTTACAAACAGGATCATTCCATTAAGAGCAGTGATAGCGATAACGTGCCGGTCATCGGGCTCGCCGTACCGATCCACCACCCGGACAAGGCTCAGGACGGCAGCATCATCCTCATTGAGGAGAGTGCCGAGGAACTGCTGCGCAGTTATGCCAAGTTCGAGGCCGACACGCACGCCCACCTGCTCATTACATCACCGGACGGCACGACCGTGTATGAGACGGATGCTCCGTATACGCCCCATGACAACGATGTGACCTGGTCCCGGACGCTTGGCGTCAACCAATGGACCATGGAAGCCAGAGTTCCCGCTAAGGCTTTCTATCAATCCTCGGGCGTTATCCGGGCGAACACGATGGTTGTTGCCATCGTCTCCTGCTTGCTCGCTTTTGGCATTGCTTATCTGTTCTCCTCCCGGTTCACCTCACGAATTCGGACCTTGAAGGACTCGATGCAGAAGGTGAGCTTTGGCAAGCTGGATACCCGTACGCCAATCGAGGGCAGGGATGAACTGGGCAGTCTCGATATGAGTTTTAACCGGATGGTTACGGGCGTGCAGACACTGATTGGCGAAGTGGAACAGAGCGAGCGGCTGAAAAAAGAGGCGGAGCTGCGTGCATTCCATTATCAGATCAACCCCCATCTGCTGTTCAATACACTCAACTCCATCCAGTGGAAAGCCAGGCTGCAAGGCGCGGAGGACATCCGTCAGATGCTGTATCATCTGACGATGGTGCTGGAGGGGAATTTGGATATCTCGCAGGAGCTGGTCACATTGAACAGGGAGCTGCGCATGATCGGTCACTTTTTGAAAATCCAGGAGATCAGGTATGGCGAGGTGTTCCGTTATGAGCTGGATTGCGATGAGGCGTTTCTGCCTTATTTGATTCCACGGATGACGCTTCAGCCGCTGTTTGAAAACATTTTTTTCCATGCCTTCACCGATGGTCAGGGAGAGATACATGTCAAGGTCGAGGAGGATCATGACGAGCTGGTGCTTACGCTTCGCGATAACGGGGCCGGCATCAAGGAGGAGAAGCTCGCTCAGTTATTCTCGCCGGAGATGAAGCGGAAGGGACGCGGCGGGCTTGGCGTGCGGAACGCCGATCAGAAATTCAAGCTGCATTTTGGTCCGCTATACGGACTGAAGGTACATTCGATTAAGGGAGAAGGAACAACGATCACCATACGCTGGCCGAAAAAGGAGGAGTCTTTCGATGATGAAAGCAGGGTACTTTAAGGTGTTGATTGCCGATGATGAGAGCATTGTGCGTAAGGGACTCCGCTCCACGGTGCCGTGGGACCGATTCGGGATGGAGGTTGTGGCGGACAGCCCCAACGGTCAGGCGGCTTGGGAGGCGTTTCTGGAGTTTCGCCCGCAGGTCGTCATTACGGATATCGTCATGCCGGAGATGGATGGAATCGAGCTGTCGCGCAAGGTGAAGGAGGTCGCGCCGGAAACCCGAATCATTCTGCTCAGCTGCCACCGGGATTTCGAGTATGCCCAAGAGGGGATGCGGCTTGGCGCCTCGGGATATCTGCTGAAAACCGCCTTCGAGGACGAAGAACTCGAAGCGATGCTGGAAAAATTCCAGCGTGAGCTGTCCGATACGCCGTCCTACGCGCACGAGTTGGCAGAGCAGATTTCTGCTCACCTGTTTGCTTGGCTGAACGGTCATAGCGATCGATTCCCGGGAGAACTCCGGCAGCTCTGCAGCCGTGTGGGGCAGGGGGAGTGCAAGCCCATCTCCCTCTATCTGATCAAGACGGCGGGCTGCAGCAGCAATTGGGAGGGGCTGCTTCAGGAACAGGGCTCCGACGAGCCGGGTTTGCGCTGCAGCAAGCTGATTCACTACGGCGCGGACAGCTGCTATTGGGCCGTACCGGAGGAGTTTAAGGGAGCGGCGGACAGCTTGCTGGTGGAGATCAAGAGCCGGTGCGGGAAGCTCACATGGAATTCGCGGGAATGTCTTCACGATTCGGAGGATGTGCAGGCAGCTTTTCAATCCTTGCATAAGGAAGCCGAGCTGGAACGGGTGTACGGTCTTAGCGGGGAGCAGTGGCCTGAGCCGATTCTGCACGCGGTCCATCTCCTGCATGAACATCCCGCGGACGAGTGGTCGGCAGCGGAGCTGGCCCAGAAGGTGGGGCTGAGCCGCAGCCATTTTTCGATCCTGTTTAAGAAAACGGTTGGCGACAGCTTCATCACATTCCAATATAAACGCAAGCTCCGCCTCGCCTATGGCCTGCTGCGCGAAACCTCCTTAACGATGCAAGAGATCGCCGAGAAGACCGGGCTTGGCGACAGCAAATATTTTAGCAAATGGTTCAAGCGCTGCACAGGCCAGACGCCAAGCCAATACCGTGCCGAACAAAAAGGGGAATCATTGTAAACAAATGAACACCCGAGGGCGAAAGTTCGAACAAAAATACGATCATCTGCGAATCAGCGCACGTTTTGAACCGCTTTCATCCGAGTTATGATGAAAGCGGTTCAATTCATATCAACTCAATACTTTAGGGGAGCTGACAATATGAAAAAGAAAATGTCATGGATCGCGTTGGTTTCGGTTATGACGTTAATGGCATCCTTGCTGGCCGCATGCGGCGGCAGCGGCGGGACCGGAGCATCGAAGGAGCCGGACGGCAATGCATCGGGCGCGGCGACAACGCTTCGCTTCGCTACCTGGGATACGGGAGATGCGCTGAAGATCGAACAGGAGATCGCCAAGAAGTTCGAGGAATCGCATCCCGGCACGAAGGTTCAGGTGGAGGCTTATGCCGACGGATTCGATCAGAAGCTGGCCGCCGGTTTTGGTGCAGCCAATCCGCCGGACGTGATGTATATGTGGGATTTTCCGACGTATCACCAATCCCTGGAGCCGCTGGACGGCTACGCGTCTAAGGATGAGGATTTGAATATCGATGATTTTTACCAAGGATTGTTTAACTACGGCAAGATCGATAATCAGCTATACGGAATCCCGGCGGGCTTTACGACCCGGGTGGTGTACTACAACAAGAAGATGTTCGACGATGCGGGCATCGCCTATCCGAGCGATGGATGGACATGGAAGGAATTCCAGGAGAATGCCCAGAAGCTGACGGATAAATCCAAGAAGCAGTATGGCTTCGGCGTACGAGCCGAGAACGATACGTATGACCTGCAAGGGTTCGTATGGAGCAACGGAGGTTCCTTCATTTCCGAGGACGGCACAACGATTGAAGGCTACATGAACAGCAAGGAAACGGCGGAAGCCATTCAGATGCTGGGCGATATGCTCAAGAACGGCTCAGCCGTCCTGACTGGAGGCAAAGGGCAGCAGAGCGGGGAGGATATTTTCAAAGCCGGCAAAATTGCCATGTGGGAGAGCGGTATCTGGCCGCTGGAATCCTTCAGGGAAGCCGGAATCGACGTGGGTACGGTGGAAATGCCGGCCTTCGAGGGCAAGCCTGTAAAGGGCGTATTGGCCGAATCCGCGCTGTCGATAGCGAAGGATTCCAAGAACAAGGATCTGGCTTGGGAGTTCATTAAGTTCTATGTATCGGACGAAGCGATCAAAATGCGCGTGGCCGACCTTCCGGTCCGGGTCAGCGTGGTGAACGAGCTGAAGAAGGATCAGGATCCGCTCTACAAGCCGTATTACACGATGCTGGAGCGTTCGGACAATACGCCGGCCTTCCTGCTGAATCCGAAATGGAACGAAGTGAACCGCCAGCTGTCGGCAGCTGTGGAATCCGTCATGTTTGGCAGCGATGCCCAGGAGGTTCTGAACCAAGCGGTGAAGGATAGCGAACGCTATTTGAAATAAACGAAGAAAGAAGGTTCGCGAATATGGCCCATACTGAAGTGCCTTACTCACAACAGCAGACAGCGGCCCCGAAGCGACTTGGACCAAAACGTTGGGGTGGGGCCGTGCCCTACCTCTTCATTTTTCCATGGATATTCGGTTTCCTGGTTTTCACGCTTGGTCCGCTGTTGTTTTCCCTCGTCATTTCGTTTTTTGATTGGCCGATCGTAGGCCAAGTGACTTTTGTCGGCATCGACAACTATGTGGAGATGTTCTCGAATGATCCGTTGTTCTGGAAATCGCTGATGGTTACGTTAAAGTTCGCGGCTTTGTTCGTTCCGTTGAACATCATCGTGGCTTTGGGACTCGCCATGCTGCTGAATCAAAAGGTGAGAGGGAGTGCATTCTTCCGCACCGCCTTCTACCTGCCGTCGGTCATTTCCGGCGTTGCCCTCGCCATGATCTGGTCTTGGGTGTACAGCGGGGATTACGGGATCCTGAATTTTTTCTTATCGCTTGTCGGCATCGAAGGCCCGGACTGGCTGAACGATACGAAGTGGTCCCTGGTCGCCATGGTTATTGCAAGTCTGTGGGGACAGGGCTCGATGATGCTTATTTTTCTGGCGGGTCTCAAAGGCATTCCGAAGGACCTGTATGAGTCGGCCTCGATAGATGGAGCGGGCAAGATCAGGCAGTTCTTCAATGTGACCATCCCGATGATCACGCCGACCCTGCTGTTTAACCTGATTACGTCCATCATTGCGGCCTTCCAGCAATTGACGCTGGCGCTTCTGCTTACGGGCGGTGGCCCGCTGAAGTCGACGTTTTTCTATGCGATGTACATGTACGAGAATGCGTTCAAGTATTTCAAGATGGGTTATTCCGCAGCCAATGCCTGGTTCATGTTCCTGATCGTGCTAACGCTGACGTTCCTCGTGTTCAAGTCTTCGGAGGCCTGGGTGTTCTATGAGGGCGAGATGAAGAAGGAGAAGGCGAAGCCAAAGCGTAACAAAGCAGGCGTACCTGCCGGCAGAGAGGGGCGTTCCGCATGAAAAAAGTAATCACGTACACACTGCTCATCCTGTGCTCCCTGCTGTTCATTGCGCCGCTCTTCTGGGCGATCACGACAGCACTGAAGTCGCAGCAGGAGCTGTATCTGTTTCCTCCAAAATGGTTGCCTTCCGTGTGGAGATTCAGCAATTTCGCGGAAGCCTGGAGCATTCAGCCGTTTAACCTGTTTTTGAAAAATACGCTGATCGTGACGCTGCTGTCGACGCTCGGGCAGCTCATATCGTGCACGCTGGTGGCATACGGGTTCGCCCGGTTTCAGTTCAAGGGACGGGATGCGCTATTTCTGATCGTGCTTGCCACCATGATGATTCCGTGGGAAGTGACCATGATTCCACAGTATATGGAGTTCAACTACCTGGGCTGGATCAATACGCTCAAACCGCTCATCGTACCGTCCTGGTTTGGTTCCGCCTACTTCATTTTTCTGCTGCGCCAGTTCATCATGACCTTGCCGAAGGAGCTGGATGAAGCGGCAACGATTGACGGGGCGGGTAAAATGACGGTTTTGCTGCGGATCATCGTGCCGCTGATGGGACCCTCGCTCATTCTGGTGGCCGTGTTCCATATGATGAGCTGCTGGAACGATTACCTGGGTCCGCTCATCTTCCTGAATGATCAGACGAAATATACGCTGACGCTGGGGTTATCCCAATTCAAGGGTATGCACGGCGTCGATATGCAATCCATTATGGCAATCACCTGCCTGATCTCGATCCCGCCGCTGGCCGTATTTTTCTTTGCGCAGCGTTATATCGTTGGCGGCATTGCCACGACGGGGATCAAGGGTTAAAGGTGCCGGTGATAAGAGGCATCCACGATTGATATGAAGCATGAAACAGCATCAGAACATAGAAGTGCTTGTTCAAAAAGTCATGGAAAGATGACTTTTTGAACTACCTCTAGAAGACTAGACTGCTTGGGAAAGGATGGAGAGATATATGAAAGACCATCGTATCGGCCGCGACTGGGATGACCTAAGCGTGCTGGAACGGAACCGGGCGAAAAGCCGGGCCTATTTCATTCCGTTCGCGGATGCGGACGGAGCGTTAAGCTATGACAGAGGCAGTTCGGCTTGGTACCAATCACTGAACGGGGTGTGGAAATTCCACTATGCCGAGGAGCCGGAGACAGCTCCTGAAGTTTTTTATGAAGAAGATTACGATGTATCGGCCTGGGATGACCTCCCGGTTCCGGGGCACTGGCAGCTGCAGGGCTACGGCCATCCTCATTACACGGATTTGTACTATCCATTCCCCGTGGATCCGCCGCATGTGCCAAATGCGAATCCGACCGGAAGTTACGTACGCGAGTTCGAGCTTCCGGAGCATTGGGACGGCAGAAAGATTTGCGTCAAATTCGACGGGGTGGACAGTGCGTTTCATGTGTGGCTAAACGGGTCGTTTATCGGCTATAGCCAGGGAAGCCGGCTGACCTCCGAGTTCGATCTGACGCCTTATGTGAAGACCGGCGTAAACAAGATATCGGTTCGGGTATACCAGTGGTCTGATGGAAGCTATCTGGAAGACCAGGACATGTGGTGGATGAGCGGCATTTTCCGGGATGTGTATCTGGTAGCCGAGCCGTCGGCGCTTCGCATCAACGACTTCCGCGTAACGACCGATCTGGATGCGGAGTATCTGAATGCCAAGCTGAACGTGCGTTTGGAACTGGAAGGAAGAGAGCACGGCTCCGTCCAATTGCGGTTGTTGAACGGAGCCGGAGTGGAAGTAGGGTCAGCCGGGAAGGATGTCTCGCACTCCGCCGTGGAGGACTTTGAGATCGAGGTAGCCGGTCCGGATTTATGGAGTGCCGAGTCCCCGGCACTGTACCACTTGGTGATCATCTTGCAGGATGCTCAAGGGGGAACGCTGGAGACGGTGGCGCAGCGCGTCGGCTTCCGCTCCATTGAAGTGAAGGACGGACAGCTCCTGGTAAATGGCAAGACAATCCTGCTTAAAGGCGTCAACCGCCATGACCATCATCCGGATACGGGCCGAACCGTCACCCTGTCCACGATGCTCGAGGACATCCGTATGATGAAGCAGCACAACATCAATGCCGTACGGACCGCTCATTACCCGAATGATCCCCGGTTCTACGAGCTGTGCGACGTGTATGGGCTGTACGTGATGGAAGAGACGGATCTGGAGACCCACGGCTTCGAGCCGCTCGGCAACATTTCCCGCTTGAGCGATGATCCGGAGTGGAAGGAAGCCTATGTGGACCGTGTCCGCCGAATGGTGGAACGGGATAAGAACCATCCGTCCGTGCTATTCTGGTCCCTCGGCAACGAATCCGGCTTCGGCTGCAATTTCCGTGCGATGGCGGAATGGTGCCGGGAGAATGATCCAACGAGGCTGATCCATTACGAGGAGGACCGCGAAGCCGAGGTGTGCGACGTGGTGAGCACCATGTATTCCTCCGTCGAGAAGATGGAGGGATTCGGCAAAATGACCGATCATCCCAAGCCGCATATTCTGTGTGAGTTCGCGCATGCGATGGGCAACGGGCCCGGCGGTCTGCGTCCCTACTTCGATACCTTTGAAGCGCATCCCCGCCTTGCGGGCGGTTTCGTGTGGGAGTGGATCGATCACGGGCTGAGCAGAAGGACGCCGGACGGCAGGATGGATTATGCATACGGCGGTGATTATGGCGATGTTCCAAACAACAGTAATTTTGTTATTGACGGTTTGGTCCGTCCGGACCGGACGCCTTCACCTGGACTTCTGGAATACAAAAAGGTCATTGAACCGGTCCGCATGTCGATGCGAAGACACGGTGTGCTTCATATCATGAACCGCTATGATTTCATTTCGCTGGATCATCTGGTGGCCCATTACCGGGTGTTGGCCGATGGACAGCTTGTCCATAGCGGAGCGCTGGAGCTTCCCCGCATCGATGCAGGCACAAGCACGGAGTTAAGCCTCCAGAAGGTTTTGGAGCAAGCGACAATAGGCGTGAGTCCTTATGCCGAGCTGTGGTTTGAGGTATCCCTCTCCCTGGCTGCGGACTGCCGCTGGGCGGAACGGGGACATGAGGTGGCATGGTCCCAGTTTCTGCTGCGGGAATCGTCCAAGCCTGAATTCGAGCAAACGGCCGCATTGCGGCGGGGACCACTACAGGTCACCGAGGAGAAGCACAAGCTTAAGGTGGGAAATGGCAGCTTTCAGCTGTCACTCGGTTCGCTTCATTCCGGATTTGAGAGCTTATTCCTGCATGGCAAAAGAATCACGCTTGGCGGACCGATGCTGAATTTCTGGCGTCCGCCGATTGATAATGATATGTACGTGCTGCCGGATTGGCGTAAGGCCCATCTGGACCGACTCTCCGAGCGGATCGATCATTTCGAATGGAAGCGACTGGACCAAGACAGCGTGGAGGTGCGGCGGATTTCCCGGATTGCGCCGCCGGTATATGATTGGGGCTTCCGCTGCGAAACGACCTATACGATCACTTCCAGCGGCCTGATTATCATGGATGTGAAGGGTGAGCCGATCGGCACGCCGCCCGCCATGCTGCCGAAAATCGGATTGCAAATGCAAGTCGCGGGAGACATGGAACATGTCCGGTGGTACGGCAGAGGACCTGGGGAAAGCTATCCGGACAGCCTGGAAGCGGGACGGTTCGGGGAATACCGCAGCACTGTGGACGGCTTGTTCACGCCGTATATTTATCCGCAGGAGAATGGGAACCGATCGGATGTCCGCTGGATCTCGCTCGCGGATGGTGCTGGATTGGGGCTCCTCGCCGTTGGCGAGCCTGTCCTGAATTTCAGTGCAAGCCGGTACACCGACCAGGATGTGGAGTCCGCGGCGCATGCCAGCGACCTTGTTCCACGCAGCTTCATTACGCTGAATCTGGATTACCGGCAGAACGGACTTGGCAGCAACAGCTGCGGTCCGGCACAGTCTCCGGAGCATTCGATCAAGCCGGAGCCGTTTTCGTTCCGCATTCTCCTGAAGGCTTACGCTGCCGAGGATACCGATCCGGTAAGACTGAGCCGGCGGATGCGCTCGGAAGCGGAATTATACAAGTAACCGACTGATTTCATTTCAGATCGTGATCGGATTTTCTGGAGAAGGGGAATAACATGTCCTTTTACATCAAAGACCTGCTGCAGCTGTCTACGGGGGTGCGCCGCTTCCTTATAAGCGAGGCCTTCTACGGCATTGGAATCGGCCTCTATACACTCGTCCTGAATCTGCATCTGCTTTTTCGGGGGCTAAGGGAGGACGAAATCGGCGCGTTGGTGTCGATGGGCATTCTGATTATGGGCGTGCTCGCCATTCCGGTATCTCTACTCGCCAACCGGACCGGAAGGAAAAAACTGCTGGTTACCGGCGTATTCTTTATCGCCGCAGGCAATGTGCTGTTTGCCGTCAGCGATGATTTGCTGTGGTTCTATGCCGCTCAAATATTGGTGTCTACCGGCTTGACGCTGGTGGAAACGACGGAGATTCAACTTCTCTTCCATTATTGCCGTTCCCGTAAGGAGGAGGCCCGTGCATTTTCCTTGATGTTTGCCGTCTTTACGGCTTTCACGGGTCTTGGAACGCTGGCAGCCGGATATATCTCGAAGGGATTTGAGGGAAGCAGGGGCTATGAAGTGTCACTTCTGCTGACCGGGCTGGTGCTTGTGCTTCATGGCGTCATCCGGGCGTTCTGGCTGCCTTCTGAGCGCAGGGACTTGGATGAGGAAGCGCCGACGGTTTCATCTTCTAAGGGAATATCCAGGTTAACGGGGCCTCTGTCGTCCGGGACCTTATGGCTGTTCGCCGTGTTTACGGCGCTGCTCGGCGGCTGTATCGCCATGACTGGCTCATTCTTGAACGTCATCGTTAAGTTCCGCCTGGATTGGATGGATGACCAGGTATCTTTAATTCTTGCCATCGGCGCGATCCTTCTGTTTATATGCTCATTGATGACACCGTACGTCATGGAGCGGTTCGGTTATAACACGGCCATTATCTCGGTATTTATCGTTAATATGTTGCTGTTTGCCGCTCTATACATGATTCTCCCCGTATGGCTGTTTGTCGGGCTGTTTCTGCTGCGGGGCGGTGGCGTGACCATGCTGTCCAATCTCCTGGACAGTCTGCTGATGTCGGCTTTCAATGAGAAGGAACGTAATCTGTATGCCGGCATGCGGTCGGTATTTCGGAGTTTAGGCTCGTCCGGGGCAACCTTTGTTGCCGGACTCATCCTGGCCAGGCAGGATTATCGGCTTCCCTTTCTGGCCACGGCCGGCGTGCTGCTCCTATGCGGCCTGTATTACGTATGGTGGATTCGTCCGGTCTTATCCAAGAGATTAAACAGCGGTATCGAGCCATGAATGAAGGGCCGTCTAAAAGGGGAATTCCCTTTTAGGCGGCCTTTTTGCTGATTGCAGCATGCTGTGTTCATATTCATCTTACGGCGTCCGCTTCACAGTTACAGGTTGAACCCGTATTTGTTCGAGGGAAAGTCTTTAAACATATTGACATCAAAAATTGGTACATGTTTAAATAGAAGAAGTGTTAGCACTCTGCTGTAAAGAGTGCTAAAAGAAACCTCGTTCAGATTGGAAGGGAGATTTTTTCATGGCGAAAAAACAGTTTAAAGCTGAGTCCAAACGGCTGCTCGAGATGATGATCAACTCCATCTATACGCAGCGTGAAATTTTTCTGCGTGAGCTGATTTCAAATGCCAGCGACGCGATCGACAAGATTTACTATAAAGCGCTGACCGACGACAACTTGACCTTTAACAAAGAAGATTACTACGTTAAGATTACCGCAGATAAAGCAAACCGTACGCTGACCATTACCGACACGGGGATCGGGATGAAAAAGGAAGACCTCGAGAACAACCTCGGCATCATTGCGAAGAGCGGTTCCCTTGCATTCAAGAGTGAGAACGAAGCGAAGGACGGCCACAACATTATCGGCCAGTTCGGCGTTGGCTTCTATTCGGCTTTCATGGTTGCCGATGTCGTTACCGTGACCAGCAGAGCCCTCGGCAGCGACGAAGCATTCAAGTGGGAATCGGAAGGCGCGGATGGATATACCATTACGCCGGCCGAGAAGGATTCTGTCGGAACCGAGATCGTGCTGAAGATCAAAGAGAACACGGAAGACGATCAGTATGACGAGTATTTGGAAGAATATCGTCTAAGAGCGATCATCAAAAAGTACTCGGACTTCATCCGTTATCCGATCAAGATGGATGTGAAAACGCAGCGTCCGAAAGAAGATTCCGAGAATGAGTTCGAAGAAGTTCAGGAAGAGCAGACCATCAACAGCATGGTGCCGATCTGGCGCAAGAATAAAAGCGAGCTGACCGACGCGGATTACGAGAATTTCTACAATGAGAAGCGCTACGGCTTCGATAAACCGCTCAAGCACATTCATGTCAAAGCGGACGGCGCTGTTGTATACAACGCGATTTTGTTCATTCCCGAGAATACGCCATTCGATTATTACACCAAGGAATACGAGAAAGGGCTTGAGCTGTATTCCAACGGCGTCCTGATCATGGACAAATGCGGCGACCTTCTGCCGGATTACTTCAGCTTCGTGAAAGGGATGGTCGATTCCGAGGATCTGTCGCTGAACATCTCCCGCGAGATGCTCCAGCATGATCGTCAGTTGACGCTGATCGCGAAGAACATCAAGAGCAAAGTGAAAAGCGCGCTGCAGGGCATGATGAAGGACGAACGAGACAACTATGAGAAGTTCTTCGCCTCCTTCGGCAGAGGTCTGAAATTCGGCGTCTACAACGATTATGGCATGAACAAGGAAGATCTTCAGGATCTGCTGCTGTTCACTTCCTCCAAGGAGAAGAAGCTGGTTTCGCTGGATGAGTACGTATCGAGAATGCCGGAGGATCAGAAGTATATTTATTATGCTTCCGGTGATTCCATCGACCGGATCGAGAAGCTCCCGCAGACGGAAATGGTGCTCGATAAAGGTTATGAAATCCTGTACTTCACCGATGATGTTGATGAGTTTGCGATCAAGATGCTCATGAAATACAAGGAGAAGGAATTCAAGTCGGTATCCAGCGGCGATCTTGGCCTCGATTCCGAGGCGGACAAACAGGAGAATGAAGCCGAAGAGAACGACAATAAGGAACTGTTTGAAGCCATGGGCAGCCTCTTGGCCGGCAAGGTGAAATCCGTTAAAGCTTCCAAACGATTGAAATCCCATCCGGTATGCCTGTCCACGGAAGGTGATGTCTCGATTGAGATGGAGAAAATCCTGAAGTCGATGCCGAACGGACAGGATATCCAAGCCGACAAGGTGCTGGAGATTAACACGAATCATGAGGTGTTTAAATCTCTGAAAGCTCAGCAAGCGGATGAGGATAAGCTGAAGCTTTACACGAATCTGCTGTACAATCAGGCGCTGCTGATCGAAGGCTTGCCGATTGCCGATCCGGTGGAATTTACGAACGATATTTGCAAAATCATGGTGTAACCGGCGCAGCTGGATTATAAGATAATAACAAACAAACCTGAAACTCTGGTGTAAGGTACCAGGGAATCGGGTTTGTTTTTTTGTACATCTAATCTCAGTGCAGTGTAGATCGTTACACCACGTCCGCGGCAAGATCCGATAACAATCCGTTCTCGGCTGCCAGGCCTAAAAGGTCGTACACCGATACTGGGAACATCGGAAAGCCGACATAGTATGGGGTGATGGCATATAGCGGATAGAAGATGACCAGTGACTTATCCGCAAGATAGAAGTCCTGGTTCGGCGAAACGGTAACCGGACGGTTCTCCAGCACGGGAATGCCGCGTTCCTTGATCTGACGGATCACCTCGACGGCCAAGATGGCTTGATAGCCCGAGCCTGGGCGGAACAGATCGGATAAGGCATAGGATTTTCCGGTGGCCGTGGCAAAGGTCAGGCCTTTCGTCACCGTATACCCGTGCGCCATATGTTCGGAGTAGGTATAGTTCGTCAGCACGAGGCTAAGAATGCCGCGCTCGTTCGTTTTGATCTCAAAGGTGCCCGTCGTTTGCGGGTTGGTGCCGGTCTGAACCTTCTGCTGTTCTCGCTGCATGTCCTGGATTTGAAGAATAATGACCCGGTTGATGGCTTCTTCCGCCCCCGGATTCATGAGGCCGTATACCTGCGGATAATGAATCACGAGACCAGGTGCCGTATGCGTAAGGGTATGGATACTTACCGGGGGTACATATTGCGCCATACGTACAATCGCTCCAATCTAACATCAGATACGTTAGCCTATTCGGAAGCGGACGCAGAGGTTACGAAGCTGGCAGGAGCGGAGACTTGAGACTTGGAGGCTTCTAAGGCTCCGTCAACCCGGCAGAAGGGCTTCGGATAGGCAGAACGCTCTAATGCGAAAGAACGCTCCAATGCGACAGCGGTAGTCCAAGGCCGCGGGCGTGTTTGTTGTAAATCAGCTAGCCTTCACTCCTTGTCTGTAACGCCAGACGTAAGCAATCTTCTTACAAAGATCGTGAATATGACTAAGGAAACGACTACCGATGCTGCTGTAACCGTGAACAAATACGTATAGCCGATACGCTCGGAAACCAAGCCGAGTATAATGGCGCCAAGTCCGATGCCGAGATCGAATGCCGTCATGAACGAGGCGTTGGCTGCCCCTCTCCGGTTCTCCGGAGCAATGCGCAGGGTCGCTGCTTGAAGCGCGGGCTGGGCCGAGCCGAAGCCGATACCGTACAGAATGGCGGCCGTAATCAGCCCGGTCAATCCGTTTGACATACTTAAGACGATCAGAGCCGCCGCCGTCACGACAAGGGACGGAATGATGACAGCCGCTTCGCCGAAACGGTCCGACAGCTTCCCGGCAAAGGGTCTGATCAAGGTAAGAGCGACGGCGTACACTAGGAAAAAGGTTCCCGGATTGACCCGGATGGACTCTGCAAACAGCGGGAGGAAGGTCGTGATCCCTCCGTATGCGACAGCCAGGAAAAAGATTGCGACCGTGACAGGGAGAACGGATTTCTCGACTAACTGAATTCGCCCTGCCGACGGTTTGGCTTGATAAGGGGCTCTGGTCATGTAGGCCAGTATGAAGGCAATCAGAGAGAGTCCGGTAGCGACAAGAAACAACGTCCGAAACGAATACCCGCTGACGATAAAAGTACCCAGCATGGGGCCGATGGCCATCGCAACCGTCATCGCCATACCGTACCAGCCCATGCCTTCCCCGCGGCGGGAGGTCGGGATTAAATCCGTAATGACCGTTCCGATGGAGGTTGTCGAGAAAGCCCAGCTCGCGCCATGCAAGATCCGCAGCGCAAGCAGAAGCAGAATGCTGCCAACCCAATCGTAGAGATACATCGAAAGAACAAAGAAGATAAGACCCCAAACGTAAAAAGCTCTTCTGCCGTATCGGTCCACCAATCCCCCGACCATCGGGCGAAAGACGACCGCCGTCAGCGTGAACGCACCGGCCGCCAAGCCCACCTGGGATTCGGAGCCGCCTAAATGCTTGATATACAGCGGAAGCGTTGGCAGCAGCAGATAGAAGCCCGTAAACAGAAATAACATCCCGACCGTCATCTGAATAAACGGTTTCGTCCATAAACGTTCCATCCTGTATCCCTCCTTATTTCGAATTTCTCAATGTGAAAACATCTGGACGCTAGTCTTCTTCGGATTTAACAGTCGATATTTCTTTCCGGATCCACTCGATATTCGTCATTCCTATCTGCTTCCGGTGATCGAGTACCCGTAGCAATTGAAGCCGCTGTTTCTCAGGATCAGGTTTATAAAAAGTGATCTCCGCTTCAAAGTCCGTCACGTGTTTCAGGTTGGTCTCCAGATAAATCAAATACTGCTCTAGACAATCGAGCCGAACCTTTTTCGGAACATACCGGAAATAGACCATTTTAAAATGGAATATCTGCTCCGTATCCATGTTGTATTCCAGGGGGTTCTTCATGAGCTCGAGAAACTTCTTCCGTCCGGAATCGGTGATCCCGTAGATTTTGCGGGGGCGTTTGCCTCCGCCGGATTCGTCCAGACGAAGATGGATCCACTCGTGATCCACCATCCGTGAGAGCAGGGGATATAACGTTCCGGAACTAATCTGACGGTAAGGACCACCTGCATTTTTTAATATCTCTTGAAGCATATACCCGTGTTTATCCCCGGTCATCAATTCACCCAACACAAAAATTTCATACATATGAGCTCCTCCAACAATATGTCGTTACGATATAAATATATATCGTAACGACATAAATATGCAATACCTGGAAAAGATTTTTTGCAATCGTTCTCCAAACGACGGTAACTATGACATGGCGCTCTAAGATAGTGATAGATGAAGTGAAGCAAGAGGAGCGATACATTTAATCTGCGTCAGACACAAAAAATAGGAAGAGAGGGATTAGCGGTTTAAAACGGAGTCTTATAAAAACTGATCCCTGTTAGAACTACCAGCTTAGAGGGGACCTAACAAATGAAGCCGATCTGAGTAGGATCGGCCGAAGAGTGCGCGAGGGGGATGGAGGTCAATTGCAAATTGAGGAATATAGCAGACTAGGATTCGTGGTGCACAGCAGGGAGTAAATGCATGCGTTCGTATAGGTGGGCAGTGCCCAGCATAAGCCTTAAGGGTTTTACTTCTTACTTTACAGTCCGCCTGCGTTTTTCCCATGACTTTCACCTTGTTGTCCGTTGTTCTTCTCGACATAATCCAAATGTTGAAACCCCCAGGTGCACATGTCGGTCAGAACGCTGCCCAAGCTCTTTCCGTGCTCCGAGATGGAATACTCTACTTTGGGCGGAATCTCCTGATATACCTTGCGTACGACCAGCCCATCCTGTTCCAGTTCGCGGAGCTGATTTGTGAGCATGCCTTGGGTCACGCCCGGAAGCAGACGCCGGAGCTCACCGAACCGTTTGGTTCCGTCCTGCAGCAGTATAAACAAAATCAGCGGTTTCCACTTGCCTCCAATTAATTGCAGCGTTGTCAGGATGCCTTCGGTGTTAGGCCGTTCATGATCGCTTGTTCTCATATTCTCATCTCCCATAGGAAGGGTGTCAATCGGTCTTTGTTCATGTGATGTTAGTAATGTAGCACAGTATTCCGTTTAAACCCAGTACTATTCTTATTCGTACTTAGTATGTTTTATCGTACTATGCATGGGATGAATAGGTACGCTAAAACCGACTAAGTACATAAAAAGAGCGTACTTTTCAACGAAGCCGATCCGAAACATAATGGGGGTGTCAAACAAACCAAATGAGACAGGAGAGACCTGAATATGAAAATCATGGTGATTGTGGCTCACCCGAATTTAGACAACTCGCGTGCGAATCGAGTGCTGATGCAGAACAGCAGGCTGTATGCGAATGGAAATGTAGATATCCGGGATCTTTACAAGGAGTATCCGGACTGGAATATCGATATCGAGCGCGAGCAGCAGCTTCTTCTTCAGTATGATCGGGTGGTGTTCCAATTCCCTTTTTACTGGTACAGCTGCCCGCCCCTGCTGAAGAAATGGTTCGATGACGTGCTGACCTTCGGCTGGGCGTTCGGGCCGGAGGGCAACAGCCTGAAGGGCAAAGAATTCATGCTGGCCACGACGGCAGCAGGCGCAGAACAAGGGTATCGTGCAGGCGGGGACAATTGGTATACCGCCAGTGAGCTGCTGCGGCCAATTCAAGCCACGTTGAAACGGTGCAAAGTCCAATATCTTCCGGCCTTCGTGACCTATAACGTGGAGCGGGTGAGCGATGAAGCACTTCGGGCGGAGGCCGACAGGTATGCGGAGCAGGTTCTTGCACCTGCAGTTGTGGAAAGTCGATACTGAGGCATGCTTGGCCGTTACCGAAGACATTGGCTCTTGCCGGTTGAAACCATAAAGGGCATGATGGAGTCATGCGTTAGCATGACCTGAAGTCGTACCTATGCCCTTTTGGGGGCCCACTACTATTAGCTCGAGGCAGCTTCATAAGCACATGCGCACCAAATTGGAGGGAGGAAGTTTTATGACGATTGATGAAGATATTCATTTGGAGCCCTATGACAAGCAGTGGGCGGATCGGTTTTGCGACGAACACCAGACGTTAATCAGGGAGATCGGCCCTTATACGTCCGCCATCGAACATTTCGGAAGTACATCCGTACCGGGGATGACGGCTAAACCCATCATCGATATTCTGGTAGGCGTGGAGAACGTGTTGCATACGAATGAAATCATCCCCAAACTGACCGCTATGGGTTACGACGACTTGGGAGAAGCCGGGATTCCCGGCCGTTTATACCTGCGCAAAAGAGGTAAGCATGCCTATAATGTTCACATTGTGTTATACCGTGGCGACATTTGGAATCATAACATCATCATCCGGGAGTACTTGCGAGCACATGCCGTGGAAGCCGAGCGTTACAGTGAGATCAAACGGCGTATCGTTTCGCAAGGAACCCGGACCCTGCTCCGATACTCCGATGAGAAGAATGCGTTCGTTGAGCAGCTTCTTGCTAGAGCGAAAGTATGGATGAATGGTGTGCAATCCGAATAAGCGTCTGGTAACTCTATCCTCCATTCATGGCCTTGCACTGCTTTCGGTAAGCGGAAGGGGTGAGGCCATGAAATTTTTTGAACGTCTTGCTGAAATGGACATAGTCCGAGAAGCCGACGCGGTAGGCCGTTTCCTCGGCGGAAAGCTCAGACTCCGCCAGCAATTCCCTCGCTTTTTCCATGCGAACCTGCACCAAGTATTTCACGAAGTTCATATTTGTTTCGCTCTTGAAGGTACGGCTTAGATACGTGACCGACATCCCCACTGAATCAGCCACCTCCTGTAAGGACAAATCCTCCATCGCGTAATTCTCTTCAATGTATCGCTTGGCTTTCTGAATATTGTGGCGAGACCCTAGATTTCGGGAACCCTTAATCAGCGTCAGCATTTCCTTGATCTTATCCTCGATTTGATGCCGGCAGGCCATGGGATTGTCCTGCGGCCATTGATCCTCGCCGATATCCATTGCAAGAAGCAAACCGCGTTCTTCAAGCGCAGCCAGCAGATCCTGCATCAGCATATGAGAATATCTTGATAAGCTCACCTCTTCGGGTCCCCTCGTCTCAAAAAGAGCCATGATCTGGCGGATTTGTTCCAATGCTCCCTGCTCATCGGCAGAATACAGCAGCTGGGCGAGCCTGGCTTTATGGCGCTGCTGCGCAAGCGTCCATTCCGTCTGCCGGGAGAATCGCGCTTTCCGGTTATCCAGCTCCCTGCAGGCACGTTCCAGTGTTGTATGGAACTGCGCCGGGTCGATGGGCTTCAGCAGGAAATCCGATGCGCCATAGCGCAGGGCCTGACGTGCAAATTCGAAGTTGTCGTGGCCCGAGAGGATAATAAAATGCATCTGTGGATGGGATTCCCGGACACAGCGGATAAATTCCAGTCCATCCATTTCAGGCATGCAAATGTCGGTCACGATAATATCGGGCCGGCTGTTCTCTAGCATCTGCAGGGCTTCAACCCCGTCTTCGGCTTCGCCGGTGACCACAATTTGAAGACCGGACCTCTCAACAAGCTTTCGCAAACTCAAATGAATGGCGTATTCGTCATCAATCATCATTAACCGGTACATGGTGTCCCTCCTCGTTAGTCCTATACGGCAGTCTAATCTCAAATATCGTGCCTTCCAAGAGCACGGACTCCACAAGATGCAGGCCATACTCGTCACCGAAGGTAAGCTGAAGTCTTTGATGCACGTTCAAGAGCCCGATGCCGCTCGTGGGTTCCTCCCCGCCGTTTCGCAGCATGCCTTCACCTGGCTTCTCCCGGGTTTGCAGGATGCTGCTGATCTGCCACAGCGTTTCCGCTGCCATGCCAATTCCCTTGTCACGGATCATGATGGCAAAATAGCCCGCCTCTGCACGGGTGCTTATCCCGAGGTAGCTTGGCTTCTTGCCTCGGTATCCGTGTATGAACACATTCTCTACGATCGGCTGCAGCGTCAGTCTGACGGCATTTACGCGATCCAGGTCCCGTTCGTTCACATCCATATCAATCTGGAGTCTGCGGAAACGGGCGCTTTGAAGATCGAGATAATACTGGACATGCGTCATCTCCTCCCGCAGCGGTACGACAGACCCGGCATGGCCGATATTGTAACGGAACATATGGGCCAGCGCCCGCGTCATGCGACTGATCTCCATATGATCGTCCGCAATGGCATATGAATTAATAATCTCCAGTGAATTGTACAAAAAATGCGGGTTGATGTGGGACTGCATGGAGCGGAGCTCGGATTCCTTCTGCTTGATCATGAGCTCCCGTTCCTTCAGTTGGGAATCCTGGACCTCCCGAATCAGCCGCTTCAGCTCTCCCGTCATGCTGTAAAAGCTCTGGAATACGGCGGTCATTTCATTGTTGCGGAACCGGTTCATTTTGGTAGGAAGCACAAAATCACCCCGCTCGACGCGGGCCATCAACTTCTGGAGCATGGATAGCGCTCTCGTCAAGGAGAAGGAGAATCCGCCTACAAGCGCCAATGCAATGATCAAGAGAATGGCTGCGGCCGCAAGCGAGTAATTACGCTGGGTGATCAAACCGCCGATGAGATTGTTCAGCGGCAGGTCGGCGACGACCGTCCAGCCAGTGATCTGTGAGCGTTCATGCAGGACCATCTTTTCGGTGCTGGAAGCTGCGTCTTGATGCCGGAAGAAGGAGGAGTCCCGGTTTTGAATATGCGTTAACAGCCCCGGTTCGACTTGGGTTCCGACCCGACTCGGATCCGGGTGGTAGATCATCTGCCCATCCGTGCCCATGATCCAGACGTCAAAGCCGCCCAGCGAATCATTAGAGCAGATGGCTCCGATTTGCTTCAGATTGAGATCGACAATCAATAAGCCTTTATAGAGAAAGGAAGAATTGTCATAGAGCTTCCGGGCCACGGTAAGGGCTGGCGTGTTTCCTACCCGGCTGAGGCCGATGATTTGAAAATCGTTGAATTGATCCAGCTGCGCTTGAAAGGAACGGTTGCGTTTGCGGATTTCACTCATATCGAGCAGCCCCGGCGCGCTTTCGTAATCGGTGATTTGTCTCTTGTTCTCGGCGACGAGCGAAATTCCGATAATATCGGACCGGCCGTAGATCATCTGGGCAAACAAGTCGTCCTCGACTTTTTTGGCAAGCTGAAAGTACGCATAGGGGGTAAGCTGGGTGGTCGAGAGAAATTGCTGGATTTGCGGGTTGTGGATAAAGGGATAGGTGGAGTTCTCCAGATTGGAAATATACGAATCCAGTGAGACGTTGGTTTGCTCGATGATACGCTTGTTAGCGCCTGCGGCAAACTGTTCAATCGCTTCGGTAGACGACTGGTACCAGAAGCTGCCAAGCAGAAAGAAGGGGAGGCCAATGAATAGGATGATCAGAACGAACAAACGTTGGTTAATGGTCAGATTACCGGTGGAAACGCCTTGGATGTTCATCGCTCTTCCGCCTTCCTCGCATTGAAGTAGGGAACTTGAGACTCCCACGGCAAAGCCGCAAGCTGACACCTTCGGTATCATTGGGATTCTTGGGTGGTAGTCGGTCGTGCATTTCTGCTAACCGTAGTTCCCCCAAGTTCAGGGCTGTCTCATCAGCCCGTCCTAAGACAGTGCATATAGCATCTTAGGCTGACAGACTGTTCCCATCTGCCACAGGTTGATTCATGATATTGATCGCTCCAACCCGATCACGATGAGCGTGGAATCCGCATGAGCATTCGTACCTTCTGTCTTTTGCTTTGTTCTTCTCCCCACAGGCAGGACAAGATTGCGAAGTGTAGGGCAGGATCTACCTCCACAACCTTAATGCCGACAAGCTTTGCTTTGTAGAAGATGAATTGCCCAAGCTGATAGAATGTCCAACTATGCAGATTCTTTGCGTTTTTGCGGCTTGTTCTTGCCGTCTTGCGAATATTCTCTAGTCGTTCAAGCTTGATGATTGACACACCTTCCTGGGCGGCTGTATCGACAATTTGCCGACTAATCTTATGGTTTTGATCTTTCATCCAACGTTGCTCTTTATGACCTAGCTTACGAATGGCAGACAATTTTTTGAGTTTTCCTAATTTACGCCTACGTTGCTCATGCTTTCTTCGTATGTACTTGTTTTGTCTGCCGTTTCCAAAGAATCGGGTTTTACCTGTAGAAGTTACAGAAACAGCAGGAACTTTTAAACCAAGATCAATTCCCATGATGTTTTCGTTGCTTGTTACACTTGTTGGCACTTCTACCGAAATTTGAGCGTACCATTTCCCTGACTTTTCAATGATACGCATCAATCCAAGTTTAGCTGTTCTTAACAGCTCCATATCTCTTCTAGTCGCTGTAGCACGAAACGTTGTTTTCTTCGTCTTTTCATCTACAACGATAGGGAAAGCAACTGTATTTTCGGATACCGTGTAGTTTTGATTGTTAACGAAATATACAGGTTTTTTAAGAATGGGACGAACACCAAGTTTCTTGATTTTACTGAAAACACTTTTGGCATCACGAATCGCTTGATTACAAACCGCAGGCGGAAGAATGGTTTCTACATCTTTTGTAGTCATTTTCGGAAATGCCCCCAGTTGTTCAGCCCGTTCGGTTAGTTGATTGACTACCCGAATGTACTCATTTCCCAATTGACCTAGAATGGCTGGTTGATCAGGAAATATGCGTATCTTAACGGTTAAAACTTGCATGTGTTCACCCCCTTTTCTTTTGTTCTTCAACATAACGCTTTACGGTTTCGCTTGATACGTTTCCAGCTGTACTAACGAAAAAAGAACGTGTCCACAGACTAGGCAAATGAGCAAGATGCTCAAACTTCTGCCTTAATATTCGAGAGGTCACTTCTTTCACTTTTGCCATAACGTCTGATGAAGAATCGGTGGGAAGACAGTTCAGGAACAGATGGACATGATCGGGCATCACTCCCATTTCCACAATAATCCAGTTATTCTGATGGCATATTTCAGCTAATAGCTCCTTGAATCGAATTTCCACTTGTTTTACTAACACTTTTCTTCGATAACGAGGGCAGAAAACAAAATGATAGTTAATGAGAGATACCGTCGTAGCTGTACGTCTATATTCTTGTCCCATAAAACAATTCTATCAGTTCAACCGCACAACTGAAACGATTAAACAAAAAGAAAAGCACACACGCACACGTGCTATGTGTTTGCCCTTCCCATCCATGAAGGGATGTTCTGGCAAAGCCGACTGAAAGCCCACGATTAAAACCGTGGGCTTTCAGTCGGCAATCAATGTAAGGAACATTGTAGCAAAAAAACACAAGTTGTAAATAAAAAACCATGATGCCGCAGCAAGAAATCACAAGTGGGCTAAGAAAGCACATGGGCGCATTCGGTCTTTATCAACTACAATCGCATTAATCCATTTCAAACAATAGGGGGCGAGGATTTGTGAAAAAGAGAAAAGGGCTTTACAGCTGGTTAACGGCCTTATTGCTGATAACCGTTATAGTAAGCGGTTGCAGCAATGCGGATGAAGGAAAGGGCGGTACTGCCACACCCGGTACCGGAGGCGATGAAGGGAAAAAGGTAGAAATCCTGCTCGGGTATTATTCCAGCGACAGCTCCGATACGAAGATGAAGGAGCTGATCGAGCAGTTCGAAAAACAGCATCCGAACATTAAGGTGAAGACGCAAAGCGCGCCATACGGGCAGTTCTATCAGAAGCTGGATACGCAAATCGCGGCCGGCCAAGCGCCGGACGTATGGCTGTCCGACGGCGTCTACGTCATGAAATACGCCCAACGGGGCGCCGCTAAGGATCTGACGGATTGGATCGCAAGAGACCTGAAAGCCGACGAGTACTACGGCCTCGATTTTAATAAGGACGCGGACGGGCGCTATTGGGGCGTGCCGCAGGGCATTCAGGTCGGCGTGCTGTTTTACAACAAGGAGCTGTTTGATAAAGCAGGCGTAACGTATCCTTCGGATGAATGGACCTGGGACGACCTGAAATCGTCGGCAGCCAAGCTGACGGTGGATGCCGGTGGAAAAACCGCCGAGGACAGCGGGTTTGACGCTGCAAGCGTGAATCAGTTCGGGCTGACGTTCTTCAGCATTACCGAAGGCTGGTTCTCCGTGATGAAATCCTACGGCGGCGGTGTCCTTGACGAGAAAGCGGAGAACTCCATCATCAATTCGCCGGAGAATAAGCAGGCGTTCGAATGGATGGTCGACGGCATGCAGCGCGGCATCATTACGGATCCGGTCGACCTGAAGAGCTTCCAGAGCAATACCGCCGTGTTCCCAAGCGGATCTGCAGCCATGCGGATCGGCATCTATGCCCGGGTGCAGGCAGCGAATGAAGCCGGCCTGAATTACGATGTGACGCTGCTGCCGAAGGGACCTGATGGCAAGCGAGTATCCCCGGTCATCGCCAACTCATGGGTGATTAATCAGAAGTCGAGCGACGAGAAAGCCGAGGCTGCCTGGGAGTGGATTAAATACTGGGCTACGGAAGACGATGTGCAGAAGCAGTGGACTGAACTGGGTGAAGCCGTGCCCGTCAAAAAATCCGTAGCGGAATCCGAAGTGTTCCTCAAGGCGGGAGAGCAGCCGGCTAACCGCCAGGCCTTCCTGGATAGCCTGGAGTTCGCACAGACACTCGACAATAACGCGGTCTGGGAAGAATGGGTAGGCAAATTCAACGAACATGCGGAGCGTGCCTTCCTTGGGGATGCAACTATCGATCAAGCGCTCAGCGAAGCGGATGCTGCCGTTCAATCGATTCTCGATGATTTTTATAAAAAATAAAACAAGGGTGGAAGAAAGGCGGGAGTGAAATGGGCAATACATTAAACGACAATGCAGCACTCAAAGCCGATCCGATGCCGCACGGAAAGCCCGCCCGAAAACGGAAATGGGATCATGAGGGGAGATGGGGGCTGCTCATGGCCTCCCCCTATTTTCTCCACTTTATCATCTTTGTGGCAGGTCCTCTCGCCGCATCCCTGTACTTCAGCTTTTCCGATTACGATATGCTGAATCCGCCCGAGTGGAGCGGACTGGATAATTTCCGGCGCATGGCCGAGGATTCGATGTTCTGGCGTTCTCTGTGGAACACCTTGTATTTTGCGGTTCTGTTCGTACCGCTCCAGACTTTTCTCGCTTTAGTACTGGCTGTCGCGCTAAACCAGCGTTTGAAAGGGCTTAAATGGTTTCGAATGGCCCATTTTATTCCGGTGATCTCCTCATGGACCGTCATCCTGTACGTCGCCGACGCCATATTCAACCCTCGCTTCGGTCTGGCGAACACGCTGCTTGCCAAGCTGGGGCTGGAAGGGCAAGGCTGGCTGCAGGATCCGAAGCTGGCCATTCCGCTGCTTGTCTTCATCGCGGTCTGGAAAGGGATCGGCTATATTATGGTCATTTATCTGGCGGGTCTGCAGAGCGTTCCCGGGGATCTGTATGAAGCCGCGGAGATCGACGGCGCAGGAGCTCTGCGCAAATTCCGCTACATTACGGTTCCGTTGATCTCGCCGACCACGTTCCTGGTTGTCATTATGAGCACGATTTCCACCTTCCAGGCATTTGAACAGATTTATGTACTAACCGGCAGAGGCGACATCAGCTCGGCGGGAGGCCCGAATAACTCCAGTCTGGTCATGATGCTGTATTTATATCGTGAAGGGTTCACGTTTATGAGGATGGGTTATGCTTCCGCCATTGCCTGGGTGCTGTTCATGATCCTCTTCCTATTGACGCTGATACAGCTCAGGGGTCAGAAGAAGTGGGTGCACTATGACTGATCAAGCAGTCAAGATGGAACTGCAGATGTGGAACCGCATCGGAGGAAGGAGGAACCTCACATGAGAAGAAAGCTGCTGGGAAAAAGCATCGGTTACGTGCTGATCGGGATCAGCTCGCTCATCATGATCGTGCCGTTTCTGTCGGCGCTCATGAATTCATTGAAAACCTATAAGGAATATACAACCGTTCCGCCCCGCTGGATTCCCGAGGTATTCCAATGGTCTAACTACGCGCAGGTGTTTCAGCTTGGGAATATTGGCGGCTACACGTTAAACAGCATCTTCGTAGCCGTATTGTCCGTCGTCGGGGCCCTGATCTCCTGCTCGATGGTCGGTTATGCGTTCGCAAGGCTGCGCTTTCCGCTAAAAAGCGCGCTGTTCGTGATGGTGCTGGGAACGATGATGATTCCGGCGGTGGTCATCATCATCCCGCATTTTATCATTTTTAATAAGTTGAACATGCTGGATACGCTCACGCCGCTGTGGATTATCGAATGGTTGGCTCAGCCGTTTGGCATTTTCCTCATGCGACAGGCTTTTATGAATATACCCAAAGAGTATGAGGAAGCGGCCAAGATGGAGGGCTGCAATCCGTTCCAGATTTATCTGCGGATCTTTATTCCGATGGCCAGGCCTACGCTGGCGACGCTGGCGATCTTTACATTCATGGGCAAGTGGAACGAGATTTTGACGCCTGTCATTTATTTGACCTCGAACGAAAAGTATACGCTGCCCATCGGCATTCTCTCCTTATCAGGCCAATGGACCGGCAATGAACAGCTTATGATCGCGGCCGCACTGGTCAGTCTCGTTCCGATTCTGCTGGTATTCCTGTTTGCCGAGAAATATTTTGTGCAGAACCACAATATGGCCGGGATTAAATAATGGAGTGTTATCATCGGCCCGGGAAGGGGCCATGTCTGTGAAGGAAAGGATGAAAGACAAGATGAAAATAGCGGCATTCAGCGGATCGTTAATCGATTACAGCATCCATGAAGCGATGTCGATCACGGCCGGGCTTGGTTTCGACGGAATCGAAATTGCCTGCCGCGAACCGCACTTAAGTCCGGAAGCTTCGCTGCCGCGGGTTCGCGAAATGAAGGCTGTTGCGGAAGTTCATGGCTTGGAGATTCCGGCATTGGCAGGTTATATGGGATATTTCTCGACAAGCGGAGATGCGGAATGCGCTGAGGCTTATGATCAGTTTATGGGCCTGCTTGAACGCGCGGTGATGTTGGAGGCGGGCATGATCCGGATCTTTCAGGGAGGGCCGAATGCCTTTCTGGCGGAGGATTATCATTATGCCAAGGCGGCTTTCTGGATTCGGAAATGCGCGGAAGAAGCCCGTGCTGCGGGAAAACGGATCGTGTTGGAGATTCACAACCAGAGTCTGGTGGAGACGACGGACAGCGCACTGCGGTTGCTGGATTTGATCGGTGACGATCAGGTTGGCCTGATTCATGATGCAGGGAATATGTACATCACAGACACGGAATTTGGGGAAGAGTCGGTCCGGCAGCTCGGAAGCCGGTTGTTTCATGTGCACATTAAGGATGAACGGCGGATCAGCCAAGTGGGCGCGCCGGGAACGTTCAAGAATTTGACCCGTCACGGAGAAGAGTTCTTCCTGCAGTGCCGCCTTGGCGAAGGAGAAGTGGATCATGTAGGGCTGCTCAAGGGACTACGGGAACAGCGGTACGCAGGTTGGCTTACGCTGGAATGTGCAGCACCCTATCCGCCGAAGGAACGGCTCGCTTATGATCTGTCGGTCATCAAGGAATGGCTGCAGGCTGTGGAGGTGTCGACAAGATGACGGGGAAAGCGCGGAAATTTGGAATCATTGGCTGTCAGCATGCCCACATCGGCATGTTTATCGAGGAGATGCTGGCCCTGGGCTACGAATGTGCAGGAGTATACGAACCGGATAATAAGCCGTTAGCCCGTACTCTTGCCGACCGGTACGGCCTGGAACTTACGTGGGATCGGGAATCGCTGCTGAGCGATAAAGGAGTGAGTGTTATCGGCTGCGCGGCCATTAACCATGAGAAGATGGATGTCATTGAGCTGTGCGAGCTCCATGGCAAACCAATCATGATCGACAAGCCCGCCGTGACGGATCGGGCGGGGCTGACCCGGCTGCGCAGCGTTCTGGAGCGGGGAAGGATCGAGGTAGGCATGATGCTCACCGAGCGCTTTCGTCCTTCCCTGCATACCGTTCAGCGGATGATCCGGGCGGGTGAATTGGGGGACATTGTCCATATCTCGATGCGTAAACCGCATCGGCTGAATGCGGAAGCTCGACCGGCCTGGCATTTTGACAAGTCACAATCCGGGGGCATCATTAACGATCTCTTCGTGCACGATTTTGACCTGTTACGGTGGCTGACGGGCCGGGAAGTGGAGACGACATCCGGTTATCTGGCGAAGAATATACTGCCTGAACATCCGACCTTCTATGATACGGCCGGCGTGCAGGTATTCATGGCTGGCGGCATAACGGCTCAGCTTTACGCGGATTGGCATACACCGGCAGGCTGCTGGACATGGGGAGACGGACGGATATTCATTACGGGGACGCACGGCATTGCGGAAATTCGGCTGGAAGGTGATCCTTTATTATCGAGCAATGAGGTTGCGCTTGTGATCACCGATCAGGAGCTGCGCTCTTTGCCTTTGGCACCGCCTCCCCTCTCCCTTGCACAGGATTTCCTGAGCCGGGTGGAGGGGGAAGAGGGCATCATCACGCATGACGATATTTATAAAGCCTCGGAGGCTACGGTAACGGCCGATGAGGAGGCACGGATCCTGATTCGGGAATAGGGAAAAGCATGCGGTTTCGCTGCAAACTGAACGTAACGAGGAGGCGTAGGATACATGACGGAGGAAACATTGCCGGTTCGATTCGGAATTATTGGCTGCGGAATTATTGCCGACATTCATGCACAGGGCATTTTGAACACGGAGGAAGCCGTGCTTGCCGCCGTATTTGATACGAAACGGGAATCTGCGGTCAAGCTGACTGCAAAGTACGGAGGAGATATCTGCGATACATTGGAAGAACTGCTGGCACGCGAGGATGTGGAGGTTGTCTGCATCTGCACGCCAAGCGGCATGCACGCAGAGCAGACGGCGATGGTCGCCCGGGCGGGCAAACATGTGCTGGCGGAGAAGCCGATGGCGATCAAGCTTGACGATGTCGAGCGCATGATTAAGGTATGCGCGGAGAATGGGGTGCTGCTCGCAACCGTCTTTCCGAGGCGAATGTCCCCACAGGCAGGGTATGCCCGCCAGGTCATTCAAGAAGGGCGCCTCGGAAAGCTCAGTTTATGCTCGGCGTATGTCATGCTCTACCGCGATCAAGCCTATTATGACAGCGCAGGCTGGCGCGGGACTTGGACGATGGACGGCGGCGGGGCGATGATGAATCAGGGAATACACACGGTGGATATGCTGCAATGGCTCGTTGGACCCGTTGCATCCTTGTCCGCCAAAGCCAAAGCCGTGCTGCGAAATATCGAAGTCGAAGATACCGTTATTGCTGCGCTTGAATTTGAAAGCGGCGCGCTCGGCGTCATGGAGATCACGACGACAGCCTGCGACGGGAAAGGGCAGCGGCTGGTCATCCATGGAGAGAAGGGTGTGATCGTCATTGAAGAAGATACGATCGTATCTCTTGAGATCGATGGCCAGCAAGTTCAGCTGCCTGAATTCGAACCGTTTAAAGTTATACCTGACGGACACCGGCTGCAAATTCGAGATATGGCGCTTGCCGTTCGCGAAGGCCGCAAGCCTGTAGTCACCGGGAAGGACGGCCGACATTCATTGGAGATTATTCTTGGCACATACGAAGCTTCCCGGCAGCACAAGGAAATCAAACTGCAGACCGAAACACCGGTATTGTAGGGGATGGAGGTGACTTTATGATGTCTCAGCGCAGCATAAAGCCTGTTCTTGAAGACGTTCAAGATCAACTGAAGGTCCACGTTTATGACCAGCGCGAAGCGATGGGGAAAGCGGCGGCCGCCGATATCCGCGCGGCCATGCAGCGCCTTCTGGCAGAGAAAGAGCGCATTCGCATCGTCTTTGCGGCTGCCCCATCCCAGAATGAATGCCTTGCGGCGCTGGTTCAATCGGAAGGGTTGGACTGGAGTCGGGTCACGGCTTTTCATATGGATGAATACATCGGCCTTCCTCCGTCGGCACCGCAGCGGTTCGGGAACTTTTTGTCTCGGCAGCTGTTTGATCTGGTATCTCCAGGAGAGGTGCATTTGATCGACGGTTTGAATGATCCTGAGGCGGAGTGCGACAGATACAGCGGATTGATTACCGCTGCGCCGATCGATATGGTGGTCCTGGGTATTGGCGAGAACGGGCATATCGCCTTCAACGATCCGCCCGTTGCCGATTTTGCGGATCCGTTATGGGTAAAGCGGGTAAAGCTGGACGAGGATTGCCGCCGACAGCAGGTGAATGACGGCTGTTTCGCAAGCTTGGAGGAGGTTCCGGAATACGCCCTTACGCTCACCATTCCGGCGTTAATGTCAGGTGCCCATCTGTTCTGCGTCGTTCCGGGTGCAAGCAAGCGGGCAGCGGTACAAAGGACGCTGCACGGCGATATACACGAGGCCTGTCCTGCCAGCATTCTTCGAAGGCATGCGGATTGCAAGCTGTACGTGGACCGGGAGTCGTATGGGGAAATCCGGAATGGATAGCCATACCCTTGTTCGTGTCGGCCGTCATTACGCAACAGGTGAGCGGATAAAGCTAACATGGACTCCTGACGGCCGGATCGAGCAGATACTTCCGCACGATGGTGACGAGGACACCTGGATCGCTCCCGGACTTGTTGATCTTCAGATTAACGGCGGGTACGGCCATGATTTCAATTCCTTGCCGCTCACAACGGAGACGGTTATCCAGGCAACCCGGCGTTTATGGGAAAAGGGTATAACGCTTTACTACCCAACCGTCATTACCAATGGCGATGAAGAGATCGAACATTTGCTGCGGGTTATCGACGCCGCTTGCCTGGAGGATGAAGCGGTCGGTTCAACCATTGGCGGAATTCATTTGGAGGGCCCCTTTCTTTCTCCGGAAGAAGGGCCCAGGGGAGCGCATGATTCCCGGTACATCAAAGCGCCCGATTGGGCGTTGTTTACAAGATGGCAGGCGGCATCGGGAAATCGGATCCGGATCGTGACGCTATCGCCAGAGTGGCCGGAAGCTGCCAGGTTTATCCGGTCGTGCGTAGAGTCAGGGATCACGGTATCGATCGGGCATACCGCCGCGACGCCTGCGCAAATTCGAGTAGCCGTGGAAGCAGGAGCGACGATGTCCACTCATCTTGGCAATGGCGCGCATTTGACGCTGCCGCGCCATCCGAACTATATATGGGAGCAGCTTGCGCAAGATCAGCTGTGGGCAGGGATAATTGCGGACGGGTACCATCTGCCGGACTCGGTCATCAAAGTGATGCTCCGCGCCAAGTCGTCCAAGGCGCTGCTCGTCAGCGATGCCGTCTATTTAAGCGGTATGCCGCCAGGCGAATACGAGACCCATATCGGCGGCAATGTCGTATTAACACCCGAAGGCCGATTGCATCTCGCCCGCAAGCCCGAGCTGTTGGCCGGTTCGGCCATGATGCTTGCCGATGCGGTATGGCGGCTGGCTCAGTCGGGGCTGTGCACGTTTCCTGAAGCTTGGGACATGGCTTCAACGCTGCCAGCGCAGGCGATGGGGAAAGCAGACCATTATGGATTAAAGAGAGGGGCGCAGGCCGACTTCGTGGTGTTGGAGAAGGAAGAGGGAAGTCTTCGCATTGTGGAGACGGTCAAGGGAGGCCATTCGGTTTACCAAAGGGAATGTTAGATGTTAAAATATAGAAAACGAAACCGAAAAACCCAGATTGCGATCTGGTTTTTTTTCCTTATCACGGAACAAGGCGGAGAGATGACATGACATTGAAATGGAGAGTTCCCATTATGCGTAAAATCTCAGCATGGACGTTTATTCTGCCTATTCTCTTATTCACAATTGAGATTTTATTTGTCCGCGACGGGCACTGGTTTCACTATTACGGACTTCTGTCCACTGTCTTTCTTCCACCATTCGGGATCGCGCTATCCATACGTTCCTATGGAATAACAGACTCGAACAAGGACCTGCTATTAATAGCCTGCAATGTGCTTGCGTTATTCTCTTATTTTATCTACACTTTTTTAGGATATCTAATGCTGGGTCCATAGGAGGGCATGTTGGTGTACCAACATAGAGGCAGCTATGGGTAAGTTATTGATCATCGAATATCTATTGGTTGGCGGGGTCTATAGCCTTTATCAGTGGAGGGAATGGGAATTATCTCGGGAACAATATGAATCCGATCGGTTCGCATAAGATGAGGCTCTAACCATCAATATTTAGTTTGGCACCTCCGAGTGGGCGGATGGTGCTTTTTTTGATTCGCTTTTACAACTCTATTACAAAACAATAATAATATGATTGTAGAAGTAGGGGGAGGGGGGAATAATTGTGGCAGCGATTTTAATAGTTGAGGATGAAATATCAATCAATGAATTGATTAAACGAAATTTGCAGCTTGTGGGGCATCAGTGCACTTCGGTTTTGGATGGTGAAGCTGCGATTTCTGAAATACAATGCCATAACTATGATCTGATCATTTTGGATGTGATGCTGCCTGAATTTGACGGGTTTGAAGTGTTTAAAGAAGTACATGGCACTCCCACCATTTTCTTAACGGCACGTAACAGCTTATCGGATCGAATAACAGGCTTTTCCATGGGGGCTGACGATTATTTGACCAAGCCCTTTGAAATGTTGGAGCTATTGGCTCGTGTCGAAGCGGTGCTGCGGCGAACCCAAAAAAATAAAAAATGCTTTGAAGCGGGAGAGGTGAGGATTGATTTTGATGGCCGTCAGGTATTTTATAAGGGAGAGCTTGTGGAATGCACACCGAAAGAATATGAATTGCTGGAAGTGCTTGTAAACAACCGCAATATTGCATTGTCCAGGGAGCGGCTTCTGGAGCTCGTGTGGGGCCATGATTATGAAGGCGAAACCCGGACGATTGATGTTCATATCCAAAGGCTGAGGAAAAAATTAGGTTGGGAGCACATGATCAAAACCGTCTATAAGCTGGGTTACCGCTTGGAGGTAAGCCGATGAAATATAGAACCTTTTTAACGACGCTTGTGCTTTTTCTGTTCTCCTTCAATCTCGGGATATTTATCATTTCGGTCGCTTCATTCAAAGATACGGTTCATCGAGCAGAAGAAAGAAGTTTGGACGAACATTATTTTATTACGTCTGCGCTTATAAAGGATTTTCGTGCAGTGGAGAGCCGCGGAGTTCATATTGAGGGCTCATTGGCTTCTCTGCTCCAACCCTACAGTTATCTGTCCGGGGATCAGAAGGTTAAGCTGGCGCTTTACAAGGGCGAACAGCTAGCCTACTCCAATCGGCTGGAAATGGTATTGCCGAGCCGTTTTTTGGAGCCGCCGAAGGACGGAAATCGTTTGGTTGCGATGCAAAAAACAGGTGGCCATTCCTATGTCATTGTTTCGGGGAAGCTTCCTGCGCCATATGATTCCTATACCATGGTCTATCTTTATGATGCGACAGATGCCATCTCCGCATGGAAACATATGAAAAATGTGCTGTTTTTCGCAGGATTTATTCTTTCCTGTCTGCTTGCGCTTGGTCTTATGTTATTACTTAATCGAATATTCAAGCCACTGTCGCAGATTTCCCAAACCTCCCGTAATATCGCAGCGGGTGCATATGAAACCAGGCTTCCGGTATCCGGGCGTGATGAGCTGTCCGAAATGGCACAAAGCTTCAATCATATGGCGTATGAAATCCAGCGTCAAATGACGGAGCTTATCGACGCCGCGGACAAAAAGCAGCAGTTTATTGATAATTTTGCCCATGAACTCCGTACACCCTTGACTGCAATCTATGGATACGCCGAATATATGCAAAAGGCTGCCCTGACTGAGGACGAGAGGCTGTCCGCGATCAACTATATCATGTCGGAAAGCCGGCGTATGCAGACGATGTCCTATCAATTACTCGAATTGGCGAATCTTAAAAACGATGAGATTGGCTGGGAAGCACAGAAAGTAACTGGTCTCTTTCGATCTGTCCAACAGACACTGCATAGTAAAATTACGGAAAAAGATATACAAATCGAGTTTATTTGTGAAATAGATGCTGTGTGGGGAGACGCCTGCTTGCTGCAAAGCCTGTTTGTCAATCTGATTGACAATGCGATAAAGGCATGCAGCACGGGCGGACATATCGTAGTGCGTGCCGCCATAGAGGCCGGAAAGAAGACGGTTTATATCCAGGATAACGGAAAAGGGATGAGCGCTGAAATACTCCGGCATATTACAGAACCTTTTTATCGCGGAGAGAAATCACGAAACCGCAGGGACGGCGGCGCCGGATTAGGCTTGGCCATCTGTCAACAGATCGTCTTGCGTCACCGCGCGGAGCTTGCGTTTACGAGCCATCCCGGGGAAGGAACGACAGTCAAAGTAATTTTTACAACTTCATAATGACTTGGTGATGGTTCTATAATTTGGCTATTCTATACTGCTTATTGTGATCACAAACCAAAACGATGGAGGAGTGAATTCAGATGAAAACAAACAGATCGGAAAGAAAAAATTTAAAAAAAACCATATTAGCGGCTACAGCGGTTATTGGGGCCAGCACATTATTGTTCCAAGGATTCACACAGGCAGCGACGGCGACGGAATTCAAAAAAACAAATACGATCCCTACAAGTTATTCGAATTATGCAGCCGGATCATCCCAAGCGGTGCCAAACAGCTTGCCGAAAGGCTACCAAAAAGCGAATTACAAGATAGGAGCCATTGATCTTGAATATTACCGTAACCAGAAGCCGACCAGCAAGGACATGCCAAAAGAAGAGGCGGCGGAAATTGGCGCACGGGCCCTGTGGGAAGTATTCGGCCTGAACCTGGAGGGTCAGGTGATTGAAATGGGCTACGAGCAGCCAGCCGAAAGTCTCCCCCGTTCGAGATGGTACGCTGATGTGCTCGTGAACGGTAAGCGTAGTTATTCTTTCTCTGTGGATTCGGTAACAGGAGAATTATTTGACATTGTCCACGGTAGAACGCTAGATAAAAAGGTTTCAGTAGCTTTTGATCCGGCACTTGATAAAAACCCGCAGGAATATGTTGCGCTGGCGAAGAGACTGGCGGAGAAATATAACGTTGTTCACGGTCCAATCAAGTCGGTTGCATATAACGGCCAAGGCTACAGCGACAATGATCCGACGATTTCACTTGATATCAAAGGCGAAGATGGGGAAATAGCTTTGATGACTTTCTCACGATATGACAAGGCGCTGCTCGGTATCGGTTATAACGGGTCATATAAGCCATCACTGGAATTCAGTGAAAGGCTCATGAAGCGGGTGGAGGAAAAGGCCAAAGAACTTGAAAAGTCAGCTCCCCCAATCAATGAGAACGAAGGATCCTTTCTGAGGGTTTTGGATTTGGATTGAGATATGTTCTTAAAATGGTAAAGTGAAGTTTCAGCCTGTAAGCCGCCACGATGTTGGCGGTTTTTTTTTAGAGATAATTCTCTAACCATACTTCGCCATCATCTCTTTCAGAATCCCCTTAATGCGATTCACCAGCTCCTGCGGCTCCTTCACGGTGGCTTCATTTCCTAATCCGATAAAAAATTTAGCAAAATACAAAAGCTCGCTCGCAGGGACATTCTGATCGAGCCGTCCGCTTCCATCCGGCCGCATGTCAATGAGGGGAACAGGACACAATTCGGATTCACAGCGCTGAACGCCTTCCCGGCTCAGATCAACCACCATCCGGACATAAACCGATTTCTCTGCCCCGTATTCCCTCCAATTGCCCAGATGGATATGGCGGTGATCCCGCGGCTCGATTCCGGTTGTATCATAGGCCACGGACTTCATGCGGTCACAGCGGAACAGGCGAAAATCATCGCGCAGAAAACAATAAGCGGGACAATACCAGAAGCCGTTGCTTGCATAAATGCCCACGGGCTGGATACTTCGCTCGGCATAGCCTTCCCTGCTCTCGTATAACACCGTAACGACCCGCTGGTCGACGGCGGCATCCAGAAGAACGCCGAGAGATTCAACCTTCTGCTGCCTTGTATGCGTCAGAAAATCCACCCGGTTCTTCATCTGGTCAATCCGGTCGCGCACATCCCCGGGCATGTAATAATAAAATTTTTGAAGTGCGGTAGAGGACTCGGCTTCAAAGGGAAGAAATAGATAGTGACGCAGGGCGTGGCTGGCAAAAAACATCGCGACGGCTTCTTCCTCGCTAAAAGCGATTGGCGGAAGAATTCGTTCCTTCAGAACCTGATATCCGCCGTGCGGTCCTACCTCGGAATAGAGTGGAACGCCCAGCTCACTTAGCTCCTGCAGGTCCCGCAAGATCGTGCGAGAGGACACGCCGAATTGATCGGCCAATTCCCTTACCGTGAATTTCCGCATCCGGTTCACGGTCATCATCAGCTCCATGAGACGTTTGGATTTGGACATAAGATCAGCTCCGTATCGTTTGATGACTATGACAATAGTTGTCACCATTATACGCTATACTGGCTGTAGAACCCAGAGACCCCTTATATCTAAAAAATGGAGTGATGAAACGTGAGTCAATTGAATGAAATGAAGCAGTTGTTATTTGAGGAACTGGAGCTTATCGTTAGGACCAGTTCGAATCTGATCGGCAAAATTTCACCAGAACACTGGGATTACAGACCTGCCCACAATATGAGGTCGCTTCAGGAGCTGGTTTACCATCTCGTTTCGGTACCTGCTACCGATTTATTGATTCTGCATGAGAAGAGTGAAGCGGAGATCCGGGAGCTGGAGGCAAGCATTGCTGCAGACGGCGTAGACAAGGACAAGCTGATTTCCTGGATGACGAAGGGACTTGCGGATGTAAAGTCATACATGAATGGGTTGACGGATGAAGAATTTATGCAAAAGAAAACTAAACCCTTCTATTTGGAGCACGGTTCAACGCAAGCCAAGTGGCTGATTGAAATCGTCACGCATGCCCAGCATCATCGGGCGCAAATGTTCAATTACCTGAAAGCCCAGGGCTATGAAGTGAGCATGTTCGATTTATATTAAAGTTAAAGCACGGATATCCAGCGATAATTAAAGGAGAAGTAAAGATGCTGAATATGTTTTTAACATCTTCGTTTAAAGATGTTGCTGATCTTTTTAGAGAATTCGTTGCTGATGATCTGAAAGGCAGGAGTTTAACGTTTATTCCTACTGCGAGTATTCCAGAAGAAATCACCCACTATATTTATACAGCAAAAGAAGCATTCGAAAAGTTGGGAGTTGTCGTTGAAGAGCTTGATATTTCTGCAGCACCATTGCAGGAAATCAAAGAAAAGCTGGAACGAAATGATTTTATTTACGTATCTGGTGGAAATACGTTCTACTTGTTACAAGAGCTGCGGAAATCAGGGGCAGACAAGATCATAACAGAGCAAGTTCATTCGGGAAAATTGTATATTGGAGAATCAGCGGGATCTATAATAACATCTCCCGATATAGAGTATGTAAAATTCATGGATGATATAGGTAAAGCCACTACATTGAAATCGTTTGAGGGTTTAAACTTCATAAATGTTTATCCTGTTCCGCATTATAACAACGAACCTTTTAAAGACGCAGCTTCTGATTTAATGGCTCACTACAATTCTAAATTAAATCTCGTGCCTATTTCCAATACGCAAGTAATCCAAGTTGAAAAAGATAAAATAGTTGTTCGTTAAAATGATATTCGATTCGATGATTGATGGGATGGCAACTGCCATCCCTTTTTCTATCTTATACATAAATATAATTTCACTTGAAAGTGACGCAACGTCATCTTGTACAATGGTTTCAAAGTTGAAAAGGGGTGTTAGAAAGATATGAAACGATACGCAGCTGCAATTCTATGTGTCCTATGCGTGTTATTGCTCAGTGCATGCAATTCCACGGACGAAGAGGAGGCTCTTCAACGCGTAACGCTTGAGGAGGTTGAAGTGCTGGAGATTGACCATGGCAGCACGACCTTGTTCGTCGAGACAGCGAATGTGGAAGCATTGGAAGTTTCGCTGCTCAGAAACACCAAGTCCGCTGGGGCTGTTGTTGATCAGGATGGCAATCGGGTAAAGATTCGTTTAGATAACGACATCACGCGGATGTTGAATATCGGCAGGATGCCGCAGCTTAGCGTGAGAATTCCTGCGGACTATGAAGGGAAGGTCGTAATTGATGGTTCTTCCGGCAAAGTAACGGGAACTGGGTTGCAAAATCATAGCCTCGAGGTGAAGGGGAAAAGCGGGAATATCTCACTTGCGTTCACCCGTTTGAATAACGATGTGGAGGTATCGGCGACAAGTGGAAACGTGAACATCCAGCTGGATGAAGAAACGCCTGATGTGACATGGATGCTGCAATCTGGAAGCGGACATCGGTCCATTGCCGTTCTGCTCCAGGACAGGAAGGAGAGCAATCGGAAGACGGAAGGGCGATCCGGTCATGGCAAGCATGAGGTGAAGCTCAAAACCTCCTCGGGGAACATCTCGATAAAATAATCATGCAAGAACAGAGCTTAAGAAAAAAACAAGCATCCCCGTACTCGTCCTTTGCAAGAGTTCACAGCTTTTACGACTCTTGAAGCAGACCATAAGAGGATGCTTGGCATGTTAACCTATTCAAGTTTTTTATATAACAAAGAAGAATGATAGCACTTATTTATTCTTCAGCAGGTACAGAAGCCTTGGATGAAGCGGAGGATCTCATATATTGCGGCGGGTTTACGTCATCAATTAGCAAAATACCATCGTATTGATCACGGGCAATCAGACTTTCGGGGATCATGCCCCAGCTGTAGGCAAAACGCGGCTCGAACATCCAGGAGTTACCCGCCTCACGCTTCTGGTATCGCAAATCAACGAAGGTATACGGCGCACCTGCGGCCGACAGGATCGATTCAATGGAGCCTGGTTCTGCCGGCAGAACGTCATGCACATTGCCCATATTATCTGCGGTTTGTCCGCTGGCCGGATACAAGCCGAGTACGTAACTGTATTTTTTCATTTCGTCCGAGAGTTTTTCTCCCATTAGAGTAACCGGATATGGCGTACCCATGACCTCGGTTTGAGCCTTGCGGATGTGGTCGTTATGTCCCCAGACGATAAATTTCTCCGTTGGATAGACCTCGGTAGCCAGCCACATGAGATTATCGTGCATCGCCTGATCCCGCCATTCCATCGATTCCAGGAACGGTGCATAATCCCCGCTTTCCATGCCGAGGGTTGATTTAATGGAGAGCTCCACATACTCCCGGGCTACCCGAATCCGGTCGTTCAAACTTCTTTCAAGCAGCAAGGACAGCTTGGGGTTATCCGGATATAGCTGCTTCAAATGAGCCTCGTTTGCCTCCATCTTTAAGGATTTTATAGCATCCTTGTATACTTGGATCAGCTGACTTTTCTCTTTGCGATAAGCGGCAAGATCCGTACCAAGAGAGTAGTCTGACAATTTCTTCTCAGCTTCCGCAAGGCGCTTAGACATGGTCTGATCCTGCAGCCATTGCCCATCCAACAGTGGGTGCTGCAGCTGCATGTCAAAACCGGTCAGCACGAGCGGCTGCTTGCTCTTTTGTGCTGTTTTCATGTAGTCGAACAACGGCAAAACTTCCTTGGACCACCAGACACCGAAGATGGAATCCTTCATGGTCGACTCGGGACTCTGTTGTCCTGCTTTACCATATGCCAAAGAAGTATTGCTGAGTCCGCTTTCGAAGGCAAGCACGTTATAGCCCATTTCCTGATGCAGGAACTGGATTAAACGGGTCTTGGCCAGATTGAACTCGGCAACGCCGTGGGAGCTCTCGCCGAGGAACACAAAACGTTTATCTTGCAGCAAAGGTTTTAGCATTGCCAGATCCTTATATTGGTTTGGACCGCCCGCCGTGTCGGCGGGCTGAATCGTGTCCAATCGGTATACGTGGTCTTTAGCCCAGTCCTCCCACTCGGCAATCTTTTCGTCAGAGGTTCGGGCCGTTTTCACTTCTGTAACCTGACCTTGGATGGTATCCGGGGTGGAAGCGTAAATTTTTCCGGCAGGGATTAGGGATGTCCCCACAAGGGAAGCGGTGAGCAGAAACACGGTGAATGCTTTTCTAGCGTTATGTAGCGGCATGCAGGATCACTCCTTAGATGATTTGTTGTATGATTTTCTAATTGAATGGACGTATAGCAAAAAAAGATATTGTCATGATTACCTTGGGGAACACAGCATCACCTCCTTAACATAGACATAGTTACCGTGATTTTGCTGGAGAACTGCACTGCTGTATTAGCCTTAGTCCTCTTCCCAGAACAGATCATTAAGAGTACGAGATAGCGCTTTGCATATGGCAACGCACAGACTGAGGGACGGATTATATTTACCTAACTCGATCAGACCAATGGTTTGTCTGGAGACACCCACGATCTGGGCTAATTCTTCTTGCGATAGATCCTTCTCAACCCGGGCCATCTTCAGTTTGATGTTTTTCATACGGCAGTCACCCTGATATCCCTTTCTACGAGTCGAACGGATCGTTCTGCGACATTTTCTGGCTTACCTTGTTGGCACCATAGTGGATCACCAAATTCACTCCAACAAAGAGGGGGATATAGATGATCAGTGAGACGAAGAAAACGATAAAGAAGTATTTGATCTCGGTCGCACTGCTGTTATTGCCAAACAGAATCGCGCTGCGGATACCGAAAAAAAGAGCAAGTGCGATACCGATAACGAGTCCCCATATCGCTGTACGCTTACTGAATGAAACTTTGCTTCGCTGGTCATGGACCTCCACTTCATCCGAATAAATTCCCATCGCCACACTGCGGATGCCGAAATATATGCTTCCTCCCAGCATGATCAGCATTTCCAGCCATACAGATTCCGTTCGGGGCAGCGCAAAAGATTTAATAATGACGGAAATGCTGCAAATGATCATGATCAAGGTATACACCTCTTTATATAACTTGTTCTTCAGATTGACGATACGCTCATCCTCAACCGTGCTCTTCTTGAACCAATTCACACTCATCATTCCTTCCATTTTGGTTAACAATCGTTCCTGAGATTTCTTGATACATGGATTGTAATAGTATTTACGTCTTTTTGCAATATATATATGTCATTTTGATTTTAATATTAGTCAATTTGGGAAATAAAAGTATATTCATCCTCGGGTAAACATCATACCGCACAGGGCTGCCTTTTTCTTGATATATTTTGCTAAGCTGCACATTAGGTTTACAATACTTCTCAGCGTGTTACAATTGAAATTGGGCAGTTCTCTTGCACGAATTGATTGATACTAGGAGTGTGTTCGTTCTCATGATCCATTTCATTCGCTTACGATAATGTGAGGTACAGATTCAAGTAGGCTCGGCCCTTTTTTTGTGATTGTGGCTTGAGTTTATTTTTCTGTGCCTTTTTCATTGCGTATGATCGAATGAAAGGGTGATTTTGCTGTGTCCAGAAATGAAAGGTTATTAAAAAAAGCACAATGGCTATCGATGCATGAGAAGATGTTTAAATGCCCGATTTGCGGCAGTTCTATGAAGGTTCAACAGCTGGCAAACTTGGTGTGCGAGAAGCTCCATAGCTATGATATATCCAGACAGGGGTACGTCAATCTGCTATCCCATAGAGCCAAAACTAAATATGATAAGGCTTTGTTTGAGGCACGAAAAATGATTAACAGCAGCGGGTTATTTGGCCCGATGATTGAAGGAATTTCGAATCGTCTGATCCGGATGCAGAAACAGAAGCTGTCGGAATCTGGCAGGCCTCTGAGACTGCTCGATGCAGGATGCGGGGAAGGCTCCCATCTCTCGGCAATTGGACATAACCTACAGGAGCAGGGGCATGAGCCTAACGTTATTGGTGTGGGCATGGATATTGCCAAAGAGGGAGTCGTAATGGCTGCCAAGACATATTCGGACCCTATGTGGTGCGTGGCCGACCTGTCTCATTGCCCGTTTGTAGACGAACAATTTAATTACATTTTGAATATTCTGTCTCCTTCCAATTATTCAGAGTTCAGGAGACTGCTTACGAGTGACGGAATGTTGGTGAAGGTAATTCCGGGGAGCCTGTATTTGCAGGAGCTTCGAGCTCTGTTCTATACAGGTACAGGTAAAGAGACGTATTCCAATGACGGCACCATGGAACTGTTCAGCCGTCACTTTGAACGGATCGAGTTCGAAGAGCTTCGGTATCGCGTCGTTCTGGATTCCGAGCAGATGAAGCAATTGATTTATATGACGCCGTTATCCTGGAGCGTTTCGTCTGAGGTTATTGAACGGATGTCAGGTGGAGAGATGGAGATAACCGCCGACTTCACACTTCTGTATGGATGGAAATAATGGTAAGTATTTTTCCAATTTAGATTTCCGTCATATTTTACTAAAGTGTCCACAGTGGGAGATAATAGGAGTTATCTTTGACAATATGAAAAAAAGGTGGTTAACGATCACAATGACACTTCGAATGAATCCGTATCTCTTTATGGATGGGAACGCTAAGGAAGCTATTCAATTCTATGAGAAGGCTTTGGACGCCAAAGTCGTCATGGTTCAGACTTTCGGCGAGATGCCGGCTAACCCGGACTTTCCGCTGCCGGAGAGCGCGCGGGATCGGGTATCCCACGCAAACCTTATCGTCGGAGAGACGGTCTTGATGTTATCCGATACGTTTCCCGGGCAACCGGTCCAATCCAGCAATCAGGTCCAGATCTGCATCATGACCGATGCAGCCGAGCGTGCAAAGCAGGTATATGAAGCACTGCGGGAGGGTGGCAAGGTGGTTATGCCGCTGCAGGAAACCTTCTGGAGCCCGGCCTACGGGATCGTTGAGGACAAATATGGCGTAAATTGGAATATCTCAACCGAAGTTGAAGCGTAGAAGTAGATTTTATACCTAATAAAAAGGGCACTGACGATTTGCCGTCAGGGCCCTTTTTCAATTATAGCAAATCCAGTTTCCTAAATTACGCCCGCGTTCCATCCCACCACTTATAGTAGATATGGACATGCCCGGCAGGGCTTGCCACGAGCGGATCGATAACGAGTGTCTTGCCGCTTACCTTCAGCTCGATCACCTTCTTGTTCTTCTCGGCGGAATCCACCTTTGCGAGGAAGGAGGAATCGACTTGGAAGCCATACAGCTGGAGGAGCTCGATCAACATGCTGCGCTGCGTTTTATCGGTGGCATTGGAAAGCGCGATTCCGCTGAACTGCATAATCTGCGGCTCGAATTGAACGGACACGGCATAATCCGTTTCGCCAGTTTGCTTCGTGCTGGTCATCACAATTTTGTTCGACCCGTCGTCATAGATGCGGTATCCGCTGTAGTTCGAGAATACCTTCTGACGAATCACGAGATACATCTCGTCCCGATACACATCCCAAGGCGTTGGTAGCTTAGGAAGCATCGCCTCCGCACTTGGTACGGTAGGACGATCGTACAGGTTCGACATTCCGCGATCGGTCAGGTTTTTGATCAGCTGAAGCACTTCGGCGCGCGTGATGGTGCCGCTTCCTACATACCCTTCAATCGTATTTTCGCCCTTAATCCGGCCCTGCGCGTACTTTTTGCCCAGAACATATTGAACCGCATGATTTCCATCGTAGTTCACGCCATCGGCGCTGGATATCAGCTCGGCCACATGGGCCCGCGTTATGTATATACAGGATAGTTCTTGAAGTGCAGAAAATGATAATATTTATCCGACCATAGCTCGGTCAAATAGTTCTCCTGCAGGTCTTTGCCTGTGATGCCGACAACCAGCATGCGGATGAATTCGGCCTCGGTCACATTCTGATTGGGCATGAACATTCCGTTGGCATAGCTGTTGACAATCCCTTTGTCGACGCCCCATTCGATGGTCGTTTTTGCCCAGTGGTTATCGATACTTAGCGACTACAGGACTAAGGAAGTGCATAAATCCTCCACTTTGAAATATGGAATAATGAAAGAAAGACATGTTTTTCTAGGAAATGGAGTATGCTGTACTGTGAAATATTCGAGCACGGAATAAGAAGGCTGTAGTCTAAAAGTTAGGGGTTCGTTATTCCTATTGGAAGATACCAAGTCATTAGGTAAAATATCCCTTGTTTACTATCTATAGAAGAGGGGCGAAATTCAATGAGATTGGTGCGGAAATCCTTATTGACCCTATGCAGCCTTTTGCTTGCAGTCTCGGTCCTGATTCCGCAAACAACGGTTCATGCAGCGGATCAGAAATGGATGAATCAAGTATGGAGCGAGTATCAATCGTATAACAAGAAGACCGTAAATGCATATAACACTTATCAGAAGCAAGCAGATAAGAAATATCAGCAATTTTATGATGAAAGTCATGCTTCCCTGGATCAGCTGGAGAGAACAGTGCTGGAGGATCAAAAGCAGTGGGATGAGAAGCTTCAAGCAGATCTAGATCAGCTGAAGCTGAAGTATGAAGGAAACCGCGACTTAAAGGATAAGCTGGCACAATATGAACGGTTTATCAATCCAAGTTATTTGAACAGTCCGATGTGGAAGTATGCGAATGCTGCAAACCGGCATTATTTGAATAGCATGCTCTGGAAGCTAAGCAAAGAAATGAACGAGGATTATTTGAACAGCTTGATGTGGACCTATAAGAAGACGATCGATCCGGATTATTTGAACAGCTCCGCGTGGAAATTTAACAAAACGGTCAGTGAGACTTATTTGAATAGTCCGATGTGGAAGCTACGGAACGGGTCAAGCACGTCGTATCTGAACAGTCCGATGTGGAAGTACAAGCACGGAAAAATCAGCAAGGCAACAGCCAAGAGCCAATACAGCAAGCTGTTTAAAGAGCAAACAACCGCGATATCCAAGAGCAACGCCGCAAGAAAATCCGAAATAGAGAAAATGGCAAGCGGCACGCAGAAGAAGATAGGCGAGCTTTACAAGGAAACCGTGATCACCCTTGAGACACGACGCGAGGAGGCACTGAAGAGCATCTCCGACCTGCGGATTGAAATCACCGGAGAAGGCTTGCAATGGGAAACGCTGCTTGTGGAGAGACCGTAATATTATTTTATTGTTAACAAGGGAAGAGCTGCCCTACTGGTCTGAACATGACCAGAGGGCAGCTTTTGTTTTTGTAAAAATGAAAACAAGAAAATGCAGGATATTCTTTGACTTTGATGTATATGGAAACCATCGAGGATTGCGGCTGATAGAGAAACCAATCCTCGATGGTTTGATCATAAGCAACAGTAACCTAGGGCTATCTTCATCTCCATGTGATGAGGGCATGTAAAGGGTGTCCGATTCCGGCCAGATGTCAGCAAACGAAAAGAAGTCCAGCACTCTACTATCGGTTACCCTAGATTGGTAGACATTCTGTTGGGATATGTCCATACCCTTAAGCAAAGATCGGGAAGGAGACTAAACATGAAAAAACAAGTTTTGTTCATCCTTAGTGCCGGCCCTCAAGGTATACACCAAGGCAGCTGTGCCTTAATCGCAGATCTAAAAGAACAGCTCGGGGAAGTTTGTCATGTCTCATCCCCGGCCATGCCGGATCCGGATTACGCGCTGTGGAAAGCGCAAATCGCCAATGAAATCAATGCATTGAATGGGGAGGTGCTGCTCGTAGGTCATTCCTTAGGCGGCTCCGTGCTACTGAAATATCTTTCGGAAGAAGACTGCCAGCTAACCATCTCGGGACTGTTCTTGATCGCAGCCCCCTACTGGGGCAATGACGATGAGTGGCAGAGTGAAGATTTTAGATTGCCTGATTCTTTCGCCAACATGCTGCCTCGCATATCAAGACTGTACCTGTACCACAGCCGCCAAGATCCCGTGGTGCCTTTCGCCCACGCTCAGCACTACGCGAAGCAACTCCTCCAAGCTGTCACCCGAGAATACGAGGGCGACGATCACTATTTCTGCGAGGGCTTGCCCGAGCTTGTAGATGATATCAAGCGCCTGTAATCCAAGGCATCAATCTTGGGAAGCCCCCCTGTATATGTTAATTACAGGGGGGCTTCCTCTCACTCCCCCCTCCCCCAAAAAAGGCGAGAGTAGCTGCGCCGCGGCTATCATTCGTCCCTTTTTATGGCTAATGTGAGATGTATCGAAACATGAGCTAACAACGGACTACTTAAGGTAGTGCTCCAGCGGAGAAGGCGGAATGATTCTGGAGAAGCGAAGCGGTCTCCTTTGCCCCCGGATTTCTACTTTGGCCCATTCATTCATAGAAATCTGGGGGCAACAGAGATCGGAAGAATCATCCGCATGCGGAGCGATGCAAAGAACTACCCGTTCCATTGCGATGCTATTGGAGCAAGAAGTGGCGCATATAAACCTCGCATCAAAAAAAGACGACATCAGCTTTTCACTAATGTCGTCCTCTTTTTTACTTGCTCGCTTTATATGCGCTCAAGTATTCCTTCACCTTCGCCGGATCGGCGACCAGCTCGTTGCCGGTTTTAACGATTGGGCTGACGGTGGAGTAAGCTTTAATTTTGTTGTTGTTGTAGTAAGTCAGGATTTCATCCTGGTTGATGGAGTAGAGCACCGCTCTTCTCAAATCATCGCTTGTTGCCACATCACGGTTTTTCGTGTTGAACAGCAAGTAGGATACGGCGTTACTTTCGATGGTTTGCAGCTTCAGCTTACTGTCGCCTTTAACCACATCGTATTTCGTTTCAGGCACGCCGTAGTACAGGTGAATTTCGCCGCTGCGCAGTGCGGAGAGCGTGCTGTCCGCATCTTTGATAAAGCGAACTTTCACTTGTTCGATTTTCGGTTCGTGCTCGGTACCCTTCATATAGCCAGGGTTTTTGTAGAAGGTCGCTTCATAGTCAGTTTTGGAAGACAGAATGTAAGGACCGCTGGCATACAGCGTGTTGTTGTATTTGTCGCCTTCGGTTACCGTGTTTTGGTCGCCGTAAGGGATGTCTTTGTTCACATCGAATTTCTCAACATCATATGTGTTGATGGATTCCACTTGTTTCTTCGATACGATACCGGCCGATTGGTGAGCCAGGTAGTTCAACACTTGCGGGAACGGCTCGGTGGTCGTCAATTTAATGACTTGGTATTTACCATCTTTCGTGCTTGCTTGATTCTTGTCGTCGACGAGGGAAGTGATCTTGGTATCCAAACCAGCTTCCAGTGCATCCTTGATGCTTTCGCTGCCACCGGACACTTTAGTGTTCTCCAGTGCGTTCAGATCGGTTACAGCTTCAACCGTGTTGATATGCTCGTGAAGCGTGTAGGTGCGATGATCAGGTACCGAATTTTTGTCTTTGGCTCTGTTCATGGAGAAGATGACATCGTCAGCGCCTACGCGCTCGCCGGAATCTTCAGCCTTTTTATTTGTGATTTTCGCAAAGTCAATATCGTCTCTAAGAATGAAGTAGTACTCCGAGTTGCCTTCGCCAATGGCATGGTTATAAGACAGCGATCCTTCGGATGTGATCTTGTCATCATCGGTCAGGTTGATCAGACGTACGTTCATGTTGGTGTTGATGATATTGATGGAACCATCGTTACCCTTGATTGGATCAAGAGAAGTCAGTTCAGAGATCGATTGGGACAGAATCAGCGGCTGCGTAGCACGCTTGGATTGGTCTTTGAAATCAACAGCTTCCCAAGGAAGGGAACGGGATTTCGAGAGACGGACGGAGTTTTCGTCCAGCACATCCTTGTTGAACGCTTGGCTCTTCAGGGAAATGTACAATGGCGCGATGTAAGCTTTGTCCGTAACGAGACGCTGTTCAAGCTGCTTGTAGGTTTCGGCAGCGTCCTCAGGCGTTTGTGTTGCCGCTTGGTCGATCAGCTTGTCCACTTCTTCGTCGGACATGATGCTGTAGTCGCCGCCCGTTTTGAACAAGGAACGTACAGCGTAGTCAGGGTTACCCGTAACGGTTGTCCAGCTGGACAGCGCGATGTCGTAATTTCCGGCATCTTGCTGTGCCTTGTAGCTGCCGTAATCCGGCTGCAGATTCAGCTTCACGTTGAAGCCGTTCTTTGTGAGCTGGTCGCGAATGATGTTGACATCGGATTCGTTAGAGCTCATGCCAAGCAGTTCAATATTTACAGCGGATGTATCTGTAGCTGTATCCGATGGTTCTTGCTGATTTTGCTGTGCATCATCTTTGGTTGTTACGTTGCATCCAGCCAGTACAATCACTAGCGAGAGGAACAGTAACAGCAAGGAACTCTTTTTCATTTGTGATACCCTCCTGAGTTGTATATATATAAAATATTTTTGAAACCATTAGTTAGTGTGCCATGGGCACTGAAGCACATTAATCCAGCTTAGGATCTAGGGCATCCCGCAGTCCGTCGCCAAGGAAGTTGAAGGACAGGACAAGCGCGATGATCGCGAGACCCGGATAAATGGCCAAGTAGGAATGTGTCTCAAGATACGTGCTTCCGATCTTAAGGATATTACCCCATTCCGGGATGTGCGGCTCAACGCCGAGACCCAGATAACTCAAGCTGCTCGTCGAGATGACGGCTGCACCAATGGTTAGCGTAGATTTGACAATCATGGGTGCAAGCGAGTTTGGAACAATATGCTTGAATATAATCGAAAAATTGCTCGAGCCGAAAGCTCTGGCCGCATCAACGTATTCAAAGGTAGAGGCCAGGAGCACATTCGCCCTCATGGTTCTCGCATATGTCGGGATAGCGCCTACGCTGAGTGCCAGGATGAGGTTGATGGTGTTGGCTCCGAATGCAGCAATGATCGCAATGGCGAGTAAGATACCCGGAATGGCGTACAGCACATCCAGCAAACGCATGATGATGTTATCGGTATGGCGGCCATAGTAGCCGGAGATGGCACCGAGAACACCGCCGATGACAACCGGGATCGCCGTAGAGGCAAATCCGACGATCAGCGAGATTCGGGCCCCGAACACAATTCGGGAGAACAAATCCCGGCCGAAGTTGTCCGTACCGAAGGGGTACACAAGGCTTGGCGGCTGCAGGATGGCACTGTAGTTGTTATCAATTGCGATGCTGTAATCGAAAGTAAACAGACTGCTTACCGACAGACAGAACAGGAAGATCACAAAGAACAGTCCGGACATGGCCGTGGAGTTAGCGGTAAGCTTCACCCACACGTCGCCCCAGCGAGTCATCGCCGGATTGCCGTTCTTGCGTATCTTCGCTAGCAGGTTGATGCCGAGCACCAGGGCAAAAATATTACCCGTCACTGCAGTCAGAATGACCGGAAAGGCAAGCCAGGCCATTTTGGGATGTGCATAATTCGTTGTTACATATCGGGCAACGAGTATAAGCGCGACCAGTTGAATGACTGCAATAATCAGAAGCGCGGCCATCGCCGGCAGGAATGTATTCGAGACGTAAGGCTTGAACAGATTCAGTGCCGATACCGCGATAACAAACAGCTGGGTTAACAGCATGTAGACGGCAATCGTATATTCAGGAGGCTTCTGTTTTTTAATCAGATTGAAACCGAACGTGACGGTAAACAGATTTCCTGTGACGATGCTCAGCAGCTGAATGTATCCCAGGATCCTCGTCGAGCGCCGGATTTCTCCCTGGCTTTGAAGGTCTCTTCGGATCAACAGCGTGATGATGATCTGAATGATGGTAAACAATGCATATACCGCAAAGGCGGTGAACACCCACGGTTTGATGGTTCCCCCAGTGAAATCAAAGCTGTTCAGAAGCAGGATCACCGTTAAGGTCAAAGAAATAACCCATGTGAAGCTGGCTTGACTGTACTCGTGTGAGGATTTCAGCTGGTGTTTGGTTTCTTGTTTAGAAAGAAGCTTCTTGATCATGAGTACACCTGCTTTAGTATTGTTTCATCTTGGACCTGATCCGTGGATCGAAGAACGCGTACAAGATATCAATGATGACGTTCACCAGCGATATGGTAATGGCGGTGTATACCACGCCGCCCATAATGGCCGGGATGTCAGGGATGAATTGTTTATCGACGATGTAGCTGCCGATACCGCTGATGTTGAACACCTTCTCTGTAACGGCAGAGCCGCCAAGCATCCCGCCGAACTGAAGTCCAATGACGGTAATGATCGGAATGATGGCGTTGCGGACAGCATGCTTCATCAGGATGGTGCCCTTGCTGAGCCCCTTCGCTCTGGCTGTGATCATGTAATCTTCATTAATAACCTCCAGGGTAGAGGAGCGCGTCATTCTCGCTACCGAAGCAGTAAGTCCTGTGCCGAGCACAATCACTGGCATGATCATGGACAACCAATTCTCCGGATTAAAGGTGGCGGGCAGCCAATGCAGCTTGATCGAGAAATTCAGGATGAAGATCAGTCCCTGCCAGAAGTTCGGAATGGACAGCCCGAGCAGAGCCACGAACATAAAGGTATAGTCAAAGAATGAATTCGGTCTCGTAGCCGAGATAATCCCGATTGGCAATGCGATCGCAATCGCAATGACCAGGGAAATGACCGTGAGCGTCAGTGTGATCGGGAACTTTCTGGCGATGCTTGAGGTGATCTCTTCGTTGCCAGAGAAGGATTTGCCAAGATCAAAATAGGCGATTCCTTTAATATTGTTCCACAGCTGCGCCAGGTACCCTTGGTCTAGACCGTGCATTTTGTTAAAAGCCGCGATCTGTTCCGGCGTTGCCGTCTCGCCCAGGATGTTGGCTGCAGGGTTGAACGGCGACAAGTGGAGAATCGTAAAGACGAGCACGGCTACCCCAAAGATAACGAAGACCGTCATCACGAGTCTCTCCATAATATATTTCAGGTAAGGATTGCTGTACAAAAAAATAAGGATGTACATCAGCAAGCCTGGAATAAGTGATATAATGAAGAACAACGGATTCTCGATGAGAGAACCAAACGTATCCGCCATGGTCAACCGTTTCCGGTTGTTCAGCTTCAGTTCCTTGGCAGTCCGTTCCTTAAGGACTTCCTGGAACCTTGCTTCTACGATCTTGTCGACTTCCTGCCGGAGCTGACCCTCATTGACTTTTTGCTTGAAAAAGTCGTGTTTGCGTTTCTGCTGCTCCATAATCTCGGAGCGAAGGGCCTCCAGATATCCGGCAGCCAGCATCTCGCTGCGTATGCGGTTCTCCGCCGCTGTGTAGTCATCCTTCTTTCTCTGAACCAAATAAAATAGGAAGACCACGAGATTCACGGGCGCTCCCAATAATAATAGTAAGTATCTATAAGAAGGATTCAGAAGGATCTTACTGTATGTGCTGCTTATCAAACCTATGAGTCTGTTTGGTCTTGCTGCTTCTGTCCCCCCCATAAGCTGCCTTTCCTCCTTGTTTCAAATTGCATTATTCCGAGTGATATAGTATATTTTATTTTAGCCTATTTTAAAAGTCAATAGATTATAAGAGTTGTAGATGATATTCCTTTAATGACATAAACGCATAATGGCAGGTGAGCAGAGTTGGAACCGATATTGCAGGTTAAAAATTTGAGTGTAGCCTTTCAATCCCGTGATTCAGAATTTCACGCGGTGCGTGGGGTCAGCTTTGAAGTGAAGAAAGGGGAAACGCTCGGGATCGTTGGGGAATCCGGGAGCGGCAAAAGCGTCACCGCACGCTCGATCATGCGGCTGCTGCCGTCCCCGCCCTCTTATATGAAGGATGGGGAGATCCTGTTCCTTGGCCAGAACCTGGCGGAGAAAACCGAGAAAGAGATGGAGAGCATCCGCGGACGCGATATCGGGATGATCTTTCAGGACCCGATGACCTCGCTTAATCCGACTATCCGAATCGGGGAACAAATATCGGAGAGCCTGGTTAAACACCAGAAGCTGTCCAAGCAGGAAGCGAAGAAGCAGGCGCTTGAGATGCTGAAGCTGGTCGGCATACCGAACAGCGAAGCGCGCTATAATCAATACCCGCACGAGTTCTCGGGCGGCATGCGGCAGCGGGTCATGATCGCCATCGCGCTGGCGTGCAGACCTGCGCTGCTGATCGCGGATGAACCTACAACGGCGCTTGACGTAACGATTCAGGCTCAGATCCTTAATCTGATGAAAAATATGCAGGAGCGCTTCGGTTCTTCCATTATATTGATCACGCATGATCTCGGCGTTGTTGCGGGCATGTGCGACCGCGTGGCGGTGATGAAGGACGGCATGATCGTGGAGACGGGCACGACGAAGGAAATCTTCGAGAATCCTCAGCATCCTTATACCTTAAAGCTGTTAAACGCGCTTCCGCGTCTGGATGAGAAGAAGAAAGTTAAGCCGGCTCCGATCATCGTGCCAAGCACGGATTACAAGGGACCTCTGTTAGAGGTTAAATCCTTGAAGCAGTATTTTGATATGGGTAAAGGAAATGTGCTTAAAGCGGTGAATGATATCAGCTTTCATATTCAGGCTGGGGAAACACTTGGAGTCGTCGGGGAATCCGGCAGCGGAAAATCGACGACGGGACGAGCCATCCTTCGCCTTCACCAGCCAACAGGCGGAGAAGTGCTGTATCAGGGAATGTCTGTGAATCGTCTTTCTCCTTCGGAAATGAAGGCCATGCGGCGCCATATGCAGATGATTTTCCAGGATCCGTATGCTTCGCTCAACCCGAGATTGAAGGTGGTGGACATTATCGGCGAAGCGCTGGATGTTCACAAATTGACTGGCAGTAAACAGGAGCGGAAGAAACGGGTCGAGGAGCTGCTGGATATGGTCGGATTGGATCCGGCCTATGCCACGCGTTATCCGCATGAGTTCTCCGGCGGTCAACGCCAGCGGATCGGGATTGCCCGGGCGCTTGCAGTGGAGCCGAAATTCATCGTGTGCGATGAGCCGCTCTCCGCGCTCGACGTGTCGATTCAATCGCAGATCGTGAAGCTGCTGGAGGAACTGCAGCATCGTCTGGGCTTGACCTATCTGTTTATTGCGCATGACCTGTCGATGGTGAAGCATATCAGCGACCGCGTTGCTGTTATGTATATGGGCAAAATCGTAGAGCTGGCTGAAAGTGAAGAGCTGTACTCCAATCCGCAGCATGATTATACGAAGTCCTTACTCGCGGCGATTCCGGTACCCGATCCGAAGATCGAATCCAAGAAGAAACGGGTACTGCTGGAAGAACGCACCGGAGAGGACAAGTATAATCTCGAGCATTCGGAGCTTGTGGAAGTATCGGAAGGCCACTGGGTGGCCATGCCAACCGGAGCCTAACGAACAATAATAGAACCTGTCCCGACCAGAGTCGGGGCAGGTTTTTTGTTGAATAAGGAGTATGAAGTTCAGAAGTTTACCGCCTTGATCTCGCAAAAAAACTTTCGCTAATAACTTCCGCTAGAAACGGTCTGTCTTCTGTGAAAGTACGCCCGATCAACTTTGTTCCCATTCAACGGGACATGCCAAAAAATTCGCTCATAAATCGACGATTTGCGTGGTACATAAAAAAGGAATTGAGCCCTGAACGGCAAATATTTAAATGTTAGGAAGCGTTCTCACGAGAAATGAGCCTACGAATTTCCAATTGTACGTACATTAGCAACATACCGATAAGGAGGAAGTGGAATGAATCGTTTGCAGCAAGGGGATGTCGTATTATTTCAAGGGGACAGTATTACGGATTGCGGTCGTGACCGGAACTTTTCCGGCAGCTTGGGTAACGGCTACCCGCTATTGATCGACTCGTTGTTCGGCATGAAATTTCCTGAGTTAAACGTAACCTTTTTGAATAGAGGGATCAGTGGAAACCGGGTCGTTGACTTGAATGACAGATGGCAGGAGGATTGCCTGGACCTGAAACCGGACTGGGTATCCATTTATATCGGAATCAATGACACTTGGCGCCGATATGATAGCGGTGACCCGACAAGCACCGAGGATTACAAAGCTGGCTACCGTCGATTGATCGAACGCACCAAAGGGGCGCTGGACGCCAAGTTGATTCTGGTTGAACCGTTCGTGCTGCCGCATCCGGAGGATCGCAGAGTTTGGCGCGAGGATCTGGATCCGAAAATCACGGCGGTTCGCGAATTGGCGGTAGAATACGGGGCGCTTCTAGTGCCGCTGGACGGATTGTTCGCTGCGGCGTCGGTGCGCCGCGAAGCTGCTTTCTGGGCGCCGGACGGCGTGCATCCGTCGCCGGCCGGACACGGCCTGATCGCGAAGGCTTGGCTTGAAACGATGGGCGTTCGTTTGGATTAATTCATTTATCAGCGAAAAGCGGAATGCAAGATGAACGATAAGCTTGATGCGCTGATCGATCAAGATGAGAAAAGAGCTCGGGCGTGAATCACAGCCTTTCGAGCTCTTTTTTAATCATGCATTAAAGCGAGAAAATAAAGGTTGACGCCTTCTGTTAAATCCTATAGGATTACTTGTATTAATATTCATCCTTTTAACGGAAAACAGGGGGAGAGAGAACATGAAAGGCAGTAAACATGTAAGGAAATTAACGACGCTGGTGCTCGCGTTTATGATTGTCTTAACCGGTTGTGCCGAATCGGGCAGCGGTGGCGGTAACGGAGCCGGGAATCTGGCGGACAAGGTCGAGAACCTGCCGGCAGGCATCGCGGAGAAGGATCCTGTGAAATTGATGGTCGTCCGGAAAATCGGGGGCGATGATCATACGGCGCAATTTTTGGCAGGCGCGAAGCAGGAAGGCGAGGCACTCGGGTTTAAGGTAGATACCTTCTCGGCGAACGGGGATTCCGCCAAATTCCATGATGCGATCGCCCAGGCCATTGACAGCGATTACGATGGATTTATCATCTCGCACGGAGACGATCCTGCATCGGTTCAAGACGTGAAGAAGATTACGGATAAAGGGATTCCTGTCGTCACCTTTGACTCGGAGATCGGCGACATTGCAGGGGTAACCCAGACATCGCAGGATGACGAGCAGCTGGCGAAGCTGGCACTGGACAAGCTGGTCGAAGAGCAAGGGCCGGAAGCCAACATTGTCTATCTCTGGGTAGACGGATTCCCGCCGATGGTGCGTCGTAATGCCGTATACCAGGAAACGCTGAAGAACAACCCGGGCATCAAGGAATTGGAGCGTTTCGGTGTAGCGAGTAACCAGACTTCACTGGAAACGCAAAATGCAGTATCCGCCATCCTGACGAAATATCCGAAGGGTGAGCTCGATGCGATCTTCGCTACCTGGGATGCCTTCGCCATCGGTGCAGCCAGAGCGCTAGAGGAAGCGGGACGCACCGAGGTTAAGATTTACGGCATCGACGTATCCAATGCAGATTTGGAGCTGATTCAGAAGCAAGACAGCCCATGGGTGGCAACGGCTGCCGTGGATCCGAAAACGATCGGCGCGATCAACGTCCGTTTGCTTGCTAAAAAGATTGCCGGCGAGGAAACGCCTGCTACGGTCAATCTGGAGCCTGTATTGATCGAGCGCTCAGGCCTTGCCGGTGCAACCGAAGCGGTCAACATGGTCAACCTGGCGGATATTATCCCTAGCTGGGGAACAAGCACCGAATTCGAAGAGGACTGGATGAAGGCGTTGAAAGAAGCAGGCGGCAAATAAACAGCACGATTCATACAGGCGCTCTTGTCGGTCATCGATAAGGGCGCCCTATCCTATTTGAAGGGAAGAATGCACTTGCGAAGCGTTATGGAGCCAACAACTGCCACATCGACCGACGTGTCGGGTGCGGCACCCTTACTTCAAATGAAGCATATCTCGATCTCCTTTCCGGGTGTTAAGGCGTTGACCGATGTTGATTTTCAGACGACGGCGGGAACGGCCCATGCGTTGATCGGCGCGAATGGCGCAGGGAAATCTACATTAATGAAGATTCTATCGGGAGCTTACAACCATTACGAGGGCGAGATTTGGATCAATGGGAGCAAGGTGCACATTCGTTCCCCGAAGGAAGCGAAGGACCTGGGCATTCAGATCGTCTATCAAGAGGTGGATACGGCGCTCATCCCGAACCTGACGGTCGGGGAGAACATTATGCTCGACCGGACGGTTCACGATATGGGCAAACGGCACTTGATCCACTGGAAAGAACTCCATCAGGAAGCCGAATCGATTCTTGCACGGATGAATATTCGGGTCCCCGGCAAGAAGCTGATTTCGGAACTGACGCTGGCGGAGAAGCAGATGGTGCTGATCGCAAGAGCCGTCTCCAAGCAGTGCCGGATTCTGGTGCTGGACGAGCCGACCGCGCCGCTCAGCCACAGCGAGACGGATCAGCTGTTCAAGCTGGTGCGCAAGCTGAAGCAGGATGAGGTCGGCATTATTTTCATATCGCACCGGCTGCCGGAGCTGTATGAAATTTGCGATGATATTACGATCATGCGGGATGGTCAACTGGTGAAGAGTGACCGCATTGCGAATATCGATCAGCCGAAAGTGGTGGAGTACATGCTGGGCTCCAAGATGGAGCAGCAGTTTCCCCACGTCGAGCGGGACATCGGCTCCACCTGGTTCGAGGTGAAGAAGATGTTTGACCCGGGCAAAATCAACGGCGTTGACCTGCACATCCGCAAAGGGGAGATCGTCGGTCTGGCCGGTCTGGTCGGGGCCGGGAAAACCGAGCTGTGCCGGGCAATATTCGGAGCATCCGACACATCGACCGGCGAGATCACGCTGAACGGGAAAAAGCTGCGCATCCGCTCGCCTCATGATGCTGTTTCGCAGGGCATTGCGCTGGTCCCCGAGGAGCGCCGCCGCGAAGGTGTCTTCGTGGAAGAAGCGGTGTCCGTCAATTTAACGGCTGCGGTGCTGTCCCGTTATTCCAGATGGGGCTCCTGGCTTAGCTTCGGCAAGGAAAAGCAGGCGGCGAGGGAGATTATTCAGTCGCTCGGCATTAAGACCCCAAATGAGCGGGCCAGAGTGAGAAACCTGTCCGGGGGCAACCAGCAGAAGGTGGCGATCGGCAAATGGCTGCTGGTCGACGCGGACGTGTATATTTTTGATGAGCCGACCAAAGGGGTTGACGTTGGCGCGAAGCGGGACATTTTTCATCTGGTGGCCGAGCTGGCCAAGCGGGGGAAATGCGTGCTGTACGCCTCAAGCGAGCTGTCCGAAATCGTTGGCATCACGGATCGGATATATGTGATGTATGACGGCGGCATCACGAAGGAGCTAACGACGCAGTCATCCAACGAAGAGGAACTATTGCTTTATTGCACAGGAGGCGGGTTGACATGAATACAGCAAGACCTGTTAAGGAGAAGCCGGCGGCTAGTTTCGCTTTTGATTTTCTTTATAAATACGGTACGTTGATTACGGTATTTGTACTTATTCTCGTATTCGGGACCGTCGCCGACAACTTTTTGAATACAAGCAACATTATTAACATACTCCGTTCGATCTCGATCGTGACGATCATTGCCGTGGGACTGACCGTATCGCTGGCCGTTGGCGGCTTTGACCTGTCTGTCGGCTCGACGGCTTCTCTTGCGAACGCGCTGGTCATTTCCATGTTCGTCTGGCACGGGCAAAATATCGGCATTGGCATTGGGCTTACGCTGCTGTTCTGTCTGGTCGTGGGATTGATCAACGCCTTCCTGGTCATCAATTTCAAAATTGATGATATGCTGATGACGTTGGCCACGATGTTTATCTTTCAAGGCGTTGCGCTCACGTATACCCGCGGCGCTACCATTTCCCAGAATATGATCCTGCCGAGCGGAGATTTTGCCACCGGTAAAATTCCGGCGGTGTTTGAGAAGATTGGGCAAGTGCCATGGATCATTATCATTATGGTTCTCGTCGTCCTCGTCGTCCATCTGTTCCTGACCTATACCAAACACGGACGGTATATGTATATGATCGGAGGCAACCGTGAAGCAGCGGCTTTATCGGGGATTCCGGTGAGCAAATACCGTTTGCTTGCTTATCTGGTTTCTGCATTGTTTGCCGCCATCGGCGGCATTATCCTCGGGGCTCGCGTCATGACGGCCGAAGTCAACTCCGGCGGACCTTATCTGATGGATGCCGTCGCCGCGACTTTCATCGGATACTCCGTATTCGGAGCCGGCAAGCCAAATGCGCTCGGGACCTTTGTCGGCGCCGTGTTGATCGGTATATTGCAAAATGGCCTGATCATGCTGTCCGTGCCGTATTATGCGATGGATATCGTGAAGGGCGCCGTGCTGGCGTTGGCGCTTGCTTTAACCTACTATAAGAAGCGGCATTGATCGCTTAAGCTGCGCTTTCTGTAACCGAACTTTGTTCCATTCATACTTATCGAGACCATCCCTCCAGTGTCCCAACTTCGGAGTGGGTGGTCTTTTTTCATGACTAGCAGCATTTAGACAACCTATGGGATAAGCAAAATTTCAAGCCTTATTCTACGGGCGAATTCGGCGGATTATCCATGATTTGGTTATTTAGTTGACGGACCCAACTTGTATTCATTATCCTTGATAGAAGACTGAATAAATTGTACATACATTTGCCTCGTATAAAGAGAAAGGGGACTCATCATGAAAAAAACAACCTTCATACAACCGGATCCCATGACTTGGCTGGACACATTTCACTTTGAAATTCCGATAAAGATAAGGTATTGCGAAACGGATATGCTGGGTCATGTCAATAATGTCAGTTATTTCATGTATTTTGAGCAGGGACGCATTGAGTACTTCGAGAACCTGGGATTGACCGAGGATCTGTTCAGCGACAAAAAGGTGTCGGTGGTTGCGGATCTGGAATGCCAGTATCTTGCTCAAATGTATCTGAAGGACCCGCTTAAGCTTCATGTCCGGGTGGCTGAGATCGGGCGTTCCTCCATGGACGTCCAATATGCGATCGTGGTGGATGGCACCTTAAAAGCGGCCGGTCGCGGAACCATTGTCCTCATCGATACCGCGTCAGGCAAGAGCACGCCGATTCCGGATTCGGCACGCGAGCGAATTTCTACGTTTGAAGGATGGATGTAACGAAAAGCGAAAGATCAATCATAATCAGATAAGAAGGGAAGGGATTAGGGATGAACATCCGTTTTGCCGTTATCGGCACAAACTGGATTACCGAGCGGTTTCTCCAAGCCGCTCTGGAGACGGAAGAATTTATTCTTACTGCCGTATACTCTCGTACAGAAGAGAAGGGAAAGGCTTTCGCGGCCAAGTACGCGGATCCCAAAGTGTACACGGATCTTGCGACGATGCTGCAGGATGACGAGATTGATGCGGTGTACATTGCGAGCCCGAATTCCTATCACGTCGATCAGGCGATATTATGCATGAACCACGGAAAGCATGTTCTCTGCGAGAAGCCGATGGCTTCTAACGCAGTCGAAGTGTCCGCCATGATTGAAGCTGCGAAGAATAACAACGTTCTGCTAATGGAAGCCCTGAAGTCGACGTTGATGCCGAATTTCAAGACCGTCAGGGACAACCTGTACAAGCTGGGTCCGATTCGGCGTTATTTTGCAAGCTATTGCCAATACTCCTCCCGTTATGATGCGTACAAGCAGGGGACGGTACTCAATGCTTTTAATCCCGAATATTCCAACGGTTCACTCATGGATCTGGGGATTTATTGCCTGTACCCGATGGTCACCCTGTTCGGTAAACCGGGCTCCGTCAAAGCTTCGGGTTATATGCTATCCTCCGGGGTTGATGGCGAGGGCAGCCTGTTGTTGTCCTATCCCGACATGGATGCCGTTATCATGCACTCCAAGATCAGCGATTCCTATGCCCCTGCCGAAATTCAGGGCGAGAACGGCACGATGATTATCGACAAGATCAATCAACCTTACGATGTGAAGATCCATTACAGAGACGGCACCATTGAGAACGTTACCCAACTGCAGACCCATGAATCGATGTATTATGAAGCTCGGGAATTTATCGATTTAATCCAATGCGGCGAAAGGGAAAGTGCAATCAATACCCATGCCAACTCACTCATTACGGCTGAAATTATGGAGGAAGCCAGATGTCAGGTCGGACTGCGGTATCCGGCCGATTCCCGCACCGATATATGATATTTGTCATACTCCCGAAATGACGTTTATGACTACGACACGCGTGACATTCTATCTATAATTAAGTTAGACAAGTGCGTGATACATGTATAACGTCCTTGCGCCATTTCGAGGAGGAAGACAACTATGGCTAAACCCGATAACAAACTATCCAGCTTAAAGAAGAACGTTGCCCCTTATGAGGAAATTGACACAAAGGCGAGTATTGGTCAGCTTTTCAATACACTGGTTCCCTTGATATTGCTATGGTATGCAGCTTATTTAAGCCTATCCGTATCGTACTGGCTTACCATTCCCATAGCGGTTATTGCATCGGGGTTTGTTGTCCGGACGTTTATCATATTCCATGACTGCTGTCACGGATCTTTCTTCAAAAGCCGCAAGGCGAACAAAATTCTCGGCACGATTACAGGCGTAATTACATTGTGCCCTTACGAGCAATGGAAGAACACGCACGCGATTCATCACGCGACGAGCAGCAATCTCGATAAGCGTGGAATCGGCGATATGTGGGTATTAACCGTTGAAGAGTATGGAGCGGCTTCTTTTTGGCAGCGTTTATACTACCGGGTATACCGCAATCCGATCGTGATGTTTGGACTGGGTCCTATCGCCATTTTTCTGGTATCTTATCGTTTCAACCGCAAAGGCGCGAGACGCAAGGAGAAGATCAGTAACTATATAACGAATATTTCGATTGTTGCGCTGTATGCATTACTGTGCTGGGCGATTGGATGGCAGGCATTTCTGCTCGTTCAAGCTCCTATCTTTATGGTATCGGGGATGCTTGGCATTTGGTTGTTCTATGTACAGCATCAATTCGAAGAAACGTATTACGAGCATGATGAAGAGTGGAGTTATATCAATGCAGCCGTAGAAGGCAGCTCTTATTACAAACTTCCGAAGGTTCTGCAATGGATTACGGGTAACATCGGCTTCCATCACGTTCACCATCTTAGCCCGAAGGTTCCTAATTATAACCTGGAGAAGGCTCATGAAGCCGCTCCTCCGCTGCAAAAGGCAACAACGATTACGCTCAAGACCAGTCTGAAGTCGATTCGTTTCCGTCTGTGGGATGAAGACAAAAAGGTGTTCGTCACGTTTAAGGATGCAAAGAAGTCGCTCCGTAAACCGCAGGAATCGGTATTGGCGAAAGCCGAGAAGAGCCTGGCGAGCAGTAGACCTAGAGTGCAGGGCGAGTAATTCCTTGCGGCTGCGAGGTTATAATAGGAATAGGAATGAATAAGAATCCGGGTACGTTTTGCAGAAATGAGGACTAAGCTCGAACCGACAGAAGGTGGGACTCCATGCAGAAATGGTATCAGATATTTCATAAAAGTACGGGGCTGAGCCCTTATGTATGGGTCGTCTTCTACATCCTTCCGTTCTATTTCATCTTCCGGTCGACCTCTACCTATCAGGTCGTCAGCGGCACGCTGATGATTGTGATGTTCTTCGCCTTCTATGTGCTCTCATTTCTGGCCAAAGGCTGGCTCGTCTACTTCTGGACGAGTCTGCAAATTCTGATATCAATTACGATGTCATTGGTATTCGGGTATATCTATTTCTCGTTGTTCCTCGCATTTTTCATCGGGAACATCAAGAATAAGGCCGGGTTTATCACGCTGTATTCGATCCATCTGGTCACGACCATCATTACAGTCAATTATGGATTGTTAACGCGGAATCCGTTCTTTATCACACAGCTTCCATTTATGCTTGTCAGTGTTGTCGGGGTGATTCTGCTGCCCGTGACGAACTATAACCGGAATAAGAATGATCAGCTGCAGGGTCAGCTGGAGGATGCCAACAAACGGATTTCGGAACTGGTGAAGCTGGAGGAACGTCAGCGCATTGCCCGTGATTTGCATGATACGCTGGGACAGAAGCTGTCTCTTATTGGCCTCAAAAGTGATTTGGCTGGTAAATTGATGACGCAAGATACGGAAAGAGCCCGGGCCGAGATCAACGATGTGCGCCAGACGGCCAGAACGGCACTCAAGGAAGTGCGCGAGATGGTGACAAGGATGCGGGGGACCCGGCTCACGGATGAAATTTTCCGCATCCAGCAAATTCTAAAGGCGGCACAAATTGAATTAACCTTTGAGGGAACGTTGGAGCCGGAAAATCTGTCGTTAATGAATGAAAATGTGATCAGCATGTGCCTGAAAGAGGCCGTGAATAATATCGTAAAACATAGCAATGCCACGGCCTGCTCCATTGTGATCGAATCCACGGAAACGGATCTAGTTGCGAAGGTGAAGGACAATGGAACAGGGTTCGTGACTGATGCGAGAAACCGCGGAAATGGACTCCGTGGAATGAGAGAGCGGCTTGAATTCGTAAACGGAAGCATGGAGTTCACTTCCGGCGAGGGAACTACGCTGATCCTTCGTGTACCTAATGTGCTTAGAATGCCGGATAAGGAGGCGGGAATATGATCCGAATTGTCATTGCCGAAGATCAGCGGTTGCTGCTTGGAGCCCTGGCCTCACTGCTTGATCTGGAAGAGGATATGCAGGTGGTCGGGACGGCAGGTAATGGGAAGGATGCCGTACAGCTTGTCAAACTTCATAAACCGGATATCTGTATTATGGATATTGAGATGCCGATGATGAACGGACTTGAGGCTGCCGAAGAGCTAAAAGGCTATGGTTGTAAGGTGATGATCTTGACGACCTTTGCTCGGCCGGGGTATTTCGAGCGTGCCGTGAAGGCTGGCGCCAACGCCTACCTCCTCAAGGACAGCCCGAGCGAGGAACTGGCTGCATCCATTCGAAGCATTATGGCAGGCAGACGAATATACGCCTCGGAGCTTGTGGATGAAGCGTATTCCGGTGAAGAGAATCCGCTGACGGAGCGGGAAAAGGAAGTGCTGGGCCTGATTGCGGACGGTAAGAATACGAAGGAAATTGCCAATCAGCTGTTCATTACAACGGGTACTGTACGGAATTATATTTCCGTTATTCTTGATAAGCTCGGCGTCAGCAACCGGATCGAAGCGATCACGCGTTTTAAAGAAAAAGGTTGGTTTAAATAATTAAATAAATATAGCCGGAAGCCCCGTGGTTGCAGCCACCGGGCTTCTTTTTCGTGTGGATAAAGAGCAAGGGATAGCCCGGAAAATCCATTTTGATTCGCGATATATGTATTTTTTTACCTGATGTATTATTCGTTTTTATACATAAATATTCATTATCTTTTGTGTGGTAAAGTATTTGGATATAATTTATATTTTTTGGAAACCATAAAATCACTAATAAAATTAAGCCTGTGCTTTATGTAAATAATGTAGTATCTATTGGGCTATCAAGCAAGAATATTGCTGTTGCTTTGTAAATGTATACATTTTTATGTATAATAGGAATGATTGCCCGAAGTCAAATTTGAGGAGGAGGAGGTCTTCTATGGACCATATGATGTTTGAGGTTGGAACTGCTCTGATTCTGGTTGCTATAGCCTCCATAATTGCAGGAAAGCTCAAGTTCTCGATTATACCGTTCTTGATTGTACTCGGGATGCTTGTAGGTCCGCATGCACCAACGATAGGAATTCTTGACTTTAAATTTATCGAGAGCCAGGGAATCATCGATTTTCTGGGGCAAATCGGTATTCTATTCCTGCTCTTTTACCTTGGCCTTGAATTCTCTGTTCAAAAATTAATCAAATCCGGACGAAACATAGTGGTAGGCGGAACCATATATGTCATCCTAAACTTTGCACTGGGCCTGGCTTACGGATTTGTGATCAACATGCCGCTATATGAGACGTTAATCATTGCAGGAATGTTGTCCGTTTCTTCAACTGCAATTGTGGCGAAAGTGCTGGTGGATCTGCGGCGCACCGGTAATGCGGAGACGGAGCTTATTCTCGGCATGATTTTGTTCGATGATATATTCCTTGCCGTGTTCTTATCGATTATGTCGGGACTGCTGTTAGGCGGGGCTACATCGGTAGGGGCAACGATTATCTCCGTAGGTATATCCATAGGTTACATGCTGTTGTTCTTTGTTATTGCGAGAAAAGGTCCACCTATACTTAACAAATTGCTGAATATTACATCCAGCGAAATTTTCATTATCGTTGTTTTCTCGTCAATGTTCTTTATTGCTGGATTTTCAGAGACGCTGCACGTAGCTGAAGCGATTGGCGCGCTGTTGTTCGGACTAGCCTTATCCGAGACAGATCATAGCGAACGGATCGAGCAGTTGGTTATTCCTTTCCGTGATTTCTTTGGAGCGATCTTCTTCTTCAGCTTCGGTCTCGGTATCGACCCGACCACGCTGGGGAATGCGTTATGGCTGGCACTCGGTGCCGTGGGACTGACTATTATTGGCAACCTTGTAGCAGGCATGATCGCGGGACGCAAGGCAGGATTATCGCATAAGTCGTCGCTTAACATCGGATTGACTATTATGGCGCGCGGGGAGTTCACGATCATCGTTGCGAATTTGGGACTCGCTGGCGGACTGTCCGCCGTGCTGAAACCGTTCTCGGCGCTATATGTTCTGATTCTAGCGATCCTTGGGCCTCTTCTAGCCAAGGAGTCAAAACGTGTCTACCGTGGCGTGAATAAAATATTCAAATGGAGCGAACCTGTGGAGAAAGTAAAAAAAAGGAAAGTATGAGGATGCTGGGATGATTTACTTTCTTCCAACTAATCTATATAATCTAGAGATTGAATTAACCCCAGAACGGAGGATTTTCACATGAGTATTATTCGAGAATCTGATCTGCCGGGTATCGGGAAGAAATTCCTTATTCAGGCGAGATCAGGGGATAAGCTGGTTATTGTGATTCATGACGATGGCCGTAGAGAACTGTACCATTTTGAAGATGACGATCCTGAGGAGACCATCTCCCAGATTACATTAGAGGATGATGAGGCTAGACAAATTGCCGGCATCATCGGCGGCATGACGTATAAGCCGAAAGCGCTGGAGACAATCGAGGTGACACTTGAAGACCTGATCATCGAATGGGCACGCATCGAGCCGCATTATAAATGCGTGGATAAGACCATTGCTGAGCTTGGAGTTCGCCAAAGAACAGGTGCAAATGTACTGGCGATCGTAAAGCGGAACGAACAGAAAATCAATCCGGGACCGGACGACATCCTGACAGCGGGATCGACGCTGGTTCTTGCGGGCGAGCGTAAGCAGATCAAGCAGCTGAAAGAACTGCTGGTCAACGGCTAATAGCGCTCCTTGGTTGATACGATGATAAACCATACCGAAAGCAAGCTCCTCTTTTGTGGGGGGCTTGCTTTTTTATGCGATGGGCAACCTATTCATCCAAGGGATAATATACGAATCTGTTTTGCATAAAAAAAGCGCCAAGGGTCCTTGTGCGCTTTTTCTGTTTAACAGCGGGATGCTGCGGGTTATGGATTTTCAGAGGGGCCGGTTATTTCCGGGCCACTATCATAAACCGTGCGGAATTCGTCCGAATCCCACGATCTGTGCGATGGTCTCTGATGAACTGCTGCAGGATGCGAAAATCCGACTCGATCTGTCCAAACCGGGGGATGATGGGCGTGTGCTTGAGCAGAAAGATAAGATCCTCTTCACGCTCATAGTACTCAACCGCATCGTATTCGGCATATTGGATATTGCCGAACCCGGCAAGCCGAAGTTCCTTCATATATTGATCCTTTAAGGCACCGTCTTCACGGGAGGATTGTCCTCTGCCAAAGGCTTGAGTCAAATTTGCTTTATCACATTCGCGAACCTGCTGCGTCAAAAACACGCCATCCTCTTCTAGTACTCTTGCCACCTCTGATGCACGGAAAGGGGAGTGTTTGCATGAGATCAAATTGAAAAACGCCAACGGGAATTGAAGCGCCTCTGCATCCATCTGCATCAAGCGTACATTGGAAGCCGATACGTTCCGTTTATTCCGCCGGGCTGTCTCTATCATCGCATGTGAAAGATCGATTCCAACCAGCAAGGCTGCTTTGTCGACGATGGAGAACAAGCTTTCTCCGCCGCCCGTGCCGATATCGAGCACAACGTCGGATGGTTTGCAACATTTGCCGACCTGATCGTAAAAATCCCACTTCACACCTTCCGAGATACATCTGACCTGGCTGAAGTCCCAGCCGTTTAAGGCTCCTACAATATCATAAAACTGCTTGTATTCCTGTGAATTCATTTATATTGTCCACCTTCCATATGAGATAAAATGGGATGCTGTAAACCGATTGACCCTCATTCGATCGAAGCCAAAAGCCGGCAGACTTCTTGGTTATAGAGCAGGAGAACTTGTCCATAGGAACGGACGACTCCCTTTCTGTCCGGCAGCTGATTTATGTTATATAGCAAAATGCAGCTCATATGGCTACGAGTTATAATTTTGGCATGGCCCGGTCCTCTGTGAACCCGAGCCTAGCTACTTCGAATGATACGGATCAAGTGCAACATCCCATTCACCCCCATTCTGAAAAGTTTATTTTTTGAGATAAGAAAGATATACATCTGAGGCTTAGCATCCTTATCTCGCAAGAAAAACTTCCGCTATATGCGGTCTGTCTACTGAGAAAGTACGTCAATAGACGTTTTTCTTATTGTATGTCCAAGGATTCTTCGTAATCAAGGAGAATTTTATTAGGAGGAAGGACCATAATCTTAAGCAAATGATAAGAATTTGGAAGTATGGCGTTAAGAAATGTCTACTATACTTGATGAATCCGTTTCCGAAGGAACGGGAATAATCGGATTTTAAAGATGAGAGGGTACTGCCATGAACAAAATAAACGTTTTACCAAGGGAACGTCTTCCCGAGCTGCAATTGGTACGCGCACTTGCGATCCTCGGCGTGCTGTCCGTGCACTCCACTTCGTATGCTGTATCTGCGATGACAGACTCCAAATACTTTTTTATGTACAATTTCATGAACATCTTCATGAAATACGGAACACCAACATTTATATTTTTGAGCAGTCTGGTACTCTTTTATAATTACTATGACCGTCCTACGACGAAAAAGCTGATCGGTGGATTTTACAAGAAAAGACTGTTGTATATTATCATTCCATATACGCTGTTCTCTGTGTTCTATTTCGCGCTGCTGCACTATTTATATTATCAGGGCAGACCGTTTGGCGAGACGATGGAGAGCTTTGTTGAAAAGTTGTTGACGGGCAAAGCGTATACGCATCTATATTTCGTATTTATTAGCATTCAGTTTTATGTGCTGTTTCCGCTTGTGTTGTGGCTGTTCAAGAAGGTGCCCCAGCTTGCGAAATGGGCGATACCGATTGGACTGGTGATCCAGTGGACGTTTATACTAATGAATAAGTACTATTGGCAGGTACCGAATAAAGGGAGCTGGGCATTGTCCTACATTGCCTATTTCATGCTGGGAGCATTTATCGGCATCTATTACCCGAAACTGAAGGCCTGGCTTGTCATTAGCCGCGCGAACGCACGACCACACCGCATCGCCGCCTGGGTGGTGCTATGGATCGCATGGGCAGCTGCTGGTCTCGGCCATGTGTACATTTATTACAACAACCGTCTTCACGGAACCGGATATAATTCAACGCTGTATGAGCTATTGTGGAATATGCATACTTATTTTGGGGCGCTTGTTCTGCTCCAGTTTGCCATTCTGTTCTATCGGGCAGGGGTGCGCGGATGGACACCAGCGCTGGAGAGACTGGGGGCCGTATCCTTCGGGATATATCTCATTCATCCATTCTTTCTGCTCGTCTACCGGGAGTTTCCGCTAACCACGGGGAGCTCGATGCTGACCCATCTGTGGTATGCAGGAGGTTTTGCGGCAGCGCTAGGCTGTTCATGGATCGTTGTGGAATTGACGGTTCGATATATACCGGGCTCATGGGTGATATTCGGTAATATTCCGAAGGCGAAGAAATCGGTTAAGCCAGTCGATTCGCCGTCTGTGCCGCTTTCCGGTTCGTAGTCGGTTTCATCGCAAACCAGGACGCATCCGAAGACGAGGGCATGGCTATGGAGAAGAAACATCAATTACCGCACCACGCGGTCTGACATCCATGAAGAAAGACGACGTACAGATGTTGTGCTGACGGCCGCATTCGGAACAAGGAGGAGCCATGTCTGGAGTTACGATATTAATGGTTGATGATGAAACCGAAATTTTGAAATTGATGGAGATTTACGTCAGAAATGAGGGCTACACGCTGCTCACCGCATCTCACGGCCTGGAAGCGCTGGAGATTCTAAGAACCCATAAAGTGGATTTAATCATCCTTGATGTCATGATGCCGCAGATGGATGGCATTGAGGCATGTATGAAAATTCGGGAGGAGAACAACACGCCGATCATCATGCTGTCCGCCAAGAGTCAGGAGATTGACAAGATCGCCGGGCTCAGCATCGGCGCGGATGATTATGTGACCAAGCCGTTCAGCCCGCTGGAATTGATCGCAAGAATCAAATCACAGCTCCGCCGATACAAACAGCTGAACAGTAAATCGGTGAGGGATGAGAACGAAATCCAGATCGATGAGCTGATTATGAATGTCGCTTCCCACCGAGTAACGGTGGCAGGCGTTGAGATTAAGCTGACGCCGCGCGAATTTGCCCTGCTGCATATGCTGGCCATCAATCGCGGACTCGTGCTTAGCATGGACAAGATTTATACCGAGGTGTGGAACGAACCGTTCATGGAATCGAAAAATACGGTCATGGTACATATTCGCAAGCTGCGCGAGAAGATCGAGAAGGATCCGCAGCAGCCGGAATATATTAAGACGGTGTGGGGGATTGGTTACAAAATAGAGTAAACTTAAGCAGAGGTGACTAACTTGAAAGTAATGAAGCTTCATAGCATCCGTCTGAAGATGCTGCTTATGCTGTTTAGCAGCATCGGCATCACGGCAGCCCTGCTTATCATACTCTATGCGTTAAGTACGCTAATACTCTCGATTCCGGCAATCAAGCCGCCGCTCGTCTGGATCATTAACCATATTGGCTCGGATCCGGTTATGCTGGTTACGGGCATCATTCTCTTTTTTGCCAGCTATTATATGAGCACGAAGTGGTTTGTCCTTGATCTGCAGAAAATACAGACCGGTCTTCAGGACATCACGGCGGGACGATTCGATTCCAGAATCGAGCTTAAATCCCAAGATGAATTAGGCGTCGTCGCTTCCAGCATAAACCGCATGACCGAACAGCTGAACGTTTATCTGGAGGAAATCAGGAATGGGCTTCGCGAGATTGCCAAGGGGAATTTCGACACCGACATTCCGGTGCAGTCAGGCAGCCAGCTGGGTGAGGTGGCGGAGAGCATCAACCAAATGAGCAGGCAGCTTCACCAATCCATTCTGGAGGAGCGTAACGCGGAGAAAACAAAGAATGATCTGATTACGGGCGTTTCCCATGACTTGCGGACGCCGCTTACATCGATACTGGGATTTCTGGAAGTTATTGAGGAAGACCGGTACCAGGATGAAGTGGAGCTGCGATATTACGTGAATATCGCTTATGAGAAAGCGCAAAATCTAAAGAAGCTTATTGATGATTTGTTCGAATACACACGGATTAATAACGGGCTTCCGCTGGATATCCAGAAGATCGATATGGCTCAGTTCATTAGACAGCTGATCGAGGAATTCGTTCCTGCCCTGGAGAAATCCGGGATGGAATGCAAGCTTGCGGCAGAGGAAGACCTCATTATTCAGGCAGATGGCGCCCAGCTTGTCCGAGCTTACGAGAATTTGATAACCAATGCGATCCGTTACGGAGATTTGGGCAAAAAGATCGACATCGCCGTCCGCAGCGATGGCAATCAGGTGAGCATTAGCTTCACCAACTACGGAGATCCGATTCCTGAGCGTGATTTGCCGTTCATCTTTGATCGCTTCTACCGTGTGGAGACCTCACGTTCGAAGCAGACAGGGGGTACCGGCTTGGGATTGGCCATTACGAAGAGCATTGTGGAGATCCAAGGCGGTGAAATCCGGGTACGGAGCGACCAGCAGAGGACAACCTTTGAAACGCGGTTTCCTAAAGTCGTATAACGGGGCTTTAACTTGACTGTATGTACTACATCTTTTTTTACACATTAAAACACAACCAAGTACCGCGCCGGTACTGGGTTTGTTGTATACTGGAAAGAAAGAAATTTTTCTGGGGATTAAACCCACTAATATCGAGGCCATAATTGAAACTGCAAAGTTACTCTGTCTCATAGGTATCATTGTTCTCCCGAATCACTTCCATAAACTCCAGGACAATCGTTGATATGGCATCCTCTTGAGGCATATAGATATATTGACTGATTCTCAAAATATCGTCTTTGTATAAATCAATGAGTTGCAGAATGGCTTGATCATCATTCTGCTTTGCAGCTTGCAGCAAAGTCATGAATTCGCGATCTGAGATAACTTTTGGATCATTTTTCTTTTCCATCGGTTCACCGCCTGTTGAGAGATATGGAGCTGCTTGGCTACTTCCGCTTCAGTGAGGTCTTCTATGAAGAGTTTATATATAATGGTTCTCCCTTGCGGGGGCAATGAATCCAGTAATTGACCAATCCAAATGCGGTCATCGGATCTTGCATGAAATGAGCCAGTCTGCACGGTACTAAAATCAGGGTACGGCGTTTCTCGTTTTCTAAGTTTTTTAGCCTGATATTGTATTCTCCAACCAATTCGATAAATTTCTGTTTTATAGCGTTCGTATGCTGTTATATGCTTCTTCATAACGCATCCCTCCTATGCCTGTCTATAATCGTATTCATCATTTAGGGAAAAAAGAGAAGTTAAAGAACTACAAAACAAGAACGTTTGTTCTTATTTTATTATACTATTTTTTACATCTATTGTGAAATGGTACTCTATAAGTTGAACTATTGAATCCACTCATAAAAACGGACAAAAGAAAAAGGACAGCTCCGATAAAGACCGAGCTGTCCTTTTTCATTCTCATGTTATTGGAGTGTGACCTTAGGATTGAGTGTGATCTCAAAGGCTCGCCACCAGATGAAATCAGGATTGTCATAAGCCAGCGAAGCACTGCTGTATTCTGCCAATGTCCACGAACACCCCTTTATTTGTTTGACATTGCATGTCGGAGCGGAGGTGCCAATCAGGAAAGCGTCACTTCCGGCCAGCGTTGTTTGGTGGATCTGCATTTGATCTCGAAGGATCGTGAACACTTGCTGGTAAGCTGATTCTGTGTTAAAGAGACGCATGTTCTGATCAGCGAACGAGGTTTGAAAATTATCGTAACGAATATGGATTGGAGTTCTGGAATAGCTTCGGACATCGACGACAGCAAGCCTCTTATAATAGTAATCCTTCAAAAATCGTTTAAAGAGTAGTGACCCATGAGCGTTAACGGCCATATTTGACTCGGAGGCAGAGGTCTCTGATACCAAAAAAGCATATCGCGCTTGCCCCATGCCAAGCGCGATGCCCATAAGGTTCCCGGCAGTGTTCCATGCACTATAACCTAATAGGCGTCCCGTATACTGGCTGTCTAGCAGCGCTTCCGTTACTGTTGGATTGGCAGAGCCTTTCCCGGTGAAATCCATAACCACGGTTGCTACGAAGTTTGCTCCATTGGCATGGATACGGCTTACGGCATGGGACACCTGTGTTTCGTCTGTGATTGCCAGAATTTCTATGTTTGGTTCGCAAGTTACATATTGGCCGCCAACCACATCAATATGACGAAGAATATTCTGATGTAAAGTCATGTATTCATAGTCGTTGATGATCGTGGATCCATGAGGGCCGTAATATTGCAGCGAAATTTGCGTTTTGCTGCCTTCTCGATGCAATTGATTAGCCATCCGTGCTACCAGAGAATGACTCAAGCCATCTGCATCAGGCAATATAATGGCACGATTCGGATTTTGCCCCTCGCAACCGTCTAGATAACGATCGATGTAGTTCTCCACAAATTTAATTTCATTGATTTGCACACCTTCTACTTTCGCATCGTCCACTCCAACGGCCAGGAAATCAATATAGCCCTGACGTACAAGCCTGTCCAATACATAATGATTGGTTTTAAACTTATGTTGCCTTGTGTTGTAGTAATGGGTTTTATTGAAGTCGACGGTATCGCCCAGCTCGGCGCCATCACTGGATACATTATAGCCGTTCAAAATATCGCTGAAGTCTGTATATTTTTTGCGAGCTATACCCATGAAACTGCGAGACTCGGTGTACGCGTTATAAGAGAGTCCCTCCACATAAGTGGTCGTAGCGAGTCGCAAAATGGTATCAAACACATAGATTGGCTTGCTGGGATAATGTTGTTTAATCTCGCGGATTAGGTCAAGCAAGTCTGTTGTCCCTGAATCATAATGGGGATACGTCCCTCCTCCGCTTGTTCGCAAGCGTCTACTACCGATTAACCCCCCATAAACGAGCATATCGATAGAAATAATAAACCCCTGGACGGAAGAGGCATGATTCAATATGAACTGACGAATATCCTCCGGTTTACCAAAAGTAGGTGCGGAGGTGCCAATAAGTTGGCTGCCTGAGGCTTCTGCGACCGAATCGATTCGGTTACGAATAACTGCAGCAGTAGGAGTTATCAGGTTCAAGCCCGAAGCTTGTCCCAATTTGATTACATCATCAAGGTTTACTGGGCGATCATCCAAGGGTACATACAATACATTTTTCATTGGTCAACTCTCCTTATTTATGGTTTGATTGGCCTTCATATATATAGGTAAATTTTCCATTCTGTTTACAACCGCAAATCATTTATTTTTTTCAATCCAATCTTCCAAGCATTTTAAAGTCAATCCGGATTGCGCTCTGGCTGTTTCCCCCTTCAGACGGAGGGAAGTACATGGATTTAAGCATATTTTTCGAATGTATGACGATCTGATTCAGCATAAGCGAAGGTAATTGTTCAGCTTTGTTTAAGCATTCGTTAAGAACTTGCCCCACTGATTGATAAGATATGTTCCTTATACTTTCCTTCAGAGAGTACATAAGGAGGCAGTCGGGATGGGATCCATACATCATGCGAAACGGAACATTAGGCTTACTATGGTATGGCCAGCAATCATAGTATTGGTTGGTGTCTTGCTACTATCGGGGTGCGCAGAGTTCAAGATTTCTGGTGAAGATACCCGGATTGAGAATCGAACCATTGGAGGGGCGGCAGCAGCCAATAGAAACTCATCGATGGCACCAGCATCCTTTCTCGAGCAATTATGGGGGGAAATATCAGACGGGGTGACGAATCGCACCAGAAAAATGACAGGCAGGCAAACGCCGGGCCATACCCTATCCGAAGCGAGTTGGCGTATGGAGGTACGATAATGCAGGGAAGACGGCTAATTGTGAATATGCTGCAGAAATCATTTTAACGAGATCCTCTCGTGAATGTAGACGACAATAAAGAAAATGAGGACGGCTCCTTTCCTGGAAGGGAGCTTTTGTTTTGATTTTGGAACATATTGTCTTATAATAGCGTTTACATGATATATGCTTGTATGGGAGAGGATGGTTTCTGTGAGTTTACGCGTATCGATCCGAAAGCGACTATTCGTTGGAATAACGGCAGCTGTCTGTATTTCACTTGTTGGGCAACCGGCTCAGGGTATACAGATGAGCACTCGTATCGTAGTCGCTGGTGCTGCTGAAACTGGGGGCTTTACATCCGGCCAACGCGTGACGATTCAGCAGAAGGTTGCTTTATTTCCTAATACGCTTAGTAAGAATAGCAATCTGACAAAACTCAAGGTGAGCTATTACGGCACCAAGGGGGAAACGCTCCGGCTTACCTCCGTGAAAGGGGAATTGGCTTTAATCAAATCCGATTCCCGGGGAGACTTATGGCTCCCGACATGGTATGTGTCCAAGGAGGCTGCCCTAGTGAAAGAAATTTCTCCGCTCTCGCTTCAACTGCCCAGCAGCGGCAGTATATATCTTACTCCCGGCAGCACGATGGAATGGCCAATATCCCAAACGGGAACGTCTCTTATCGCCGTAGCGAAGTGGAAGGACTGGTATGGCGTCATGATCAGTCCTGCCAAGTGGAAGGAAGATTACCGGATCTACCGTCCGGCGATGATGTGGGTGCGAGGCAGTGACGTGACGGCCAAGAAGGCGATGCCTGACGGGCTTCTCGATGGAAATTCGGAAATAACGACGGATGTGGTACGCAACTTGACGGAGTTTCTTTTCAAGAAAGGCACCCCTTCTTCTTATGTGAAAAAGCTGCTTGGCGAGCCGCAGGCGAGGGAGACATCGCGGAATCAGGAGATGAGCTCCAATAAACAGATGATACTCGGCGAGACCTGGAGATATGAGCAGCGGGATGCCCATTATACCGTGACGTTCTCACCGTCCGGAAAGCTGACGGCCAGCGAGTGGACGATTCCGGGGACCGGATCCTTTGAACGGAGTTTCAGTCCAGGCGATGATTACGAGTTTACCTATCGTTTTGCCGCCGTGCCGCCGCCGAAGACCCTAAAAGCTGAGCCCGACTGGCGAAATCAGGGCAATCTGAATTTCACCTTCCTGCTTGAGGCAAACGAGGACGTCCTGCTCCTCAAGGGGGATGATGGTGGATACAGCGGGATGCATGATAATTCATCCTTGTATGCGATAGACCGCGGCACCGGCAAGAAGCTGTGGCAGGAGGATGCGGGATTTGGCTGGTATACAGCCGTCACGGATAAGGAGCGGGAGTATGTCACGATGTTCTCGGCTTATAACCCGGTGGTAAAGGATTATGTAGCCCGCGTGCGGCATATCCGGTTATCCGATGGAAAAGTGTTATGGGAGGTTAAGCCGAAGAACGAATTTGGCCTTACGATGACGGCTGCGCAAGACACGGTAGTTCTGGATGAACCGCTCGATCTGAACGAAACCAAAAGCTTGCTGAGCGTGCTGGATCAGAAAACCGGAGAGCTGCGTTGGAAAAAGACGTTGTCCGGCGAACACCGCTTATTGAACCAGGGCACGGACGATCCGTACGTGCTCATCGAGCAGAACGGACAGCTTACCGCTTACGATCCCGAAACTGGCAAAGCCGTATGGGATTACAAAGTCGGGAAAAAGTTCATGGACGATCCGACCCAAGATCCGTATTTTATCGGAGGGTATCGCTACAATCCGGTATCTCCTGCGGATATGACAACAAGATGGATGCTGCTTGGCAAGGAGTGGGTTCTGCTCAATACGGAAACTGGCGAACGCGAAGGTGTGTATCCAGCCGATGAGATGGAACGGTTCGAGGTGCTAAATGAGCGGTATTTGTTGGTGCAGCGCGCGTTGAACGGGAAGTATTTCAGCGGGGCTACCGCTTACGAAAGCGTATTGTATGACAGCTTGGAAGATAAGGAATTATGGACCGTGAAAGGCAAAGCTGCCCGCGGCGCCATCGAGGGAGAGCGAGTCTATCTTACATTGAACGGCATCCCGGCAGCGGTAGATAAAGAGACCGGCAGCGTAATTTGGAAGATGGAGACCATTTCCAAAGCGAGTGACGATCTATCCCATCTAGTTGGCAGCAGTTATGGAATCCTGGACCGCTACCTGCTTCTGAGCTTGGGAAGCGATCTTGTGGTGTTGAACAAGGACGACGGCAGAAGCTTGGGAAGATTGCATAACGTGATTACCGGCAACGTCGATTTGCGAGAGCAATATGCCAGAAACGGTGCGCTGAACGTAACGGATCATGAGGTATTGGTCGGAACAGTGAATGGAGCGTTCATTCGCTATGATGCGGAAGAATTAAAGGCTCGTCTGGATGAACTGTTATAGCCTGTTTTTATTGATAGAAGACGAGGTCGTATTTATCTTCCAATGAACTCCAGGAAGGTACGGAAATCTATATAGTGAATGATGATATGTTGGTGGCTTTGCAGGAAGATCGAAGGTTTAAGGTGTTTGAACGCATGGAATAAAGATGAATTAGCGATAAGCGTCCCTGGTGTCTGGTAACAGATGCTAGGGGCGTTTTTTTTGTGGATGGCGATGGATGAACGGAAGAAAAGAATCACTTGTTAAAATTCCCCTTGACTTCTTTCGAAAAAAAGCTAATTATAAATATATCGAATAGATATATCAAATAGATACATTATATGAAACGTGGTGATGACATTGCTGGAGTACATTCTCCTCGGCATGCTGATGGAAGGAACAATGAGCGGCTATGATCTTAAGAAAACAATCGACAGCACTGTAGGCACTTTCTACAAAGCGAGTTACGGAAGTCTTTATCCTGCGCTCAAGAGACTCGCAGAGAAGGACATGGTCACACTGACCGAAACGGACAACAGCAAGAACAAGAAGCTATATACACTGCTGCCTAGCGGTCAAAAGGCTTTTCTCGACTGGTTGTCCGGACCGATGCAGACGGGGCGCAATGAGCAGCTGATCCGCATTTTCTTTTTTGATTGTTTGGATGAAGACCTTCGTCAAAAACGATTGGCTGAGTACATATTTAAGCTGGATCAGGAAATTCACATGCTTGAGGCGGTGCAGAACGTCGTGACTGGAGAATTGGCTGAGATCGAACATCCTGAGAATTATTACTATCGGGTATCGGTTCTGGCGTATGGATTGAACCATTTTCAGATGGAACGGCAATGGCTGAAGGATATTATGGAGAGGAAGGATCTGAACCATGTCAAACCTGAAAACTAAGGTTTCTTTTTCACAAAACCGCCCGGTTTTAACTGTTATCATTATCGAGGTTCTGCTGTTATTAGCCGTAATTGCCGCCGGAGCTTACGCCACGATTAAAGAGTTGAGTTATACTTCGCCTGTGCTGATCTCATTTATCCCAATCGCGCTGGTGTTGATGGTGTACTTTACATGGAAAAAGAAGTGGAATGCGCTCGGTTTCCATAAGCTCAGCAGTATTCCAGCCAACGATTGGGTCTATTATTCTCCCTTGCTCCTTATTCTGATTGTCATCTCGCTCAAAGGAATGCGCGGTATTAGCGCTTCGGAGGTCCTGTTCTTTATCTTCTTTACCCTGCTAGTTGGTTTTGTGGAGGAGAGCATCTATCGGGGATTGATTCTAAAGACGCTGCTGCCCAAAGGCATTAAAACCGCGGTCATCACCTCTAGCATTCTGTTCGCGGTCACGCACGTACTGAACGTCTTGTCAGGGCAGGACGCATTCCAAACGATTTTACAGATTGTATATGCTCTGCTTATAGGCGCTGTACTGGCTCTGCTGATGGTGAAGAACAAAAATATTATACCTCTCATACTATTCCACTTCCTTCACAACTTCGTTCAGTTTGTCGGTAACGACAACAGTGATGCCTTTATCGGTTATGATTTATTGATCCTGCTGGTGTTGGCCGTTCATTGTGTCTGGCTGTCTTTATCTTTGAGAAAACCTCCGGTATTAGTTGTAATGTGATTGCAGGGTATTTAGACGGATACGGTTCTATAAAAAGTCACAATAAAAACGGATGGACGTTAATTAACGTTCATCCGTTTTTTTGACTTGTACTGCTCCTGGAAGAAGATTTCCCCTGCAGCGCAGAATTTTTTTCAAGAATTTAACATTGACTTTGGTAGGGATTAGAAGTTACTATAGCAGTGAAATATACTTAAACGTTTAAGTGAATTAGAAAAGGGGGAGTATTCATGTCAAAACGTTTGTTGATTTCCGCAATCATTTTAACATTGTTCAGCTTTTCATTCCTCACTGCATGTGGAACGGATAATCAATCATCAAGCCAGCAATCGCAAGGGAATGAAGCAGCAGGTAACGAACAACAAGATGGGATGAAGCCTGAGGCCGGGGCTGAATTGCTTGTATGGGAATCGAAAGGTCCTGAACTCGACTTTATGAAAGCGGTCGCAGATGATTTTGAAAAGGAATATGGAATAAAAGTAAAGGTAGAGCCGGTTCCTGCGATAGATGCCGTCAAGAAACTTACCACAGATGGGCCCGCTGGAATTGGTGCCGATGTCTTCTCATCGCCACATGATCAATTGGGAAACGCTGTTATGGCAGGACTCGTATTGCAAAATGATGTGTTTACCGAGTCTGAAAAAGATGATTTTATGACTTCTGCAATCGATGGCGTTAGCTATGATGGTGTCCTGTATGGGTTTCCAACAGCCGTTGACACCTATGCGCTTTTTTACAATAAGAAGTTGATGGAAAAAGCCCCGAAGACTTATGAGGAGATCATTAAGTTCGCCGAAACTTATAACGATCCGAAAAATAAAAAATATGGTTTTATGTGGGATGTAGGTCAGTTGTATTTATCTTATTCATTCCTTGGCGGTTACGGAGGATATGTATTTGGCAATCATGGGACGGATATAAATGATATCGGTCTTAACAATGACAAGTCGATTGAAGGAGCAAGATTCTTACAATCCTTTAAAAAAGTACTGCCCCTAAATATAAACGACCTCAATGATAATATTATCACTGGATTTTTCCAAGAAGGCAAAACAGCTGCCATTATTAATGGACCGTGGTTCATTTCAACTTTGGCAAGCACGAAAATGGATTATGGCGTAGCTCCTTTACCTCTATTACCTAATGGTCAACATCCAGTAAGTTTTTCAGGTATTAGAGGTTTATATGTGAACTCATACACGAAATATCCCGTTGCTGCAAAATTATTTGCTAGTTATGCGACAACGAAACAAAGTTTAACGAAACGTTTTGAAATGACAACTCAATTGCCTCCCAGGAAAGATCTGATGGACGATCCGCTTCTTACGAACGACCCTAATACAATGGCTTTCTTAGAGCAAGCGAAATATTCAATTCCAATGCCGTCTATTCCCGAAATGGGTAATGTATGGGTTCCTGCAAGTGCTGCTCTCTCATCCATTTGGAATGACAATCAAGACCCGGGCACAGTTTTAAATAAAGCCGTAAGTCAAATCAAAACAGCAATCAATACGAAAAAGTAGGATGATACTCCAAATCTCAGTAAGGCGGTCTCAGATATGCATTTGAACCAAAGTTCTCGTCAGCATCAGACGAAAGGCATGATTTTGTCTGCGGTTTTTATTGGATTGGGCCAACTGTACAACAAGCAGTATCTAAAGGGCTTGATTTATATGATCCTAGCCCAATTGTTCTTCTGGAACTATTATCCTGTTGCCTATAAAGGCATAGTGGGATTTATTACATTAGGCGATGTGCCTACAAAGGTTATTCAGGGGAAAGTCGTACAGGGTGACCATTCTATTTTTCTATTAATCAATGGTCTGATCACATTCATAATCATTCTGTTGTATTTGAGTTTTTATTTCATGAATATTTATGATGCTAGGAAAAACGGAGCGCTTAGAGACGAAGGGGGATGTGCTCCGCGATTTACAGATTCCATTAAAACCATGAAATTTCGTAAATTGCCCTACCTTTTGTTATTGCCCGCAGCTTTTTTTGTCTTGTTTGTGACCTTAATACCTCTGCTATTTAATGTGTTGATCGCATTTACCAATTATTCTGCTCCTGGACATATTCCAGATCGCGCATTAGTGGATTGGATCGGATTTAGCGTGTTCTATGATTTATTTGCACAAGAATCATGGAGAACTACCTTCTTCGGTATATCCGTCTGGAATTTGATATGGGCTACAGTTTCGACGAGCACCGTTTTTCTGAGCGGTCTTTTATTAGCAATGATGGTGAATCACCCAAGGATTCGATTCAAAAAGTTTTGGAGAACCATCTTTATCCTGCCTTGGGCGGTTCCACAATTCATATCGATTTTGGTTTTTAGGGTATTATTGAACGGCTCATTCGGTCCGATTAATGATTTGGTGGTGAAGCTTGGTTTCTCACCAGTACCGTGGCTCTCCGATCCGACGATGGCGAAAGTGTCTATCCTTATGGTGAATTTGTGGTTCTCAACCCCTTTTCTCATGGCATTGATGTCGGGGATCTTAACGACAATGCCGCGCGACATTTACGAAGCTGCAGAGGTAGACGGCGCCTCAAAATTACAAAACTTTTTTAAGATCACTCTTCCTCTTGTCTTATTGGCTACCGCGCCTATTTTTATTATGCAATTCGCTTTTAATTTTAATAATTTCAATCTAATTTATTTACTAACGGATGGGAAACCGGAAAATCCGGACTTTTACTACGCAGGAAGCACAGATATTCTGATCTCATGGATTTTTAAAATGACACTGAACCAAAGTCAATTTAATATGGCTTCTGCTGTGTCTATTATTATGTTCGTTTTCATTGCGTTTTTCTCCTTATGGAATTACAGGCGGATGAAGTCAAATAAAGAAGAGGATTTGGTTTAAATGTCGAAAATAAAAGACAACTTGCTGGTCATTGGCATCTACATGATTTTCATTGTGCTATTCATTACCACGATATATCCAATTATTTGGGTTATTGGAACTTCACTTAATCCCGGTAATACCTTATTGGTGAGTCAGATGTTTCCTGATCATCCCACGATTACTCATTATGTTGATCTTATGAGGAACACGGATTTTGGACTGTGGTACAAGAATACAATAAAGATCGCCATTTCGAATGCGGTGATATCCACCTCACTTGTAGCTGCGACGGCTTATGCCTTTTCTAGATTTCGATTTAAAGGGAGACAAACAGGATTAATGACGTTATTAATCTTGCAAATGTTTCCCGGCTTCTTATCCGTCATGGCACTATTTGTTCTGCTATTACAAACGAGGTTGCTAGATACACATCTAGGGTTAATTCTGATTTATGCTGGCGGGTCCATTTCAATGGGAACATGGGTGATGAAAGGTCATTTTGACACGATTCCCAAAAGTCTAGAAGAAGCTGCTTTTATAGATGGGGCCAGTAATAAGGATTCATTTTTGAAAATTATTTTACCTTTGTCTTTGCCGGCCATTACATTCGTTGCACTGAATAGTTTTATTACGCCCTTCATGGATTTTATTTTGCCGCAAATTGTTCTAAGATCATCAGAAAAAATGACGCTAGCGCAAGGGTTATATAATATGGTGGCGAACGAGACGAATTCCAGCTTTACCTTATTTGCCGCAGGTGCTGTGCTTGTTGCGTTGCCAATTACGATCCTGTATATGTACTTCCAGAAATATTTGATTAACGGGATCGCAGCGGGTGCGGATAAAGGTTAAGGGATTACAAATCACATATGTCTAAGGAGTGTACCATGTTATTAGAAGCAATCTATCACCGACCAAGGAATTCCTATTGCTATGCATACGATGATCATCTCATTCATATCAGAATTCGGACCAAAAAAGATGACCTCGAAGAGGTTCATGCCTTTTACGGTGATAAGTATGATTGGGATAATACCGCATGCGAAAAGGCTCTTCATAAAATAGCAAGTGACGAATTATTCGATTACTGGCAAGTAGAAATCGAACCTACACATTTACGACTCAGATACGCTTTTCACTTGATATCAGGGGATCAAACATATTGGTACACGGAGAAAGGTTTCTGTAAAGAAAAACCGGGGAACCCTCTAACATTTTTCGATTTTCCGTTTATTTGGTCGCATGAGGTGTTAAAACCGCCAGCGTGGGTAAAGGAGTCTGTATTTTATCAAATTTTCCCTGAAAGGTTTGCTAACGGTGATTCGAGCAGTGATCCTGCATCTGTGCGTCCTTGGAAAGACAGCAATCCGGGTCCGCAAGATTATTATGGAGGAGATCTGCAAGGTGTGTTAGATCAGTTAGATTACATCAGTTCCCTAGGTGTTAATGCCATTTACTTCACCCCTATATTCGAAGCCAAAACAAATCATAAATACGATACGACAGATTACTTAAAAGTTGATCCCCATTTTGGCGATGTTAAGTTATTAAAAAAACTGGTGAATTCATGTCATGAGCGAGGTATTCGTGTCATCCTTGATGCGGTGTTTAATCACAGCGGTTATGACTTTGCACCCTTCCAGGATGTAATCGAGAACGGAGAGAAATCTAAATATCGCGATTGGTTCCATATCAAGCAATTTCCGATTACATGTGAGCCAAGACCATCTTATCATTGTTTTGCCTTTGAATCCCATATGCCTAAGCTTAATACGTCTAACCCTGAAGTGCGAAAATACTTGCTAGAGGTTGCTCAATATTGGGTTACCGAATGTGATATTGATGGTTGGAGACTGGATGTGGCGAATGAGGTTGACCACGATTTTTGGAGAGAGTTCCGAAAAACATTAAAAGCGCTGAAGCCCGATTTATATATTCTGGGAGAGATTTGGCACGATGCCATGCCGTGGCTGGAAGGAGACCAATTTGACGCGGTCATGAACTATCCTGCAACGGATGCCATTATCGAGTTTTTTGCGAAGGATAACCTGGATGCGGTACAGTTCTCCTATCAAATCAATTGGCTCTTGGCTAATTACCCGCAGCAAGTAAACGAAGCAACCTTTAACGTTTTGGGAAGCCACGATACGCCGAGACTGCTCACAGTCGCACAGGATGAGAATAAATTAAAGCTGGCTGTACTGTTTCAATTCATATTCCTTGGAACGCCCTGCATTTACTATGGAGATGAAGTAGGGATGACAGGGGGGGCAGACCCAGATTGCAGGAAACCAATGATTTGGGAAAAGGAGAAACAAAACCACGTGCTTTTTAATTTTTATCAAGATATGATTTCATTTCGAAAGAAACATCGCGTATTACAAGAAGGCTCATTCCATTTTATGTATGCCAAAAATAATCAACTTGTCGTACAAAGAAAGAATGACAATGAACGAATCTACATTTGTTTTAATAACAGCAGTCAATCGGAACAAGTTGATTTCAAAATTCATCAGGAATTTTCACCCGAACTAATGATAGGCAACGGAACATATGAAGTGGAGGGTGATGCAATTAACGTAAGTTTACCTGCATTCGGATGGATCGTATTAAATACCGCCAAGGACACCCGTTTGACAAAAGAATAGGGATATGGTTAAATCTCTTAAACGTTTAAGTAAAGGCGGTTTATCCATGAAAAAAACAACTATTAAAGATATAGCAAAAGAAGCAAATGTATCGATCGCGACAGTTTCTTATATTTTAAACAATGTGAAGACGCAATCCATTTCGGATGAAACGCGTGTTAAAGTTCTTAAAATTGCCCAACAGCTTAAGTACGTGACAAACCGAACAGCCCAGTCTTTAAAAATCAAGAAAACCGGATTAATTGGCATCATTTTGTTCAAAGAGGAAAAACAGCATGTATGGTCAGATTTAAAATATGCGAAAGCCATTTTTAAGCTTGAGCAGTTATGCAGCGAGTTAGGTTACCATGTTCTCTTTATGCAAATCGACAGCATGACGCCATCCAACAAAATTATTATGGAAAGAAATCTAGATGGTGCGTTCTTAATAAATGTGGATCAAGACAGATTCTCGACGATATCCAATTATTTTGGATTTGGGGTTCCCGTATTTGTAATGGACAGTTATATTGATAACTCATTGTTTCATAAAGTCCTCCCAGATTTTGAGCAAAGCTTTCATTTATCTCAGCGTTTACTTGGTGAATCCCCCCAATTTCTGATTATGGATTCCTATAACAATGTTGAACTCATGGAGTTTATTAAACAAAAGTCAAATTTAGATGAAAACCAGATTTATGTCTCAGATAACACAGCTAGTAACATGAATACGTTCTTATCCCAATTTCCAGACAGCCCTGGAATGGTCGTGAACGAATTTTTAGCTAACGAGGTATTCAAAACGCATAAAAAAATAGTTGCCATATGCACCTGCGATTGTTCAGAGATCTTGAGAGACGATATGTATCAAATCAAGTTCAATTTGAATGATTATAAAGGAGTTGTGCGCATGATGGATCGTTACATTCAGGATGTGGATTACGTAAACAAGGATAAATTCTTTTTCTTGTCGCCCCAATCCTAATAATTTTATTTGAGGGAGTATGCCTTGTGAATTTATCGCGGTTAATCGCCATCAAGAACTTTTATTCCAGTATTCTTAATAATGAGAGAGATATGTTTATTTACTTACCCGTTAGTTATGAAAACGATGTAGAAAAAAGATATCCCGTCCTTTATATGCATGACGGTCAGCATATGTTCTTTGAAGATCACAAAGGCGAATCTTGGGATATTCATACCACAGTGGATGCATTGGTGTCTGAGGGGAAAATGAAAGAAATTATCATTGTTGCCATCTCTCATGTAGAAGACACTAGAATATCAGAATATATGCATGCCAATCCCGATGGCCATAATATTTTTAATACGACCAATCAAGGCGAACTTTATGAGGAATTCCTTATTAAAGAAGTTAAACCTTACATCGATAAAGAATATCGAACGCTACCTGATAAACGTAACACGGCGTTAATGGGGTCCTCCGCGGGTGGACTCGTGTCTTACAATATAGGATTCCGTCAATCAGATACTTTTGGTATGGTAGGTTCGCTATGCCCATTCTTTGTCAGTGTCGACCCGAGCACGATGGAAGATCGATGGTTAAGCCGTGTATACACAGAAAAAAAGGATCTTAAAATATGGCTAGATGTAGGAGATGCTGAGGGCTTTACCGTGATGGAGAAACATGTGAGATATGTGGCAGATATACTTATTAAAAGCGGCTACCAGCCCGGAAATGACCTGATGTATTATCTTGCTGTCAATTCTGGCCACTCTCAAAAGGATTGGGCGGCTCGGGTTCATGCGCCGTTAATTTATTTTTTTGGCGAAATAGGTACGCCGGTCCGTGTTGATTTGCATGGTCCTGAAGCTGTTGGCATAGATGGACTTAAGCGAACATTAAATTCGGTGGTGCACTTTGATAGCGGATTTATGATGACGGATTTAAATGCAACATACGAAGTTGGTGATCCCGATATTTTGGAGGTAACAAAGGAAGGAAGATTAATCCCCAAAAAAGTAGGGAAGACCACCATCACATATATGAATAACAATCTAACAGATCAATTCGAAATCGCAGTTGTGCCCTATATTTCCGATACAGTTACCGTTAATCTTTCCGTTAAAGTGCCGGCATTTACGCCAGAAACAGATAAGTTATACGCCGGTATAGAGTTACCAATGATTCAAGAAGGACTATATGGCGGAACGTTTGAGGTGCCAAGAGGCATTTCGTTTGAATTCCGTATTTCTCGTGGATTAGGCATGCATGAAACAGACATTCAAGGCAGGGAAGTTCCATATCGAAAATTTACAACGGATGATGGATTAATCCTGAATTACGAAGTCGATCAATGGGTAGATCTCATACCCGAGAATTGTAAAAGGTGATGAAAATGACATACAAGTCAAGCATTTTGCGAATTGAGAGCTTTTACTCGGCGCATTTGGATAATAAGAGAGATATTTTTGTCTATCTTCCTCCTAATTATGCGTACGACAAGACGAAGCGATACCCTGTATTATACATGCATGACGGGCAAAATATCTTTCACCCCGCCTTCAATGGGTATTCTTGGCATGTAGATAAAACCATTGATCGATTGATCCGTGATCACAAGATGGAAGAGATCATCGTTGTAGGTATTGCTAATATGGGGCTAGAGAGGTCCGACGAATATACCCATGACTTGGAAGGGGTGCAGTATCCACTCGATAAAGTTCCGATTCACCCCAAAGGTCTTCTATATGAAAAGTTCATCATTGAAGAAGTGAAGTCTTACGTGGATTCGGTTTTCCGAACGAAACCAGATCCTGAACACACGGCGTTAATGGGTTCATCCAGAGGCGGGCAAGTTACCTATCATATCGGATTTCGTAATCCAGATATATTCGGTAAACTAGCTATCGTTTCCCCTTATTTTTATTGTGTAGATCCCATTTCACTCGAAGAAATCAGGCTGTATCATACTTTTACAAAGAAGCAACCAATATCCCAAATATGGATTGATTTAGGGAGCTCTGAAGGAACTTTAGTCATGGATAAGCATACCCGTGCAGTGACAGAGGAACTCGTAGATTTAGGTTATGAAGCCGACACTCAATTGATCTATTTCAATGATCCAGGTGCTGCTCATGTGGAGAAAGATTGGGCAGCAAGATTATCATCTCCACTCATTCATTTTTTTGGAAGGAAAGGCGAAGCACGCTCATTATCGTTAATCGGTTGTGAAGAGGTGGGTATTGTAGGTCCCACAAGCCGACTGAACGCGATTCTAGAATTTGGGGATGACTTTAAAATGTCCTTATTACGAGCGGATTATCATGTGTATGATCAAGAGATCGCGGAAGTAATAGCGAACGGAACCATCGTGCCTAAGAAAACAGGGGTCACCTCGGTAACCGTTAAATACAAGGACTTGGAAGCTACTACAGAGATTCGTGTTGTTGATGAGAAAAAAGTGTGTGTAACCTTGGACATGGTTGTTCATGTTCCGCTAAATACACCCGTCGATATGAACCTGTATGCTTGGTTTCCTCTGATTCAAGATCCGAGCAAGGGTATGTACTACAATCAACTGCAGGTACCTTTACATGCTGAGTTTATCTACCAAATCAGTAGACAGGATGGAATCGTGGAGGTGGACTCAAGCGGCGAACCCGTTCAACATAAATATACAGCTTTAGAGGACACCATGATTGAAATTAACGTCGAACATTGGATGAGGAATGAAACATGAAAAAAATAGAAAACATTAGACGAAGTTAGTGAGTTAATTAAGACATTTGATTTGGAAGAATAAAAATAGGGATAAGAGAGTCTCAGTGCAAGTTGAATAGTCAAAAATCAATTTATACCTTGAAAGGCTTTGTGCCATTCAAGGTTTCTTTTTGGTTATCAATTTTGCTCTAAGCTTGAAGCTCCATGCACAGAAGTTGCAGCGAATATTATAACTTACATCAAAATATAGTAAACGTAACTGCAAGCCTTGTTACTTGCAATTTTAAATACCAAGAGGGGGGGACATTCATGGAGCGAAGGACGCCGCCTAACCGATCACCTGAGCCGGGGGATACCGATTCTCCGCCTCCCAGAAGGACCACTCTGTTTTGGAGGCTGTTCGCCAACTATTTTCTCCTCATTCTCATCCCAGTTATTGTTGCGTCGGTTCTTGCCCAGGTGCTGGTCGTTCGCATCATTGAAAAGGATGCCGAGCGTTTTAACCAAGTGATGATGAATCGATTCTCCGAGCAAACGGATACCGAGCTTCAGTCCTTGAAAACGAGCATGATTAATATCCTCAGCACCTCCAGATTACGGAGCGTGCTTCTCGCTCCCACGGCTACATCGCCGGAAAGCCAGCTGCTTCCGGAACTGCTTCATTCCCTGCGGGAGCAGCTGCAGCAGCTGGAATCGGATGATCTCGTCGAGAGGGCGTATTATTATTTTGTTCACCAGGATTTGATGATGGATGCCGAAACCTACACGAATAAAGCGTATTATTTCCATTCCCATTATCCCTTGGATCTGAACCGCCGGCATCAGCTGGAAGCTGAATTATCCGGCAAAAAAATGATGGACTTTATGGATACCCCCGACACGTTGACGGCTTCCATGAGCTACCCGTTTAATACCGCGGCTCCTGAAGTCTATCTCCTGGTCGAAGTGAAACGAGACAAGCTTCAGGAGCAGATTCATATTCCGGAGAGCTGGGTTACGGGCACGGCGATTGTGGATGATAGGGCCAAAGTGATCGCCCAGAACGGACTGACCGAGCAGGACCAGCTTGCCCTGCAGCAGCGAATACGTACAGAGGGCATTGCTTCGCAATTCACGATATCGGACAAGACGGGGCTGTCCTTCATGGCATCTGGCTTTGACGAGTCCTGGCATTATATCAGCATGATCGATTTGGGTACATTGATGAAGCCGGTCTATATGACCCGATGGATCTGTTGGTTGTTCCTCCTATTTTTTCTCATTGTTGGCGCACTCGCCTCGTATTATTTAAGCCGACGCTTATATCGGCCGATTCGGGAGATTAAGGATGGACTGAAGCTGCATCACGCTCCGAACGGGGAGGTCGGCCACGAAGGAAATGAGTTTGATGTCATCAAACGCTATTCCCAGTTCATTATGACGGAGAATAAAGAGCTGTTCCAGATGGTGAACGGGATGCTTCCGATTGTGCAGGAGCAGTTTTTTACGAAAATCCTGCTGGGGCAATACCGCGATGCCTTATCGATTGAGTACTACGCCAAGGAGATTGAGTTTGCCTACAGCCATAAGGCGGCAAGAACCGTCCTGTGCATCTCGTTCCATTATGATCCAACCGTTTACGAGTCGGCATCGGAATCCACCAAGACTTTTTTGCTGACGGAGCTGAAGGACAAGATTCATCGGCTGGCACACGGCATGGTCTGGATCTGCCAGACAAGGCCGGATCTGATAGCTTGCATCGTGGAGCATGGTCCCATTACGGAGGGCGAGGACCATCCGGAACAAATAGCGGAGCAGATAAGGCACGTTTTTCTGGAATACGGTGCTTATTATAAAGCGACCATCGGTATCGGAAAGACCGTTCATGCCATTGAGGAGCTGCACCAGTCTTATGAGCATGCGCTGGCCATGCTGAAGTACCGGGGGCTGCATTCCGCGGTGGAGATTTGCGGCAGTCAGCCTTCCCGGGAGCTGCAGCAGTGGGATTCTTTTCTATCTGTACAGGAGGTTCAGCGGATTCTCAATCAGTACAAAACGAGGGAGTATGACAAGCTGCTTCATTCCGTGCTTGCTCTGCTGGAGGAGGGAAAGGGCAAGGATGCATCTGCCATGCAGATGAAATATCTGCTAGCCGATGTGCTCAACACCTGGATTCGGGCCGTGGAATCGGAGCGCAATGAACTCAACGTTCCGTATTACTCGGGTCTGTTCGAACGAATGAATCGCTGCATGACATGGGACGAGCTGACGTGCTGTTTCGAAGAGATTCATGGTTTTCTGTTCCGGAAGCCGGCTTCCAGCAGCCGGAGTCAACAGTTTAGCGAGATCGTGGAATACATTCATGAGCATTATGATCAAGAGATGTCGATCGAGTATTTTGCCGGTATGTTGAATATGTCCATCGGGCATTTCAGCCGGACCTTCAAGGAGGAGGTTGGCGAGAAATACGTGGAATATATCGCGAAGTACCGGCTGATGAAGGCGAAGCAATTTTTGCTTGAAACCGATTTGAAAATTGACGAAATTGCCGAGAAGGTTGGGTATTGGGGCCGAAATTCTTTGATTCGGGCTTTCCGCCGATATGAAGGCATTACGCCCGCCAAATACCGGAGTTTTCACCAATAGGAAAGAAGAGACTGCATTATTTTCTGAAGTCTCTTTTTTTGCATGGAACAGGCTGAAAGCCTTGCGGCACAGGCAGTGCAAAACCTGTGTCTTAAGGAAAAGATGTTTGCTTTACGCGAAGGAAGCACAGCTCGTATAGTGGGGACAACAACAAATGAATGTAAATGCTTTCAATCGGAGGTGGGGATTATTGGCGCAGCTATCACGGATCGGCTATGTTCTGAGAAAACATAAAGCGTTGTACTTGCTGATGCTGCCCGGCATTTTGTACTACTTGATATTTAAGTACGCGCCGATGTACGGCATCATCATTGCCTTCCAGGACTATTCGATCGGCCGGGGTATTTTGGGAAGCAAGTTTGTCGGATTCAAGCATTTGATTGAATTTTTCTACGTCACCCCCGATGCATGGAAGCTGATTCGCAACACGATCATGCTGAATGTGTATGATCTCCTGTTTCATTTTCCGGCGCCGATCATTCTGGCGATCCTGTTCCATGAGTTGAAGAGCAAATGGTTCAAACGGTTTGTGCAAAACATCAGCTATATGCCGCATTTCCTATCCACCGTCGTGATCGCGGGCATTCTCGTGACCTTCCTGTCTCCCACCACGGGCGTGGTGAACCATCTGCTCGTCAAGCTGCTTGGCATCGAGCCGATCATGTTTCTGGGCATGCCGGAGTGGTTCCGGACGGTGTATGTGGGCTCCGAAATATGGCAGAAGGTGGGGTGGGGCACCATTCTCTATCTGGCTGCGATTGCCGGAATCGATCCGACGCTGTATGAAGCGGCCAAGATGGATGGGGCGAACCGGTGGCAGCAGGTCAGACATATTACGTTCATCGGCATGGTGCCTGTCATGATTATTCTGTTCGTGCTGTCGCTTGGTAATTTCATGGAGGCCAGCTTCGAGAAAATACTATTGATCTACAACACGATGAATTATGAAACCTCGGATGTCATTAACACCTTTGTGTACCGGCGGGGCATCCTCGATGCCGATTTCAGCTTCGCCACCGCGGTGGGCCTGTTCCAATCGGCGATTGGCTTCATTCTGGTCGTTGCGGCCAATCGGATCGTACGCAAATATTCGGAGACCAGCCTGTGGTAAGGGAGGTGCGCGATGAAAAAGCAGGAAAGCTTCGCCTCGAAGCTGTTTGACGTATTCAATGTATTGTTCATGATTGTGCTGATCATTGTAATGGCTTATCCGATGGTTTACGTATTCTCGGCTTCCATCAGCAACAATGCCATGGTCGCGAGTGGCGCCGTGCTGCTATGGCCGAAGAAGATCACGCTGATCGCTTACGAGCAGCTTATCTATAACCCGGATCTCTGGGTGAGTTATTGGAATACGATCCGTTATACCTTCCTTCAGACGGTACTGACGCTGATTGCGACCTCCGCCATGGCATATCCGCTTGCGAAACGATGGCTGCCCGGCCGAAGAGTGATTCTGCTGATGGCGGCGTTCACACTACTGTTCAGCGGCGGCATGATTCCAACCTTCCTGATCGTTCAAAGGCTGGGGATGCTCGATACGATATGGGCGATCGTGCTCCCGTCACTGATCAGCACATGGTATCTGTTTATCATGCGGACATTCTTCGAGGCGCTGCCGGAGGAGCTTGAGGACGCGGCTGCCATCGACGGATGCGGGCCCATGCAGATTCTGGTGTGGATCGTGCTGCCTTTATCCGTACCGGTGATGGTCACGATCGGCCTGTTCACGGCCGTGAATCAATGGAACTCTTTTTTCAGCGCTTTGATCTATCTGAATGACCGGGAGATGTACCCGCTGCAGATTATGATGCGCAACATCCTGATCGCCGGTACGAATGTGCAGGGCGAGGGAGACCTGACGCATCTGGAGACGTTGAAATACGCCATGATCATGATCGGTACGCTGCCGATCCTATGCGTCTATCCGTTTATCCAGAAATACTTTGTACAAGGCACGATGATTGGCGGCATTAAGGGGTAGTTATGGATTTCAAGCAAATCCGTCTCTATACGCTGTGAAGATAAAAAGGAGGTTAGGGAATGAGGCGAAAGGGGTTCAGAACTGCGCTTGCCATGATCCTGCTCAGCGCGATGCTGGTTGCGGGATGCTCCGGCGGGGGCAAGGATGATTCGGGAACGTTAAGTCCTGACAAACCGGTAACTTTTTCTTGGCTGGTATACGACCGGGTCGAGGGCAAGGTTCGGGATGACTGGGAGATTTTCAAAGAGATCGAGGCAAAGACGGGCGTCAAAGTGAAGTTCCAGATCGTGAGCCAGGAGGGGCTTGAGGAGAAGAGGCAGATCATGATTGCCACAAATACCGCCACGGATTTTATCCAGGTGCCGACGCAGGACGGCAGGGAGCATGGACCGGAGAAGGTGTTCCTGAATCTCAATGATTACTTGGATCGGGCGCCGAATCTGAAAGCCTTTTACGACAAATATCCTGAGGCCAAGGCGCTGGCAACGGGCACGGACGGAGGCTTGTACACCGTACCCGTATTGGAAGGGGATGCGGAGGGCAAGGGCTTCAACTTTATCTGGTATGCCCGCAAGGATATCATGGATCAGCATGGGATAAAGGCACCGACCACCGTGGACGAATTTTATCAGTATCTGAAAACATTGAAAGAGAAGGTTCCGGATTCCTATCCGCTCATATCCAACGCCATCGTTGGCGATACAGGGCTGTATACGACCTTCGGGCGTATCTTCACGGGGATCAGCGGTTTCTACAATCTGGATCCGACCACGGATCAATACGCGTTCGCTCCTTACCATGAGAATTATCAGGATATGCTGGTCTATCTGAATAAGCTGTATGCGGAAAAATTGCTGGATCCGGAATTCTCGCTGCTGACACAAGCGCAGTGGGAGGAGCGGATTTTAACAGGCAAATCCTTGGTGACGTTCTTCTGGAAGGCCGATCTGGAGTCGCTCGTAGCGAAGGCGAGGGGGGCCGGTTCGGCCGAGTATGAGCTGGATGCGATTCCTTCCTTTGCCGCCGAAGGGATCAAGAACTATCAGTTTTCCCGTCCGGTCGTTGGCACTGTCGGTCGAGCGATATCGGCCAAAGTGAAGGATAAAGAGCGTGCCGTTCAATTCCTTGATTATTTGGTCAGCGAAGAGGGAACGAATTATCTGTCCCTGGGAATCGAAGGCAAAACGTATACGATGGAGGACGGTAAAGCGGTATATAACAAGGAATTTGGCGAGTCTCCGTTTAATGCGCTGCGCAAGGACTGGGGCGTATGGTATGACCTGATCACGCTGAATAACGCTAAATCCCGTGAAGTGTGGGAGCGTGGTTTAAGCGAGAAGAGCAAGGATATCAATGCCCGGTATGAGCAGTACATTGTCCCGGCACCGAAACAGATCGTCAAGACGGAAGAGGAGCTGGAGCTCGAGAAATCGAAGCTGAACAATCTGAACAAATTCCTTGAGCAAAAGGTGACGGAGTTCGTGACCGGCAAAACCCCGATTAACGACACCACCTATCAGCAATTTATTGACCAGGCCAAGAAACTCGGCTCCGATGAACTCCTTACTATGTACAACACCGCCTACACGCGCACGTACGGCGGTAAGTAATTACTTATGGAGATTGGAGGAATCAGGCAATGGACGATATGAAAATTATCGACGTCGACGTTCATAACGAGCAGGACGACAGGGCGCTGCTTCCATATTTGCAGGAGCCCTGGCGCTCCCGGGTAGCGGCATCTGGCATCGGTTATGCAGGCTCAGGGTATTACTCGCCAATCGGCGTGATGAAAAAGGACTCGATCCCTCCGGGTGGAGGCAAAGCCGGTTCCGACCCCGATTATATGATCAAGCAGCTGATCGAGGGTTATAATCTGGACTACGCCGTGTTGACGGGCGTTGTCTACAACATCTCTTCCACCCATGATCCGGATTACGCAGCCGCGATATGCTCGGCCTATAACGATTATCTGATCGCCGAGTGGCTCGGCAAACATAAAGCATTCAAAGGCGCAATGGCGGTAGCGACTCAGGACCCTTTGCTGGCGGCACGCGAGATCGACCGGATCGGCGGCCATCCGGATATCGTGGAGGTGATGATCTCCAGCGCGGCGCGTTCGCCGCTGGGTCAGCGTCATTATCACCCGATCTACGAAGCAGCGGAGCGCAAGGGTCTCCCAATCGGGATCCATCCGGGAGCGGAAGGCGGCGGGAGCTCGACGGCTCCCACCGCGGCCGGATACCCGACCCGCTACATTGAGTGGCACACCTGCCTCTCCCAGATGTTCATGGCGCATCTGGTGAGCATGGTATGCGAGGGCGTATTCGTGAAGTACCCGAACCTGAAGGTCGTTCTGGTTGAAGGCGGAGTGGCTTGGCTGCCGGGCCTGATGTGGCGGCTGGACAAAAATTACAAGGCGCTGCGCGCAACCGTGCCCTGGCTGACGAGAATGCCGAGCGAATACATCCGGGATCATTGCTACTTATCCACGCAGCCGATTGAGGAGCCCGACAATCCGCAGCATCTCATCGATCTCTTCAACATGATCGATGCCGAGAACATGCTGCTCTACTCCAGCGACTACCCGCATTGGGACTTCGACTCGCCAAGCCATATTTTGCGGGGGCTGAAGCCGGAGGCCCGGCGGAAGATTTTTTACGAGAATGCGAAGCAGCTGTACAGATTGGATTGAGCGGATGGATGATGAACGTAGAGCCAATTTGATGAAACTAACTTGCATGATCGAAGTTAGATGGCATGGTCGAAACTAGCTGGCATGGTCGAAACTAGCTCGCATGATCGAAGCAAGCTTGCATGATCGAAGCTAGCTTGCATGAACGAAACCAGCCTTGAAACTGGTCAACGACGAACGTCAATAACTGGCAACTTTTTTACTGAGCAGGAGTAGGTTATGAACTCGATGATTTGGACTGCTGATAGAATACCTTAGCTAAATTGAGTCATTGGATTAATTAATATGATAGGGAGTGGCTGGGCAGATAGGGTAACTCGACAACCGGGATTAATGAATTTGACTGGAGTCAACTAAGGTACTCTGGATGAATAGCACGCGGTGAAAGACAAACTTGATTAACGAACTGGGCGCACAGGCAAGGAGGTGCATGAATGGGAGTACATTACGTGCTGGCGGAGGAGGACATACCGGAAGGCGGACACCAGGTCGTAAACATTGAGGGGCGCGAAATTGGAATTTATCGGATCAACGGCGAGTTTCATGCGATCCTCAACTACTGTCCGCATCAGGGGGCGCCGATCTGCGCAGGACTGGTCTCCGGTACGACGCTTCCTTCGGAGGTATACGACTACGAATACGGCCGGACAGGCGAGATCGTCCGCTGTCCCTGGCATGGCTGGGAGTTTGACCTGCAGACCGGCAAGTCGCTGTTCAGCGACCGCATCCGGGTGAAGAAGTATAAGGTAGAGGTACATGAGGGCAAGATCGGGGTGGTGTTGGGGAGGAAGTAGGTGGGGAGTTGAAAGAGTATCATTAAGGACAGAGAGGCTCCATCCAATGTGAACAGACGTGGGGCCGTCGAGCATTGGATACTTGTTGGATGCAGGTGACGATTGGATACTTGATGGATGTAGGTGACGATCAAGGCACATTCGTTGGGAGTTGGGTATAACGAGATGTCGCTAATTACATTGGTGTGGCATTGAGATATAATCGGATGTGGCAAATTACCTGGCCTGCTCCTGGTTATTGTGACCTTGCGCACTTCTTGGGATTACTTAATGGGAAACTGCAACCATGGGCGCTCAAGGTACTTGTGTCAGCATTTAACGGACCATAGATCCGTTATTTAAGATCACAACCTGATTATTTACAAAGTATCGGACTCCAGATCCTCTATTGTGCGAATTACGGGTGCCAATACCAATAAAGACAGCAAATAAGGTCCTCTGGGTCCGCTAAAGTCACCAAAAGGGCTATTTTGGACAAAATAAGGTATTCTGTGTCCGTTAGGAAGTCTTCAAGACGAATAAGAGGACTTTCGGACATATTAAATGATATGGCGATCGTATACCGTCCGGTTCACAGGTGAATTTCTACTCATTGCCCTATCAGTCTAAGCGGGGGACAGGTAAGGTTCGTGATCCGGGGCATGCTTGGATGGCTGACGACTGAAAAAAGAGCGAGTATGGTGGGAATGAGTCCCTCACACTCGCTCTTTTAGTCATGGCGATTATCCCGAACGGGTTATAGTTGTTCTATACAATCCCCCCTCACACCACCTGCGACAACACCAATCCCCCGTAAGCAAACGCGGCCAGGATTACCAGCGCCGGGTGGATCTTGCGGATGTTCATGGCCCAGAAGGCGATGGCGGCGATGCCGAGGGATTGCAGAAGGCCGATGGAGATGACAGAGCTTTTGCCCATCTGCCAGGTCAGGGTCAGCATCATGATGGCGATGACCGGCTGAACTAACAGGGTCATCCCTTTGACGACTGGCGACGTACGGTATTTCTGCAGCAGATTCAAGAGCCAGATGAGAGCTACCGCCGAAGGTATAACCGTAGCCGCGAGGGCAAGGGTCATGCCCATCCAGCCGGATACGTCGTACCCGACAAAAGCGGCGATTTTGGTGGCGATCGGCCCGGGAAGCGCGTTGCCAAGGGCCAGCATGTTGGAGAACTCCGGATCGGTCAGCCATCCGTGATTCGTGACGATCTCCTTGTACATGAGCGGGATGGAAGCGGGACCGCCGCCATAACCGAGCACGTTGGAGACGAAAAAGCTGATCAGCAGCTGAAGCCATTCTTCCATTAGGCGGACCCCTCCTTATCCTGTCTTTGTTTTTTTAATTTGGCTACGGTTTTGAAATGTACGGTGCCGTAGGCAAGGAACAGTATAATGACAATGGCCGGATGAATCTGGAAACTCTCCAGCAGAAGAAACGATACTGCGAAAAATCCGATCCCGGCGTAGATGCCGAGCCCCTTTACAGCCTTCTCGCCGAATTCGTAAGCCATCGTTCCCAGCATCACGGCAATGACCGGCGTAACGCCGGCAATCATGCCTGCCACCACTTTGGAGCTGCTAAGGAACGTCACCGCCGACAACAGCGCGATCATCGCAATACAGGTCGGAAGGATATGCGCGAGAATGGCAACTATGGCGCCAAGCACCCCTTTTTCCCGGTAACCGAGATAGGCGGCCATCTTCGTGGCGATGGGACCCGGAAGCGCGTTGGCTAACGCGAGCACCTCCCCGAATTCATCGTCGCTGAGCCAGTTGTAACGAACGACGGCCTCGTGACGGATCAACGGAATAACTGAAGGACCGCCGCCGTAGCCGAGTATTCCGGTTCGGAACATGCCGAACGTTAATTCCATGTATGGGTTGCTAGTTTTATCAGGCAAGGTATGAGTCCTTTCTGTTGTAAGAGTTAAAGTCGGATGCCCATTCGGCTTTTATAACGCTTGATTAAGATCTGCGTATCCACACTTGTAATGCCCGGGAGCGGGTAAAGCTTCTCATTTAAAAACATTTCCATTTCCTTATGATCGGTAAATAGTCCGTGCATATGCAGCTTACTGGGACCGGTCATATGATACAGACTTGTTACATACGGCTCGTTCTCCAATGTATCAGCTACCTGCTGTAGATGTTTGGGTTCGACCTCCACATTGAAAAAAGCAGACACCGAGATCCCCACTTTCTCCGGATTAATGACCGCCGCGAACCGTTCAATAACGCCGTCATCGATTAGGGAGTTGACCCTGGCCTGTACGGCAACGCGGGACAACCCAATCTCCTTGGCCAAATCGGTGTACGAGATTCGCCCGTTCTTGCCGAGGATCGCAATGATTTTGCGGTCCGTATCATCAATCAGGGGAGGCGCGTTTTCACCGGAAGAATGAATATCCATGGGCTGCAGCTCCTTTGGTTTTACTTATATGTAAGAGTTAGCCGACATAATTATTACAAAACGTAATTAAAATGAAGGTTATACTTGCGATACGTTTAAATATATAAGCAATTTATGATGTTTTCAATCTGATTTGCAAAATTTGAAACTTTTTGTCCGCTTTTCAAGTCTAAGACTATGGATAGAAAAAGATAGTTTTGATTTATCTGGATGTTCAACCACTGTTAATCCGTTAAAAAAATCTGGGGGCAACAGGGATCGGAAGAATAATCAGCATGCGTAGTGCTGAAAGGGATAACTGGTTAGAATCCATTATGTAATTCTATTAAATGGTTCATTTTATAGAATTACCCTTTTATATCAAATTATGATAGGATAAACGTGGTAAATGACTAGCTTCTTAGAAGTTCTTATTTCGAAAGGCGGCATCGATATGAAAAGATTATTTTGTCTCATTCTGGTTATCGTTATGATTCTCCCGGTCAGCATCGTTTCGGCAGCGGGCACGAATGAGAAAGAGACTCAGAGCAAGGTCAAGGAGACCAGGGATACAGCGGGCACAACCACTCAAGCCAAGTCGAAGAGCAAACCGATAGATCTTGTTTTTGCAGGTGACATTCTGTTGGACGGCTACGTGGGGAGTCAGATTGATAGATTCGGGAACCTATACCCATTTAAGAAGGTTGCCCCCATCTTGAAAAAAGCGGACATGGCGTTTGCCAATCTGGAGACACCGGTCTCCACTCGGGGTAAGGCTGCGGACAAAACCTTTGCTTTCCGTTCGAAGCCGGATACGCTCGAAGGCTTGGTCTATGCAGGAATCGACGGCGTAACGCTGGCTAACAACCACATTCTGGACTATGGGCAGCATGCGATGCTGGATACGATTACACATTTGAAGCGCCAGAAGATCGGGTACACGGGAGCCGGGCGCAATATTGACGAGGCCTTCCAGCCTTACGTGCAGAACATTGATGGGAAGAAAATTGCGGTGCTGGGCGTCAGCCGGGTCCTCTCGGGTAATTCTTGGATCGCGGGCAAGAACCATCCGGGCGCTGCTTCCGCGTACACAATGGAGCCGATGTTGACCCATATTAAGAAATCGGCAAAAACAAACGATTATACGATCGTGTATATCCACTGGAATGAGGAATTTGCCGACTATCCGGAAGAATATGCACGCACGATGGCGAAGAAGATGATCGATGCGGGTGCCGACATTATTATTGGTTCCCACAGCCATACGTTGATGGGCATTGAGTATTACAAGAACAAACCGATTTATTATTCGCTGGGCAACTTCGTGTTTAATCGCTCGACCCGGGGCGGTGACAATACCTTGCTGTCGATGATGGTCCATTTTGAGATCCAGGGTTCCAAGATCACGAGCCGGATTACGCCGGTGAAAATTATTCAAGGTCAACCGAATCTGATGGACAAGAAGTACAACAAAGACATCATCGCGAAACTGAACAAACTCTCCTATAATGCAAAAATTGATGCCAACGGCAATGTCACCAAAAAATAAAAGGAAGTTTATAAACAACTGCGGCCATAACCATAGGACGCGGTTGTTTTTTTGTGCACTGAGGAAGACCTTCGCAAAAAATGTCAGAAACGGGTGTATGGATTTTTTCTCATTCTCAGCATTCAACAAAATCCGCACTTACTCCATCCAGCCAGAAATTCCTGCTCTAAAAAATAAAATAAAATTTTACAAAACATATTGTAATTCGAAATAAAATTTCAATATGATAAGGGAAAGAAGACGGGTTAACTTCGGTCGTTAGTGGTAGCGGTGAATATGAAGCGGAAGCATACATTTTTGCAGCCCTTCCAGCTAATGACGGAATGTAACAGCCGATAGCGGCAGAGTTAACTTCGTCTTAACACAGATCGGAGGTGGAATTAACAAGCTAACGTTATACTCCCGAGTAGGTCTTTCATTCACGGACAAACATCCGGGAGAAAACAAGAGTCCAAGCACAGAGAAGGAGGAATTAATGTACATGATAAAAAGCAAAAAGAGAATATCGTCGCTGCTCAGCGGAGTGATGTTTCTTTCGCTACTGCTTCCCGCAGGACAAGCTGCTGCCGACCCGGTCGCCGCTGCGTCATCGGTCATTGATATGCGGCAGATGGAGATTGGGCCAGGGGCTACATATACATGGGCGAATATGCAAAAGGGCAGTGGCGAGCAGAAGGTCCACATGGTGGAGTTTGATCCATCGCAAGGGAATCTGGAGCTTCAGCCCGGCCTCACCGATGGCAAGGTCTACGGCATGCAGGGAGTCAGCAAAATGGCATCCGATGCCGACAAGGCAGGCAACCGCGTCATCGCGGCAGTGAATGGGGATTTTTACGATATGTCCACCGGAATTCCGCTCGGATTGTTTATGGGGGGCGGGGAGTTATTAACGGATCCGCCCAGTGGCCGGAACGCCTTTGGCATTAAGCCGGACGGGACCAGCCTGTACGGCAGTCCGAAATTGACGAAAAACGTGACGATAGGCGGAGTGTTAAGCAGTCTATCATCCATCAATCGTCTCAGAGGGACGGACGCACTTGTTCTTTATACCGAAAAATTTAATGCCACCACGATGACCAATAACCTTGGAGACGAGGTGATTCTGGATATCGTGAGCGGCAGGGTCGCAAGCGGGGAGACCTTGACGATGGAGGTGGCCTCTGTTCTTAAAGATCAGGGAAATTCGCCGATTGGCCCAGGCCAGGTGGTACTATCCGCATCGGGATCACAGCGGAGCAAGCTTGCCGGACTCCAGGCAGGGGATGAAGTGAAGGCAAGTTTTGAGCTGGACAACGAGTGGAAGGATGTCACGATGGCGATTGGCGGTACGGTGATGCTGGTGCAGGATGGCGTAGTCCAGCAGCATACCGATCCGGCCGTGCATCCAAGAACGGTGGTGGGAACCAAAGCGGACGGAACCGTTGTGCTGTTCGAGGTCGATGGTCGTCAGCCGGGGTTCAGTGAAGGGCTTAACTACATTGAGCTTGGCGAAATGCTGCAAGAGCTTGGTGTGGTAAACGCACTGAATCTGGATGGAGGCGGATCAGCTACCTTTGTTGCCCGCCTGCCGGGAGAAGCCACGCGCAAGGTGCTCAACTCGCCATCCGATGGCGGTGAACGCAAGACGGCCAACGGTATTTTGCTGGTGAACAAGGCGCCTGAAGGAGCACCGAATAAACTGGTCGTTGCACCTACACTGGAGAGAGTGCTGACGGGCTCCTCTACAACTTTCAAGGCCGCAGCCGTGGACCAGAACCTGTATCCGGCGAAAATGACGGAGGCTGCGGCATGGAGCGTTGACCCTGCTTATGGGAAGATCGACGCAAGCGGTACGTTTACGGCAGGGAATCAACCGGGTGTAACCGAAGTATCCGTACAATCCGGCAATCTGACCGGAACAGCCGCGTTGGAAGTCGTTAATGAGCTGACCGAGCTCAAGTTCTCGGACGCTGTGAAGACCTTCTCTTCCGGCTCGACCGAGACGCTTAGGGTGACCGCGCTTCGAAATGGACAGGTGATTCAGGCGGATAACAGTCGTTTTGAATGGCGAACCGAAGGAGACATCGGGACGATTAACGCAAATGGAACGTTTACCGCCACGGACAAGCAGGATGTCAGCGGCAAAATCCATGTGAAATACGGAAATGTTGAAACTTCCATTGATGTGAATGTCGGTCTTCCTCCGGTGATGCTCGAGGATTTTGAGAACGGCCTTAGCCGTTATAAACCAAGTGCCGGAGCGCAGTATAAGTCGACCAAGGTATCCATTGAAACCGATGAGACCTACATTCGCTCGGGGAATGGCGCATTGAAGCTGGAGTATGATTTTACCGGAATGACAGGCACCTCCGGCGCTTATCTGCAGACGAATGGCACAGCGGACAATATCGAAATTCCTGGTTATCCGGAGAAGATCAGCATGTGGGTCTACGGGGACGGCAATGCGCACTGGCTCCGTGCCCAGATTCGTGACAGCAAGGGCGCGATCCCGCTCGATTTTACCGATCAGACGATTGGCGTTGATTTCAAGGGATGGAAGTATCTCGAAGCGTCCGTTCCCAAAGGAAGAACCCTTCCGCTGGTGATGGACATGCCTGTTCGTTATATGGAAACCCAGGCCGCGAAAAAAGACGCCGGTGCCATCTACGTGGACGAAATTCGGGCATTGTACGGCCCGGCTAATGACGATATCGAACCGCCGATTCTGAAGAAATTCTCGCCGGCTGACGGTGCGGAAATCAAGGTGAATACGCCGACCATAACCGTGTATGCCGAGGATGCAGGTTATGATCCTGTCGCACACCCGGGAACCACCTTAATTGATCCGGACAAAATCCGATTCTATCTGGACGGCAGTCCGGTGCAGCACACCCTGTATCCGCCGGAAGGAAGAATCCATTACACGCCGAGCGTTCCGCTTGCCGATGGCGTTCATCAGGCGAAAGTAACCGTCCGCGATATGGCGGGCAACCAAACGACCAAGGAATGGAACTTCACCGTAAATACGGGCGCAGCCAAGGTGGTGTACGATACGCCGGATACGATCTATGTAGGCGGCAGTTATACGCTCGATATCGGCGGAGTGAAGACCTCCCAAATTCGCGGCGGGCATGTCGATTTCCAATTCGATCCCACCAAAGTGGAGAATCTGGAGCTCATACCGGGAGACAAGCTGAGTCCAACCCAGGTTAGCGGGAACATCGACGGTACAACTGGAAAGGTGAGAGTGACCTGGAAGGACATCCATACCGCATCCCTGCAGGATACGGATTGGATCGGCCAAATCCGGTATGACGTGAAAAAGAACGCCACCGGCAGCAGCATTCTATCGCTCACGTCCGGGGCGGTATCCTTTGCCGATACGGGCAATACCGAATTTTCGTTCTACGGTCTTCCGATAGAATCGCAGATCGCAACGCATTATGCGCTGAGCTGGAATGAGGAAGGAACCGTACAGGGATACGAAACCGTGTTTGAAGTGACCGATGCCCAAGGTCAGCCTGTGGAAGGCGTTCAGATCATGGCTGACGCAGCGGCGGTGGGCAAAACAGATGCTGCGGGCATCCTGAAGACGGCGGCGCTAACATCCCAGGTGAAGACGTATACCGTGCAAGCCGTAAAGAATAATCAATATAGCCCGGCCTTGGAGTTTAAGGTTTCGCCGCTGGCTGGAAGTACTACTCCATTCAACATCAGCGTGGGCATGGGCGAAGATCCGACCACGTCGCGGATGCTGAACTGGCACACGGACCCGGCGACGGATGGGACCGTTGTGGAACTGGCCAAGCGGTCCGAATTTACGGATTTCGATGCGCCGAATGTCCAGAAATTCAATGGTGCCAGCGAGCTGTACCATACTTTGGATCTCGGCACGGTCCGCGTCCATAAAGCGACAGTGTCCAACCTTGAGCCAGGCACAGAGTATGTGTACCGAGTCGGTGACGGCCAAGGCCATTACAGTGCCCAAGGCTCTTTTAGTACAACGGAGGTTAGGGGAGATACAACGAAATTTCTGTATTTTGCCGATTCCCAGGCATCTACCGCGAAGGAGTTCGAGCTGTGGGGGAATACGATCGACAAGGCGGCAGCCGAGCATCCGGACGCCGAATTTATGGTCCATGCCGGCGATATGGTCGACAAGGGATTCCTGGAGGAGCAGTGGAACTACTGGTTCGCTGAAGCCCAGAAGCATTTCCTGAATACGACGTTAGTGTCTGCCATCGGCAACCATGAAGTGATGGGGAATAACGAGAACGGAGACTTCCTGGCTCACTTTAACCAGCCGGGCAATGGTTTGGACACCCTGAAGGGAACCAATTTCTCTTTTGACTACAAGAACATTCATTTTATTATGCTGAACAGCGAGTATCAGTTGGAGGATCAGAAAAAGTGGCTACAGCAGGATCTGGCTGGCAATGACAAAGATTGGACTATCGCGATGTTCCACCGCGGGCCTTACGGAAGCATCTATGACTCCGCCGAGGTACGCAGTCTGTGGGCGCCGGTGCTTGAGGAATCCGGTGTGGATCTCGTGTTAAACGGACATGATCATATTTATATTCGTTCCTATCCGATGATGAACAACCAGATTGCTGCGGACGGGAAGGGCACAACCTACGTCGTAGCGGGATCGTCAGGACCTAAATTCTACTCTCACACGGAGCGAGGCTGGCATGAGGTGGTCGACGATGAACCAACTCAGATGTATGCTTCCGTGGAAGTGGAGGGAGACGAGCTTTATTATGTAACCAAAACGGTTGACGGACGCGTCGTGGATGAGTTTACGCTGGCGAAATCGGATACGAAGCCGGAGCCGCAGCAGATTGAAGTAACGCCAAGCCAGCTGACACTAGCTGTAGGCGAGAGCCAGAAATTGCTGGCTCAAGTGAAGCCGCGCAGGGCTGAACGAACCGTTGTGTGGTCCGTATACAGTTCCGAACCGGCAAATGATGTCGTCACCGTATCACTAGATGGCATCGTGACGGCTCAAGGTTTGGGCAGCGCGGTCGTAAGAGCGACCAGCACGGTAGCACCGGACGTCTATGCAGATGTGAAGATTACGGTGGACCGAATTCCGAACGGCAGCATGGAGTCGATCGCCCTAGGTGGTAAAACCGAGCTGAAGGTCGGGGATACCGATCAGGCCGTCACGGAGGCGGTTTATACCGACGGCAGCCGTATCCGCTTAATCGAAGGTGTAACCTACGAGAGCAGTAAGCCAGAGATCGCCTCGATCGATGAGTTAGGCTCAGTCCGGGCATTGGCCGAAGGGGCGACCGTGATTTCGGCAACCTACGAAGGGTTCAAGTCGGAATATGATTTGAAGGTGACCACCCGGGGCGGGGGAAATCCTGATCCGGGACCGGAGCCACCGGTAGACCCTCCGGTACAGCCGCCGGTAACACCACCGGTAACGCCGCCCGTGCAGCCGCCGGTAACACCGCCAGTAACACCACCGGTCACCCCGCCTGTGACACCGCCGTCAGGCAGCGTCACCTTATCAGCGAGCGAGCTGGCAGCTCAGCTGTCGAACGGGCAGATTGTAATCACGATGGATGGAAGCTTTACGGATATCACGCTGCCAGGGAATGCAGCAGACATACTTAAGGATGGTTCGATCCATATTGAAGCGAAGAATGTGGCCATAACGATCCCGGCCGAAGTGCTTCGCCTGTTGGGTGGTCTTGCAGATCCTGGCCAGCTTGAGAAGAGCACGATGAAACTGAGTGCCGCCACGTTATCGGATGCTGAGATGAAGGAGCGAATCGCGCAAGCTGCCCGCGTCTCCGGGGCCAAGCTGACAGCAGTCGGAGCCATGCTGGAGTTCCAGCTTCGATTAACGACAGCGGATGGCAAATCTTACAACTTAACTGTATTCGATCATCCGATTACGCTGGAACTGCCGTTATCTAATGACACTAACGGCAAAAGAATAGCGATGTACTATTTGTCCGATAATGGTGAGTTGGAGTATATAGGCGGAGTGGAAAAAGATGGCCGCATGACTTCGGGGATCCGACATTTCAGCGCCTATGGTTTACTTGATTATGAGAAAACCTTTGCCGATGTGCCATCTTCATTCTGGGCTGCAGAAGTGATTACCGACTTGGCAGCGAAGCAGCTCATCGAAGGCGTCAGCACGGAACGCTTCGCACCGGCTCAGCAAGTGACCCGGGCTGAATTTGCGGCGATGCTGGTTCGTCTGCTCGATCTTCAGGCAGAGAGCTCTGCGCCGTTTGCCGATGTAGCTTCAGGCAAATGGTACGCAGAGGCTGTGGCCGCAGCGGCGGGGTCGGGCATCGTGAATGGAATAAGCAAAGACCGTTTTGATCCGGATGCCCCGATCAAGCGTCAGGAAATGGCGGCGATGCTGGTGCGCGCTTATGCCCACGCGATAAAACTACAGCAGGAGAACATCAGCGCGGGCAGCGATTTTGCCGATCTTGCTTCATCCCCGGACTGGGTTAGGGAAGCGGTAGAAACCGCGCATACCCTCGGATTTGTTCAGGGCCGTACACCGAGCCGCTTTGAACCGGAAGGCCTGACCACGCGTGCGGAAAGCGCGCAGGTCATCTATAATCTGCTGCACAAACTGAAGTAAAGGCTAGAAGGCAGAATACCGCTTCTCTTCTCCTGTAGATGATCACAGAGGAGAGAGGCGGTTTCTTTTCTTAAGACTAACCGAGGTCTGTCTTTACGGCATAAACGTCAAAAGACATTTTTCTTACAGGTTAAAGAACGGTGGAAGTTCCGATATAATGATTACATGGTCAATGGACGAATGTGAATCGAATTAATGGCTAATCTGGAAACCAGAAAGGAGGAGAGAGAATGACGGAATACGCGAATACGCCGAAGCCACCTTACTATGCCTGCATTTTTGTGTCCAAACGAACAGAGGGTGACCGGGGTTATGGGGCGATGTCCGATAAAATGGCAGAGCTCGCCGCTCAGCAGCCCGGCTATTTGGGGGTGGAGTCTGCACGGGATGAGGGCCTTGGGATCACGGTATCGTACTGGGATTCCCTGGAGGCCATTCGTTTATGGAAGGAGAATGCTGCTCATCAGGTAGCCCAGGAACGGGGCAAGAACGAGTGGTATGAAAGCTTTGGCTTACGAATTTGCAAAGTGGAGAGGGACAGCTTCTACAAGCTTTAGGCAAGGCTAATCCAGGAAGAGGATGAGGAGGAGTAAATGATGATACAGAATCCGGGCAAGATCAGATGGGGAATCATAGGGACAGGCTGGATTGCGGAGCAGTTTGCAGCCGATCTGGCGTATGTGGAGAACGCTCAGTTTGTGGCCGTGGGCTCTCGTACGGCAAGCAATGCAGGAGAGTTTGCGTCTAAATACGATATACCGCGGGCTTATGGCAGTTACGAGGAACTCGTGAAGGATCCCGATATTGACGTTGTTTACATAGCGACTCCGCATCCGCTGCACCGGGATCATGCCTTAATGTGTCTTCAGGCCGGCAAAGCCGTCCTGTGCGAGAAACCCTTTACGATTAACGGGGATGAATTGGAGGAATTAGTGGTAGCTGCACGGGAGCAAAAGCTGTTCCTGATGGAGGCCATGTGGACGCGTTTCCTTCCCCCGATTCGGAAGGTGCGCGAATGGTTGAACGACGGGCTTATCGGCGACGTTCGGCTGCTGAAGGCCGATTTTGGTTTTCGCAGCGGCTGGAATCCGCAGGGACGTTTGCTGAATTTGGAACTTGGCGGCGGCGCGCTGCTGGATGCGGGTATTTATCCGGTGTCGTTTGCATCCATGATTTTTGGAACCGAGCCGGAGAAGATTTGGAGTACCGCGCATATCGGTGAGACGGGCGTAGATGAGCAGTTCTCGGTGATTCTATCTTATGAATCGGGCAAGACCGCTTCGTTAAACGGGGCGATCCGGCTTGGATTGACAAATGAAGCTTATATTTATGGCACCAACGGGTATATTCACATTCCGTCCTTCTTGAATGCAACATCCGCTGCGCTTTATGTAGATGGCGAGGAACCGGTGGTTGTTACAGATGACCGGCAGGAGAAAGGGTATAGCTTCGAGGCATACGAAGTGGGGCGGTGTCTGCTGGAAGGGCGGCTGGAGAGCGACGTGATGCCGCTTGATGAGTCGCTTGCGATTATGAGGCTGCTGGATCAAATCCGGGGGCAGTGGGGACTGAAGTATCCTTCGGAAGGTTAAGCCATCTTGGCAAATAAGGGAGCAGTGCGAGAGAACCTCTCGCCCTGCTTTTTTTGTTTTTGTCATAGTTCAGATGACGTGAGCAATATCATATGTTTTCAATGTCATTATTTACATAAGTTTTACGTTGGGATGACAAGCTATTAATCTTCTCTTGTTATGCTGGAGCTGTTTGACAGTCTTGCTTCACACACATCCAACATCATAAAGGAGAGAATACATGATTACTCATCTGAACAAAAGGCTATTATCCATGCTGTTATCGATAGCGTTAGTGTTTGGATTATTTACAGGAATCGGATCCTTATCCACTGTTGAAGCAGCAACGCAGGATCAGCCTGATATCTTACTTCAGCGCAATGCGGAGTGGAAGTATTTTGATCAGGGCCAAGATTTAACAACCGTATGGCGTTCCACCTATGATGATTCCTCATGGGAATCCGGATTCGCTCCTTTCGGTTATAAAGATAACGGAAGCAGCATAGCAACCACGGAGTTTGGTCCGCTGGGCACCATAGTAGACTATGGTACGGATAAAAGACTCAAGCACCGCACGACGTATTTCCGAACGAATCTTCAAGTCAACAAGGCCCAAATTGACAGTTACGGCCAGATTCTCGGCACGTTCGGCATTGATGACGGCGCCGTGCTCTACGTCAATGGCCATGAAGTAAGACGCATGGGCATGCCGGAAGGCGAAATCACGTACGACATGAAGGCGACCTCGAGCAAGGACCTGCCCGTTATATATGGGGACGTGGACCTGACCGAGCCGCTGAAAACATATTTGCAGGACGGCAATAACGAAATTGCGGTCGAGATCCATCAGCAGAGCGACAGCAGCTCGGATCTATATTTCGATATGGAGCTTACCGCGTTAGCGCAGGCACCGGCACTGGATATTTCCAAGGTAACGGTAACCTTCCATGGCGACGCGACCAGCGCGAAAGGTTTTACCTGGTATACGCCGCTGGGCTCTTCCCAAAGCGATGTCCAGGTTGTGGAGAATCGCGGGGCCGGGCCGGACTTCAGTCAGGCGCTAGCATTTAGCGGTCGTACTTCCGTCTCCTCGAATTCTCCGGGAGAGCATGTACATAAAGCGGAAGCGACAGGTTTAATGGCGGATACCTCCTATTATTTCAGAGTTGGGGACCAGAGCCTGAATGTGTGGAGCGAGGTGGGTACCTTTCAGACGGCACCTGTCAGCGGTGCCTTCACGTTTATCGATCTGACGGATACACAAGCGAAGGAAGAGGACGAGGCAATGCTGTCGGCAGCTACCTTGTCCAAAGCACTTGCCACTATTCCAGATGCTAAATTCGTTGTCCATAACGGAGATGTGGTGGAGAACGGCACATCGGAGCAGGAATGGAACTGGTTGCTGGGTCATTCGCAATCCAGCCTTTTGAATACAACGATTGCCCCTTCTGCAGGGAATCACGAGAATAAGAATTATGCCTTCTACGAGCATTTTAATGTGAAGCAGCCAGACAACGCTGCAACGATTACTGGCGCGTACTACTCTTATGATTACAGCAATGCGCATTTCATCGTGCTTAACTCCAATGAGAATTCGCCCGAGTACGCGAACTTCTCTGCAGAGCAAGTCGCGTGGATGAAGCAGGATGTGGAGCAAGCGAAGGCTGCCGGCGCAGACTGGATTATCGTCAATATCCATAAAGGGCCGTATACAACTTCGAACCACGCAACCGACAGTGGCATCATGGGTGCGAACGGAGTAAGAAACAAAATTGCTCCTTTGATGAACGAGTTGGGAATTGATATGGTGCTGCAGGGCCATGATCACATCTATGCGCGGACAAAGCCGATCAAGAGCGACGGAACCGCCGAGGATGCCACGAAAATTACCGAGATGCTTAATGGGCAGAACATCGAATATGCAGTTAAGCCAGATGGAACCATCTACATGATTCCTGCCACCGCAGGAGCCAAGGTTTATTTCAAGAACCAGAAGCCGGAGCTGGGTGATTCATATTTCAATTTGTTTGAGCGCGCCGAAGAGAACCACGCCCGCCAGTACGGAAATACAACCAGCCTTGCCAGAGGCCAGGTTCAGAACTTTGTCGGGTTTACGATCGACGGTGGCAGGCTGACAGCTGTGACGTATGAAATCGATCAGAATCAGATGAACGGTCAGCCGTTTATCGTGGATCAGTTTGGAATCATGAAGGAGACGAAGCCGGATCCTGTTCAGGAAAAAGTGAGCAAAGTGACGGTTACGTTCTACGGCGATGCCAAAACATCCAGGGGTTTCACCTGGTATACATCCCAGCAGGTGACAGGCAGTGACCTTCAGATCGTGGAGAAGTCTGCTGTCGCTCCTGACTTTACGAATGGGATCACGTTCCAAGGACGTTCGGCTGCTTCTACTAATTCAGCAGCAGAACTTGTGCATAAAGCGGAAGCAACGAAACTCAAGCCAAACACGTCCTACGATTTCCGCGTAGGAGATGCAGCGCTTGGGGTTTGGAGTGAGACGGGAACCTTCCGGACTGCGCCGGAGAAAGGAGCGTTCACGTTCATTGATTTGGCCGATACGCAGGCGAAGGCAGAAGATGAAGCGGTGCTTTCATCCGAGACACTTGCCAAGGCGCTGGCTACCGTGCCGGAAGCGCAATTCGTTGTCCATAACGGCGATATTGTAGACAAGGGCGTCAAGGAAGAACAGTGGAATTGGCTGTTAGGTCATTCGCAGGAAAGCTTGCTCCATACGACGCTGGTGCCATCCGCGGGTAACCACGAGGATGAAAACTACGCCTTCATCGAACATTTCAATGTACAGCAGCCGGATAACTCGGCAACCGAGACTGGAGCGTACTACTCATACGATTACAGCAACGCGCATTTCGTTGTGTTGAATTCCAATGAGGACTCGGATGTGTACGATAATTTCTCTGTCGAGCAAGTGGAATGGCTCAAACAAGATGTACAGAAGGCTAAAAAAGCCGGAGCGGAGTGGGTGATCGTCAATATTCACAAAGGTCCGTACACTACTTCGAATCATGCGACGGACTCCGATATTATGGGAGCTAACGGCGTGCGGTCCAAGATTGCTCCGTTAATGGCAGAGCTCGGCATTGATTTTGTATTGCAGGGTCATGATCATATTTATGCCCGCACCAAACCGATCAAGGCTGACGGCAAAGCGGCAGAGCCGGAGAAGATTACGGAGATGCTAAACGGCGAGAAGCTGGAATACTCGGTGAATCCGGACGGTACGATCTATTTGATTCCGGCAACCGCAGGACCGAAAGTTTATTATAAGAATCCGAGTGAAAAGCTTGGGGATGCATACTACGGACTGTTTGAACGCGCGGAAGAAAACCATGCGGCCAAATACGGACCGGATCCGAGCGATAACCGGCGTCCGAAACGCAGCCAGGTACAAAATTTCGTCGGTATTACGATCGATGGCGGCAAGCTGACCGCGGTCAGCTATGAAATTGACCAGAACCTCAATGGTGCACAGCCATTTATCATTGATCAATTCGGTATCGTGAAGAAGGATGTTCAAACGCCGAATCCCGATCCAGGAACTCCAGGTCCGGGACCAGGTCCAGGAACACCGAATCCGGGGCCTGGCACATCCAATCCAGGATCAGGAAGCAACTCTGGTTCAGGCAATAATCCAGGTTCCGGTTCAGGAAGTGGCTCAGGATCAGGCTCGGAGAACGGTTCAGGTGCCGGGAATGGAACGAACCCGGGTAACGGATCGGAAACAGGTTCTCAGCCTGGAAGCAACCCCGGTACGGATTCGGGTAATGGGAATCCACCGGCGCTGAAGGATACTGCGGGTCACTGGGCCAAATCAGCCATCGATAAGGCCGTGGCAGCAGGCTTTGTCAACGGGTATGGAGACGGAACCTTCAGGCCAAATCAACAGGTGACGCGGGCTGAATTCATGGCTATGCTGGGCCGCGCGCTGCATCTGACCGAAGGCGGGACTAAGCTTACGTTCACGGACGCAGGCAAGATTCCTTCGTGGGCCAAGGATGCTGTAGCGCAAGGCGTGGCAGCAGGCATCATCAGCGGTTACAAGGATGGCTCCTTCGGTCCGCACAAGCCGCTGAACCGGGCCGAGCTGGTAGCGATGATCGTTCGTGCCAGCGGAATAAATCCCGACTCGGTAGCGAAATTGACCTTTAAAGATACGAAGGAAATTCCGAAGTGGGCTGAGCCGTATATTGCGACTGCGGTTGATGCAGGACTTGTGGGCGGTGTGGGTAACAATCGCTTCGCTCCACAGCAATTCGCAACACGGGCGGAAGCCGTGACGCTAATGATCGGACTTCTTGAACACGTGAACTGAATGAATCAGGAAGCCAATACGGGGGATTGTCCCGTGTTGGCTTCTTTTTTGCGATTGCATACGCCATGGCAGCTTAAATTCCTGCTCGAAATATAAAATTATATTTTATAAAAACTATTGAAATTTGAAATAAAATTTCAATATGATAGAGGTAGAGATGAACGCGTGTGTTCGAATCCATGCCGATCATCTACTTTTAGCGACAGAGATAGGAGGTGGGGGGCGCCGATTCGAATCGTAATCGTATTCGGGTTCAACGAATAGTAAGCGCATTCATAAAAGTAGGGAGTGAATTAGTGAATGAAAACCAGAAGACATGTCTATCGAAGCAGCAAGTCGATCCTGTGCATGACGCTGGCGTTAGCGATGATGTTCAGTACAGCTGTTTCTGCATGGGGCAGCAGTTCCGTTGATGCAGACGCAAACGCCGGAGATCCACGCGCTGTTGTGATTGAAAATTTCGAATCGGTAACAAATATGTCCGCAACCTCCGTAAGGGGAAAGGCTCAGCTGGATGTAGTGGGGAGGCCGGAACTAATCTATTATGGACATCACGCTGCAGCTCTAACGTATGATTTTGTGGGCAGCGAATCCGGTACCTCGGCGGCTTATCTCAACTTCAAAGATCCGGACGGTTCTATCGGCAGAAGCGTCCCCGGTTCACCCACTGCACTCGGTTTATGGGTTTACGGCGACGGCGGGAATCATTGGCTCCGTGCCCAGCTTCAGGACGCTTCCGGCGGCAAGCATGCCGTGGATTTAACCTCTACCTCCGGTTTTAGCTGGATGGGCTGGAAATACGTCAAATTTAACGTCCCCTCTACCATCAAGGCTCCTCTCAAAGTGAATCAAATCTATATCACCGAATTAAAGGACACGAATAAAAACAAAGGTACCGTATACTTCGACAGGTTGTCCGCATTCTATACGGCTTCCCAGGTGTACGGGCTCGACATTGGCGGGCTGACGCCCATGGGCGTAGGAGAAACGGCGAAGCCCCAAGTATATGCAACCTATGAAGGACATACGGAACCTGCATTATTAACAACCGGCGTGAAACTCACCAGCAGTGACGATAACATCGCTACTGTCACGGGCGCTACATACGACACTATTGAAGCATTGGCGCCGGGAACGGTAACCATAACCGCAGAATACGGAGATGGACCAAAATCTCAGTATGAGCTTCATATTACGCAGGATGTGCCAGCCCCTGGAGAATTGCTGTTATCCGGGCCGCTTCATATGGAGACCAGTCTTACCGGCAACATGAGAACCAGTGTGGTTTACTCCGTATACGGAAACCAGACGGACCCCGCATGGCTGACTGAAGGAATTAGTTATGCAAGCAATCAATCGGGCGTTGTATCGGTAGATCAAACCGGTCAATTGACCGCAGTTTCCGCAGGAACGGCAGACATTACGGCTTCGTACCGCGGAATAACCGCACAGCATGCCATTACGGTGACGGATCCAGTTCCTGTTCTGCAGAGCATCGAACTTCAAGGACTTACGGCGGTTACGGTAGGAGATTCCTTCGAGACGGCGGTGTCCGCAACCTACTCCTGGATGGAGGAGCCGGTGATCATAACGGAAGGCGTTACGTTTACCAGCAGTCATCCGGACGTAGCCGCTGTCGATGATAAAGGAGTGGTATCCGGCTTGAAGATAGGTTCAACTAGAGTAACAGCGACATTCCAAGGAAAGGCCAGCTCCCTCTACATCACGGTGAACAAAGCTTCTGAGCATCCGAAAGCCGAGATGAGAGCGGCCTGGATTGCAACCGTCGACAATATTGACTGGCCAGCCAAAGGAGTCACCGATCCGGATCAGCAGAAGCAGCAGTTTATCAGTCTGCTTAATCAGTTGGAGGATGCGGGAATGAATGCGGTCATTATGCAGATCAAGCCGACGGCGGACGCATTCTACCCGTCCAATTACGGGCCATGGTCAGAATGGCTGACGGGAGTTCAGGGCAAAGATCCGGGGTACGATCCGCTGGCATTCCTGCTGGAGGAAGTCCATAAGCGGAACATGGAGTTTCATGCCTGGTTTAATCCATACCGCATCAGTCTTCAAGGAGACGTTAACAAACTTGTAGCAGGCCACCCGGCCAGGCAGCATCCGGAGTGGGTTGAAGAATATGGCGGCAAGCTGTATTTCAACCCAGGAATACCGGAAGCGCAACAGTTTATTATCGACGGCATCATGGAGGTCGTTTGCAATTACGACATCGACGCCGTGCATTTTGACGATTACTTCTACCCGTATCCCGTAACCGGCGTGGATTTCCCGGATACGGACACCTTTAACCAATACAAAGGCTCCTTTACGAATAAGGGAGACTGGAGAAGAAATAACGTCAATCAATTCATTCAGAATGTGAACGAAGCCATCAAGGCAGAGAAGAGTTACGTGAAATTCGGCATCAGTCCGTTTGGTATCTGGAAAAATAAATCCAGCGATCCGACCGGCTCTGAAACCAATGGTCTTGAGAGTTACAATGCCATCTATGCCGACTCGAAGAAATGGGTTGAAGAAGAGTGGATCGATTATATCACGCCTCAGATTTATTGGAATATCGGTTATTCCGCTGCCGCTTACGATAAGCTGATCGATTGGTGGAGCGGGATCGTGTCCGGCAAGAACGTTCATCTATACAGCGGACAAGCCGTATATAAAATCGGGTCGAATGCCGATTGGTCCAACCCCGAAGAGATGCCGAACCAGATCCATTACAACCGCAACTTTGAGGAAGTCCGGGGCAGCATATACTTCAGCTCCAAATGGTTTAAGGATAATGCGCTCGGATTTACGGATAGACTGAAGAACGATCTGTATCGATATCCGGCATTGATCCCGGCGATGCCTTGGATCGATTCGGAGGCGCCGACTTCGCCCAAGAAGCCAAAGGCTGATCACGAGCAGGATGGTGTGCAGCTAAGCTGGAGGTCGACAGGTGACGAGACGTATTATGCGGTCTATCGTTATGATGGCAGAGGAACCGGCAGTGTTCAAGATCCGTCGCATTTGTTAGGGACTCTCCGAAAAACAGCCGATAAGATGCAATTCTTTGTCGATCATACCGTAGCGGAGGGACAAACCTATACGTATGTCGTGACGGCAGTTGATCGTCTGCATAATGAGAGTGCCCCAAGCAAACCGGTCACGGTGAAAGTGAAGCATAGTGGTAAGCCTGGAAAGCCCCCGGTGAATCCACCAGGGAAACCGAGCAGACCGTGAGTTGACATGAGCGCGATAGGATCTAATCCATACCGGTTAACGGCTGTTCCACTTCCCTAGCAACATGTAGCTTCAGGGAACGACCAGCCCATTTCAAGCAAAAGGGACATCCCGGCTTATAGCCTTGTGATGTCCCTTTTGCGCTTGTTCCAATGGATATGCGTGATACAATAGGTGCATTACGACCTGGAGTGTGGTGCATGTTCAAGAAATTAGGAATGGCATTGGTTTACGCCGCCGTAGGTGGTCTTGTTTACTTTTATGGCGATGCCATATTGGTATGGATTCGATCGACAGACAGTATCATGCTGATGATGTTCATGGCCGTCATCATGGCCTTGTTTCCGGTGATCCCTTATCCGGTGGTAGGAGGCGTTATCGGTGCCGCCATGGGGCCGGTCATCGGCGGAATCGTCACTTGGGTCGGCTCAATCGCCGCTTCCATCCTTATGTTTATGTTCATCCGATACGGCTATCAGGAATGGGGCGACCGGGTGCTTTACCGTTATAACAGGCTGGGAAAAGTGACAACAATGTTCGAACGGAACGCCTTTTTGACCATCCTGTTTACCCGGTTGATCCCGTTTATTCCTTCCATTGTCATCAATGTGTACGCGGCTCTCAGCAAGGTAACGTTCGCATCATACAGCATCGCGTCCGCCTTAGGCAAAATCCCAGCCATGCTGCTGTTCTCGATGGTGGGGGATCATCTCATGACAGACCCTTCCCACATCATCATCACCATCGGCGTATACGGCGTATTTCTCGTGATCACCCTGCTGGTTTACCGGTTGTCAGGCTTTGATCGTTTTAGGAAGAACGGAGGCTAAACGGTTATAGCTGCTCAATAGATGAGGCGGGACCGCTCTGTTCTGCAGATGCGGAGTTCTCGCCCTTTTTCTTTTGGAACCAAGCCCGAACAGCCTCGATCTCTCGCTGATCCATTCCGCTTAAACTTTCGTTGATCTCGCTGAATATCATCTTCACTTGAAGGGATAGAAGCCCTCTTCTTCGCTGTCTGCGGGTACCGCTAACCTCCATGGCGATAATCTGCGGCCTGCGTATATATCTGGTGGACATAGCAATGAAACGGCTGCGGATCGTTAGCTGTTTGTCTGTTACATTAAGTCCGGAATCCCGGTGCGAGAGGAGTCCCCAAGCTAACGAGAGCGGAAGGAGTAGAAGCGATAACAAACCGAGCTTGTCAAAATACCAAATGCACGCGGCACTAACTACCGCGGCAAAAGCCAGCTTCCACCGCAAGTACATCCATTTTGCGCGGGGCGGCGGCGAAGCGGTAATGGTCTGAGCGCTGAATTGAGGCGTAACCCGATTCAGCAGTGCCGGAATATCTCCAGTCTTCAGTAGAGGATGGAGCATGAAATGCTTGTCGGACTCGGACGTTAGCACATGAACCTTCACTTCAGCGTAACCGAACCAGCGCCGGAATACGCCTTCTTTAACGGTAATGGCCAGCACGCGTTCGGGAGAGAAGAGCAGTCTTTTTCTCTCCAGCAGACCGCAACTGACTGAGATTTGTTTCCCGATGCGTTCGACGGTAAATCCCGCATATTTGATCGTGTAGAGCACGGCGGAGAGCAGCCAGGATACGATGAGCGCCACAGCAACAATGCTGATCCAACTGCCGGGCAGCAGCTTCCCTGCCGATTGAAACAGCGATTGGTACATCCGATCCGGGAGCAGGTCATCGGCAAAAGATAAAATACCGCCCACAAAGGCTAAAGCCAGCGACAGGTTGGGTGAGGAAAGCGCGGCAATGAGCAGGCGTCCGGAGGATAGTTGCAGCAGCGTGCTGCGTTCTTCCTCTACGGTGATTGGATCGTTTGCATTCTTTCTGCCAACGGAGCCTGAATCGGAATCCTCCAAAAGACCGCTTCCGTATTCCATGTTCTGATTCGAAGGTTGAATGGATTCGTAATTCTCTCGGGTTTCCGGCGGTTGAACAGATGGCCCCTCCGTCTGAACGGGAAGGCTCTGATCGGATGGGTCGGGGCTTTCATGGGCTTGGTGAACCTCACGCTGCGTCTGCCTTGTTCGGGTTTGCTCGCGCAGCCAGCGCTGCAGCCGTTCGCCTTCGCTATTGGTAATGGCAGGGAGTATGCCCCCGCCTTCCGTTTTGCCCGGCGTTTCGATTCGGACTTGGGTAAGTCCCAGTAAGCGCTGCAGCAAGGGCTGCTCCATATTCATGGAATGAATGCGACCCGTATAGATGGACAATTCCTCACGGAACAGAACGCCGCGGCGAATGAGGATTTTGTCTTCTTCTAACGTATAGACGAAGCGTTTCCACTTTAGATACCCGTACAGAAGCAGAAGCGAGACCAGGATGACGATGACGGCGGACAGCCAGTACCAGGGGATGTCGCGCAGCGATTTTCCGTTAAGGAATTTGATGGATACCAGAGCGGCGATCGGAATGAGTGATTTAACGCTGCTTACGAGCGGGAACAGGATGAACAGCCGGTGAAGTCTTGTCGGTTCATTCATCGTGATCCACCACTTTGGCCAGCTCGCCGATCTGTTTTTTCAATCCCTCTGCTTCTTCCAGCTTGAGCGCCTGAATGACATGAGTCGTTGCGGCGGTAACGACCTTTACCTTGGCTAAGCCATATTTACGAAGGAGCGGTCCCCGTTCCAGCTCGACATGCTGTACCCGCGTCATCGGGACAAGGGTGTCACTGAGCCAGATCCAGCCGGAGCGAAGCTCCAATTCTTCCTCGCTTACCTTGAAGCCGAATTGTTTGTAGGTGAAAGAGGGCACGGCCCAAGTAAACCAGGCTCCGAGAACCAGAAGTCCGATGGTGATCCAGCCCGGTATCAGGGTCCACCCGAATATAGCAGCCATAATCAGATAGGCTGCTGCAGCGAGTAGAATAACCCCATCCGTAATGAAACCCGTTATGCGGGAGATCGTTACGGAGTCCGGGTGACACCTGCGCATGGCGTCAAGTCGATTGTCCATATGTATGTTCCTCCTTGATGTTACAGATTCGTACATTTTGTATCTTTTATGTATGTCTACGTTCTTGAGGATGGATCGTTTCATCCCGTCCTTTGACTTGATTGCCGTGCCTATCATTGTAGCATAACAGGCTAACGAGCATCTGAACCTGACCTAACGGTTGCATGAACACATGCCAAATCTGTTAAGCTTGGGTTAAGGAAGAACATGAATGATCGAGAGGCGAAAGGATCACATGCAATGAAAATAGACCGGCTATTAGCCATAACCGTCCTGCTTCTGAACCGGGGGAGACTGAGCGCCAAGGAGTTGGCCGATCGGTTTGAAGTATCGAGTAAAACCATATATCGCGATATGGATACGCTATGCCAAGCCGGGATCCCGATTGTTGCTCACCAGGGGATATCCGGCGGGTTTGAAATTATGGAGCATTATATGATCGACAAGTACTGGCTGTCCGCTGAGGAAATGAGTGCGCTGGTTACAGCCGTCAAAGGGATGAGCAGTGCACTGGATGATCAGCAGATGGGCATCCTGCTTGAGAAGGTAAAAGCGCTGCTGCATAGGGTAGAGCAGGGGCTTGGCGATGAATATCGGAGGGAACCTGTGGTCATGGACTTTCAGCCTTGGGGACAGCGTCAAGGACTGAAACCCACCGTGGGCTTGCTCAAAAAGGCTATTCAAGAAAAGCGCAGGGTCGAGATGGAGTATATTGATACGCAGGGCAACGCGGAGCGAAGAACCATTGAACCGGCATCCTTGATACTGAAGGGCAATATTTGGTATGTACAAGCCTTTTGTCTGGAGCGGGAAGACCATCGAATCTTTCGATTATCGCGCATGCAGCATATCGAGATGCTGGATGAGACTTCGGAGACAAGAATGATACCGAGCATGGAACGATTGGAATGGGATTCCTCTTGGTCGAGCGCGCTGGAGAAGGAGACGGTGCTGTTATTCGAAGCAGCCGCGCGTCAGCGGGTGGCGGATATTTTTCCGCCGGAACAAGTAACCGTCAACCCGGACGGCTCTTTACGCGTTCACGTGATATACAAATTGGATGAGTGGTTTTACGGCATGATTCTAAGCTTTGGTGATCAGGTGCTGGTTGAGCAGCCGGGCGAAGCAGCCGAGGAAGTGAAGCGAAGAGCACAATTGATTATGCAGCGCTACGATAACCAGGACAGATAGATGTCCACGTTACCTCTTTAGAATAGAAATATATTCATCACAAGGAGGAAACAACGTGAGTCATAGTCAACAGCAGAATCAAAGTGAACGATGGATCGAGACTAGACCCGCCATGTCCATTCAGGGTGTCGGCGTTCGAACGACGAATGAAGCGGAGGCAGGACCGCAAGGCAAGATACCGCAGTTATGGGACCGGTATTTCCAAAGCGGTTTGCAGGCACAGTTATCTGATAAGGATCAAGCCATATATGCTTTGTACACCGATTACGAAAGCGACGCATCCGGGGAATACACCTTGATTATCGGCAACAGGATAGAGGAAGACGTGGCTGCTGCAGCTTCTTCGGAGGAATTGAAGCAAGCGTCCGTCCCAGCAGCCAAGTACATGGTATTCCGGACAAGACGTGGCCCTTTGATGGAAATTGTCCCTGAGGTGTGGTATGCAATTTGGAGTTACTTCCAGCAATCAGCCGAAAAAAGGACGTATACCGGCGATTACGAACGCTATGATATGCAGCAGTTTGATCTTGCCCATACCATGGTGGACGTTTACATCGCTATTGAATAGCGGTTAAGAATCGGCTACTGCTCCATTGCTTGGAGTGGAAACGACTAATCCGGGTGATATGACCCAATCCGGAAGTTAGCAATATTTGCCAATAACGAACTAGAGGGTGATCCCGCAGCGGGATCACCCTCTTTATTTCACAATCCAGAGACCGGCATCTTAATCATCGTTATGAACGTAGTGCCGCCATAATCAAACGATGTTACTTCCGAGAAACCCAGCTGGGTATACAAGCGAATGGCTCGTTCGTTGAATTTGGCAACGGTCAGTCGAAACGATTGGCGATTGTGAATTTCAGCGATGGACGACAGCACGAACGAGAGGAACTCTTTTCCCCGACCTTGTCCGGTCGATTCCGGTTTCATGCCAAGTCCAAAATCCAGCAGATCCTCGTCATATGCACCTAACGGGATCGCAAACGGAATTTGGGCAGATGAGCCTGTACAGCAAAAGCCTAAGAGCTGCCCTTCCTCGTCCAATATGGCGTAATACGAACACTCAAGGAGTTCTTTCCGAAACTCCTCATCCGGCTCGCTGTTGTAGAAGTCATAGGGAGGTTCATAGTTCCATTGCATAATTTGCTCGGCGAACGTTTCGGTTATGGCCGTGATACGAAGAGGCATGATTCTCATCCTTTGGGTTTGTTGATATAGGTTTCTTCCATATCCTTTATTTCGATTTGGAAACGTAAAAAACCTTCTCTTCCCGTACATGGCCGGGCATACGCCCGGTCCATGCTGAGAAAGAGAAGGCATCCATTCCGAAGGTCCAGCTTATTTGAACCCGGTTAGTGCCGATCCCGATTTCATGAAATACTTCTGTCCGAAGAAATAGATCAGGATCATGGGAATCGCCATGATGGTGGAAGCCGCCATCAGTTTCTCCCACTGCGCCCCGTGATCCTGCTGAAAGCTTTGCAGGCCGACGGTGATGGTCCATTTGACCGAATCGTTCAGATAAATGAGCGGTCCCATGAAATCCACGTAAGACCACACAAAAGAAAATAAAGCGACGGTGGCCAGAGCCGGTTTCAGGATCGGCATGATGATCTGGACATAAACCCGCAGCTCTGAAGCACCGTCGATCTTCGCTGCCTCGGACAATTCTGTCGGTACGCCAAGCAGGAACTGCCGAAGCAAAAAGATGAAGAACGGTGCTCCGAAGAATGCGCCGATGGTCAGCGGCATGATCGTATTCACCCAGCCGAGCTTGGTGAAGATGATGTACTGCGGGATCATCTGCACTTGAGCCGGCAGAATCATGGTCGCCACCACGATGGTAAAGATAATGTTTCTGCCCCTCCAAGGAATGCGGGAAATCGAGTAGGCTACCAGCGGTGCAGAGAATAGCTGACCGATGATATTCACCATACAAATCAGAAACGTGTTCATCATATAGCGTGTAAAAGGAATGGCTTGAAGGGCTTCTTTATAATTCGACCATTGGAACGTTTCAGGCAGGATACTCGGCGGAAACATGAGTATTTCTTCCGGCGTCTTCAACGAGGTCATCACCAGCCATACAAATGGGAACAGGAAGATAACAGCGAATAGAATAAGGACCAAATGCGGTAGGATAACGCGCAACTTGACAGCCATGTTACTCACCTCCGTAATAGACCCAGCGGCCTGACGTTTTTAATAGGATGAACGTAATCAGCAATACGATAATAAACAGAATCCAGGCGAGCGCCGAGGCATAACCCATCTTCAGAAAGACAAAAGCTTCCTGATACAGATTGACCGCATAGAACAACAGAGACTGTTCCGGACCGCCCAAGGAGCCGCTTCCATCTACCTTGCCGCCAGCCAGAATGTAGGATTCCGTAAAGATTTGAAAGGCTCCGATTAATCCCATGATGAGCTGAAAAAGAATGATCGGGGACAGGGCAGGGACCGTGATCTTCCAGAACCGGTACCACCAGTTCGCTCCGTCTACCTGAGCCGCTTCATAATATTGTCTCGGCACGCCCTGGAGAGCGGCGAGAAATATTAAAGCGCCTGCACCCGAGCCCCACAGGCTCATCAGGATAAGAGACGGTTTTGTGTACCGTGGATCAAGCAGCCACGCCGGGTCCGTTAAACCGAGAGTGCGAAGTGCCATGTTAACCAAACCGAAGTCGGGGTTCAGCATCCATGTCCACAATAGAGCGCTTGCAACGATGGGTATGACGGATGGAAGGTAGAAGATGGTGCGGTAATAATTGATCCCCTTTACTTTGAAATTGAGCATCACGGCAATCAGCAGAGAGACGATCAGCGTGATCGGCACGGATATGAACGCCATAAAAAAGGTGTTACCGAGCGACTTATAGAAGCGGTCATCCGCAAAAATTTGCTCGTAATTCTGAAGCCCTACCCACTTGGGAGGGCTGAATAAATCGTATTCGGTCAGACTCAGATAGAGCGAACCGAAGAACGGATAGACCGTAAAAGCCAGAAAGCCGATAATCCAAGGAGAGGCGAACGCCAGGCCAAGGTATACATAATGACGTTCCTTCCTGGACCAGCCTGATATGGGTTTTCGTTGATTCGCTGCTGTGGAGACTCTCATCTTCGCGATTCTCCTTCCGCTTCAAGTATTTAGTATGCAGCCCCGCCCAATGCATCGCTGCATTGGACAGAGCCTGCTTAGCTCATCATTTCACCAGTGGCTGAATCTTTGCCTTTACCTTGTCCAAGCCTTCCTCCATGCTGACGGTACCTCGGAGGATAGCATCATATTGCGCGCTGAACTCCGTCATGTATTCGTTCGCGTAGGAGGAAGCCGGGAAGGACCTCAGGTTTTCGCTTCCCGAATAGTCGAGGAATTCCTTGAATCCGGGCACATCTTCATAGAGTGGATTGGAGAAAGCAGAGTTTCTCGTTGGGAGATTCCCAAGGGCGGCCGTAAATTCGGCCATTTGCTCCGGTTCGGTCATCCATTTAATGAATTTCCAGGAAGCGTCCGGGTTTTTGACGCCTTTTGGGATATAGAATACGCTGGTAGTCACATTTCCGGAGTTTTGAAGTTCCGGGTTGTTCTCATCATAAGGAATCGGGGCAATGCCGTAATTCAGATCAGGCGAGTATTGTTTGATGAAGGTGGGCAGCCACTCTCCATCGATCGTCATCGCATACTTGCCCGAGAAGAACGGATTCTGTGCTGACATGTATTGGCCAAGCCCGGAAGAGAATCGATCCAGATTATCGGAACCGTATTGATCCCAGATCTCCTTCGAGAGCTTAATCGCTGATTGGATCCCGGGATGGTCCGGCGTCACCTGCTGCGTCGATTCATCATAAAACGATCCGTTAAAGGCATAGCTGAACGTATACGCATCCATTCCGGGCCACAATCCGAGTCGCTGGAGGCGCCCGCCATCCTCGACGATGCTCAGCTTTTTGATATATTCTTTAAGCTCGCTTATCGTTTCCGGTGGACCGTCATAACCGGCTTCCTGCAAAATATCCTTGTTGTAGAACAGCATGGATACATGCATGGCCGTCGGGATCGCATACGTCCTGCCCTCATGCTGGGAAGTGCTTAGGGCAGCCGGCACGAAGTCTTTAAGATCCAAGCCGTCCTTCGTTATATAATCATCCAGCGGCATCATGGCGCCGCGCAGCCCCCATGGCACGACATTTTGTCCGAATTGGGATGCGATGTCCGGAGGATTGCCCCCGGTAATCGCGGTAAGCTGTTTCTGATAGTCGCTTTGGGATAGGCCTTTTACTTGAATGTCGGGATTGGCCGAGTTCCACTTGGCAATCAATTGTTCCAGCGCTTCCGCTTCCGGTCCGGTCCAGCCGTACCAGAAGTCGAGCGTTACGGCATCTTGGGCAGGCGGATTATCGGATGGCTTGTCACCAGCATCACTGCCCGATTGCGGCGGATTACCGCCAGAGCACCCTGTTGCGATAGAGAACAATAGAATAAGACTCCATATCAAATGTTTCTTCTTCATTCCTCTTCCTCCCCTTGAGCAATCGTGTACAATCGTGTAATCGTAATACGAAGTTCTATCAATTCCCTCCCCAAAACAGTTGACTAAACAACCGGCCCTGATCCAGTTATTTGTAAGAATTATGGATATCGTAGCATGTAAAAAAATCATTTCATTTCACTATCGTGTTCAAAAATAGGATTATCGTATGGCATTGAACGTTCTATTTGATCGCTTGTTTACGAAAGTCGGTGGGGGAGATACCCGTGTATTTTTTAAAGATTCTGCAAAAATAGGAGAGTTCATTAAAACCGCTAGAGTAGCAAACATCCGTAACGGTTAACTCCGGCTGCTTCAGCATCATCATGGCCTGCAGAATCCTCAGGTCGGTGAGATACCGGTTGAATGTTTTGCCTGTCCATTCTTTGAAGAGGATGCAGAACGTGGACCTTGATAAATTTGATAGGGTGCATAGATTATTCAGATTCATATCTTCCTGGTAGTGGTTATGGATATGATCAACGACTCTTGTCATGATTCCCCGGTATTTCTCTGATTTCTCGAACCCTTCTCTGAGCAGTTCACCGTTGACCTGCCGTACCAGAATCGAGAGGAGGACAAGCAGTTTCGCTTTGAGCGAGATTTGAAAAAAAGGGGTTCGTCTCTCGTATTCAATCAGCATGTCCTTCAAGACATTTTGAACCGTTACGTCGGTAACGCTGTCCAGCGTTATTTTGGATTGGGCGTTCATTTCCTTGCGCAGAAAGTATTCCAGAAACCCCACATCGAAAAAAGTATGATCTGTTGGCATTTCCTGAAATCTCTCGTTCACGAAGGCTGGCATAAATTCGCATCCGTAAATCTCGATGTCCTCATCGGGTGAAATGCTGACGCTGTGCAGGGTAAACGGAGGTATAACAAAAATATCGCCCTTGGAGATCTCGTACGCCTGTTGATTAACGGTGTGTTGGAATGCTCCTTTCGCCACATACCAAATCTGAAAATAATCATGACAATGCGTCCATAAGCTCTGTTGATAGGTCAATTTATACATTTTGCACGGAAGACCTTCCAACATTTCCATCTTTGAGTTAAAATAAACGACACCTGATCCCGTTAGTTCTTCAATATCAACCTGACTCCAATAAATACTCAATGTTTTACCCTCCCCTATTGATTTCCTTTGATTTAAGAAAACGCTTTCAGTTTATGAGTCAGCCATTTTCTTAAAGATGATTATCCCTGAAAAACGAATCGTGTACAGCATTCCTCTTCCTGCCCTTTGAAATATGTTTCGCATTCGCAAACATCCTATTTCTAGGGGAACGTGGGGTTGTTATGAAAATTGTATATTTGGATGGTTTGAGAGGTTTAGCTGCCTTGATTGTGGTTGTATCTCATTTTTTTCAGGTATTTGCACCGTCTGTTTTTGAGGGGAGGAAGGAGATCGAGCATTTCGCTTTCGAGGGGATTGCCGCGCGAACACCGTTCAATCTGCTGTTTAACGGCAACTTTTCCGTCTGTCTGTTTTTTGTGTTGAGCGGATATGTGCTCAGCTATCGTTTTTTTCAAACCGGGGACAGGCTCATCATTTATTCGTCTGCCATTCGCCGCTATTTTCGTTTGGCCGCACCCGCCTTGGTATCCGTCTTCCTGGCTTATCTGATCATCGTGTTGGATCTCGGAGCATACGACAAAGTACGCGGAATGACATTATCCTCGATGCCGGATCCGTTCGCCGCTGACGCAAATCTGTTGGTCATGCTGAAGGAAGGCTTGTTTCATACCTTTTTTACGTATGGCTCGGAGTACAATCCGGTGCTCTGGACGATGACATATGAGCTGTTCGGATCGTTTCTGATTTTTGGGTTTCTTGTCCTGTGTGGGAGACGGGTGATCCGTTATGCTGCATATGTTCTCCTGATCTACGTCTTCAACGATTCTTACTACCTGGGATTTGTGCTGGGGATGCTGCTCGCAGACTTGAAGCATAGCGATCGGGATTGGCTGTCTTATTTCAATGCACCATGGATGAGCTTCACATGGATCACGGTTGGCATTTATCTTGGCTCTTATCCATACTTGGATCCGGAGGGAACAATCTATTCTATACTCGTGTGGGAATCGGATGGATTCGAATTTTTTGCATTTTATCATGTGATCGGGTCGTTTCTGATTCTGATAGCCCTGCTGAATTCGAGATGGCTGCAAGCGTTGTTTCATCATAAGTTATTTGCCTATCTGGGAAAGATATCGTTCTCGCTCTATCTATTGCACTTCACGATCATCTGTACACTTGGATGCCATCTATTTCTTCTGTTCAGCACATTTCTCTCCTATGGGTGGAATGTAATCGTGACGAGTCTAATCACGGTTCCGGTGATCTTTGGCGCTGCCCATGTATTCTACCGGCTAGTGGACGTTAACGTCTTATCTTTGCTGTCGCGCTGGAGCAAGAAATGGCTTGCCAGCCGGAAGAGGAGAGCGCTCAATGCCCATGTCCCTCATGAGCAATCCGTAAAGGCAGACTAAGACTAAGGATATCAAATAAGCCCATTTATACATGAGAAAAAACCTTCTGGTCCGCGGCCGATAGAGTTTGGGTATTTTACCTGATCCCAGGCTCGACAGGCTGCGATAACCGAAGGTTTTTTTGCTATTCCTCCTTACATGAAATGAATATGTCTTACATACCCTGCTTCGATTTTTTACAGTTCAAGGGATAGTAGCGCCCGTACGCTTTTCCATAGGACACGATTTTTTCAATGGTGTCTTTCTGTTTAAGTTTGGTGAATGGGCATGGATCAGGGAGCGTGTTCACTTCCAGTATCCAGAGCGTAAGGTCGCGATCTACTGCGAGGTCGAGTCCCAATTCGTTCAATGCAGGATAAGTATGGCTCATGGCAGCAGCCACTGCCAAGGCAATACGGTCAATCTCTTGAAGGAGTTCGTCTGTCTTCGCATCATCCGCACTTGCGCGAATAAGTCGGTCTGCGGCATAAATCGTACCGCCTTGGCTGCCGTTGGTAACCGCTTTTCTCGGATGGGCGACACGTCCAACCGTTCCGGTAGCCTCCCATTCCCCCTCCGGGTTTCTTTGAATCATGACACGAAGGTCGAAAGGGCGATGATCATATGTCAGCAAATGTATTCCTCTCTGGATCAGATAGCGCTTGCTGTCTATTTGTTTACTAAATGATCGGCACAGTTCTCGATAAGAACCATGCCAGCTTTTGTTGGAGGAAATGTAAATATGTCCGGCATCAAGTGGATCGCAAGCTTCCCGGGCAATAGCCTGCATGGTCTGCCGAGAGCGCATAACACGATAATCCTTAATCATCCGTTGACCGGTGAGCCCGTGGCTGTCATATATAGCGGATTGCTGAATGGTTTGAGGACAGCTGCGGTAAGCGGGTTAATGCTGAAAGCCTTCATTGAAGCCAGGCGGCTCGAGAGCGTACGGATTGGTATCATTGGCTGGGGGCCAGTGGGGCAGATGCACCTCGCGATGTGGAGGGCGCTGCTGGGGGATCGCTTGGAACGTGTGCATTTATACGATCTCAAAGGCATCGATCCGGCAACCGTTCCTGAGGAGGTTCGGAACATCACAGATATTGCGGATACTTGGCAGCCTGTCTACCGAAACGCCGATGTTCTTGCCACATGCACCGTCTCGGAAGAGCGATATATCAATGAGAAGCCATCGAAGGGGAGGCTGCTTCTCAATGTGTCGCTGCGGGATTATACAACAGACAGCGTAGCCGGGGTCAAGGCCATTGTTGTCGATGAATGGATGGAGGTTTGCCGTGAGAACACGGATGTGGAACAACTGCATCTGATGACGGGATTGCAGGAATCCGACGTCCTGACGCTTTCAGATATTCTATGTCGTGACGGCCTGGCGGCTTACGACGATCATGAAACGGTTTTCTTCAACCCTATGGGGTTAGCGGTATTCGATATTGGCATAGCCAGTTACTATTATCACGAAGCTAAGCGATTTGGGAAAGGCATCGGGTTGGATAAAGGATAGCGATCCATATTAGAATAACAGGGCCCTTCGTTCCGCTGTATAGCGGAACGAAGGGCCCTGTTGTTAAGATAGACCTTTAACCGCTCGCATGGGTCTGCACCACATGCTGCCGGCGGTAAGCGCCCGGCGTTATGCCGGTGGCCTTCTTGAAGGTCCGGTTGAAGGAAGTAATGTTGAGATAGCCGACACGCTGGCTGATCTCATTAACGGTCAAGTCTGTGCACGCCAGCAGTTCCTTCGCTTTGTTCATGCGGATGCCAAGCAGATGATCACTGAAGTTAAGACCGGTCTTCTCCTTGATATAGACGGAGAGGTAGGCGCTCGACAAGTTCAGCTTGGCTGACAAATAGTCGAGAGACAGATCATCGGCATACTGGTTATGGATGATGTTCATGAACATGGCGATGAGCGGCTCGTCGCCGGTATCCTTTTTCTTGCGAATGAGGGCGCAGGAGGCTTCGACGAGCTGACGGAATACCCCCTGGTAATCAGATAAACAATGACATTCTGCCAGCCTTGCGCTCCACCGCTTCAAGGATTGGACAGAAGTTTTATCTATCTGGGCCATCTCCATATAGCTTAGAATCTTGGAAGCGACCGAATCGGCGAAGAAACGACATTGCGCGATGCCCGCCTCCTTACGCTGCATTGCTTCGAGCGCCTGGTCGATGATCTGCAAGGAGCGGCTGTCGCTGCCGGATTGCAGGGCGTCCAGCAGTCCTTTTTCCTGTGACGGGCTCAGATTGACGGTGGTTGGAAGAACCCGCTGCTTGGTTACCATCTGGGATTCTTCCAGGAGCTGTGCCTGCGCGGCCAGTCCTTTGACCTGATGGTAGGCTTGATTGAATTCGGACGAATGGCTCACCTGGGAACTGACGGCGATGGTGACCAGGAACAATTCATTTTCCTCGTTTAACATGTCCTTGATTTCCAGCAGAAGATCCTCCAGGCGGGCGGCTTCCTCCCGTTTAAAGATAGATACAATCTCGTTCTTTTCGATCTGGAACGTATGAGACCCCGGATAGCGCTCAGCCGTGATCAGATGAATATGCTCCAGGATATGGCGGACAGCCTGATCGGTCTGGAGGGGGAGCTCATAAACCGGATTCATCCGGAAACGGATGTGATACAGAACCACGATAAAGCTTCCGTCATCCGACAGGAAGTCCTCCCACTCGCTGATATCGGTATTGATGCTCTTCAACTGACTGATATAAGAGTAACTGGTTAGAACCGATTTATGCTTGTTCATGCGCTCCCGTATTTCTTCCTTCTCCCGGAACAGCTCTTGAATACGATTCTGGATCAGATCGTATTCCGTGATGCTGCCGGATTCCGGCATGGATGTACTGTTGGCTCTGTTCAGCACGGTGGTTAGAATCTGCTTCACGGGCTTGTGCAATCTGCGGCTGAGGAAATAGGAAGCGGCAAGCGCCACGCCAAGCGACAGGCAGAAGATGAGCAGCAAACCGCCGGTTAACCGGCTTAACTGAGAAGAGACATGGCTGTAAGGTACGGCCGAGACATAGGTCAGTCCGTCGGATCCGGCTTCGGCAAAATAGTAGGTTCCATCCTTCAGCACGGCTTTCTGTCCGGTTTCAAACGACGGAAGCTGATCTTGGTTCATGGAGCCTAGCGTATACAGCACTTGGCCCTCGGCATTCAGAATGGCGAGTGCACGATCAACCGACTCGCCGAAGAAGGACTGGGCAGCCTTGTCGATATCGATGAGGGCAATGACCTCATAAGGACTATCCGGCTGTTTATAGACAAAGGGCATCAGTTTTTTCTCGGACAAATCGTTGTTGATTCGATAGGTTGATGCAGGGAGGAGTTTGAAGGACTCCTGATGGCCTTCGTAGCTGCTCCAGAATGAATAAGGATACATCGAACTTGCATAGGAACGATTGAACATATAGGAAGCATCGCCGCTTCCGGATTTGCTCAGTACAAAATCAAACTCCCGGAGATAAATCAGAGTATCCTCCAGAAAGAATAACGGGTTATAGATATCGCTCCGCATCTGCATCATCACATCTCGGGCTTTCAAGTAATTCACTTCGTTTCCCGCCTGGTTGCGAAGCTGATTATTGAAGCCGATTAATTCGGATTGGTTGTATATATCAAACATCAGCACCTGAAGCCTGCTGAATTGATTGGTGAACCGTTCCGCCGAATCGTGAACGGCCTGCTGGCTGGTGTCGATGATTTCTTTTTGCAGGCTGGTCTTAAAAAGCTGGAAGATGACCATATAGAACAATCCGAATAACACGATGATGGCCAGAAAGCTCAGAAAAATCTTAAAGAATACACTGCGACTTTTATGTCTGATCCAATTCACAGCCTTCCCCCCTTTGTGTTTTTCTGACGTCCAAGGTTTCACAACATTATATAGGACAAGTGTTAAGGATTGTGCCCGGTTCGTGTTAATCGTTCGTAAAAAATGGATAGTCAATATTTTAGATTTTAAGCAATGCTTTAGGAAAACGGCGCTTCTGCCCAGTCATCCAATGAAAGGCGAGACATCATTAAAATGGTCAATACCCTTTATGCGTTCGGGTCGTTTATGATGCAGACGTGGACCTTTGGGACACACGAAGACGCATAGACGAAAGAGGGGGGATTGCCGATTTTACAACGTCATCTTAACACCGTGGAAGCGCATTCAAACATTCGCAAGAAAAGTGCTTGGCGAAGCTGGATGATGCAGGTTCGCAGAAACTGGCAGCTTTACGCTTTATTTGCACCAGTTCTGTTATACTTCATTGTATTTCATTATGTACCCATGTATGGCGTCCAGATTGCATTTAAGGATTTTATTGCGAACAAAGGGATCATGGATAGTCCATGGGTGGGCTTCAAGCATTTTGAACGCTTTTTTGACAGCTTTTATTTTTGGCGGATTATTAAAAATACGATGGGTATCGGGTTATATGAGTTGGCGGTCGGATTTCCGATTCCAATTATCCTGGCCTTGATGATTAATGAAGCCAGATCGGGCCGGTTCCGCCGATTTGTACAAACCGTAACTTATGCACCCCATTTCTTATCTACGGTGGTCGTCGTTGGCATGATCATGATGTTCCTGTCGCCGGTCAGCGGCCTAGTCAATTCGATTATCACCTCCTTCGGCGGAGAGCCGATCGCATTCATGACGGAGCCCTCCTGGTTCAAGAGCATCTACGTGTGGTCTGGCGTGTGGCAGGGCATGGGCTGGAGCTCAATTATCTACTTGGCAGCACTTGCCGGGATTGATCCGCAGCTGCATGAGGCGGCCAAGGTGGATGGTGCGGGTTGGCTCCGGCGAATCTGGCATATTAATCTGCCGGGGATCGCGCCAACGATGACCATTCTGCTCATTTTGAACATCGGTTCCGTTCTTGGCGTCGGATTTGAGAAGATCTTCCTGATGCAAAATTCGCTCAATATGGAAGCCTCCGACGTCATCGCCACGAACGTATACCGGAGCGGTATACTGGGTGCCCAGTACAGCTTCTCGGCTGCGGTCGGCCTGTTTAACTCCATCGTCAACTTTATCATGCTGATTACCGTAAACCGGATTGCCCGAAAAGTCAGCGAGAACAGCCTATGGTAAGGAGGAATGATGGCATATGCCGCAAAGCCGCAGTGAACGAATAGCCGGTGTATTTATTTACATTATACTATCTTTTATTACACTCCTTGTACTGTATCCTTTATTTTTTGTTCTGATTGCTTCCATCAGCGCTCCGGAAACGGTGATGCGGGGGGAAGTATGGTTATGGCCGAAGGAACTGTCGTTTGTCGGCTACGAACGGTTATTTGCCAATTCGGAGCTCATGCGGGGATTTCTAAACACGCTGCTCTATACCACGACGGGCACAGCGTTGAATGTACTGATGACGATCGCAGCGGCTTATCCATTATCGAGAGCCGACTTTAACGGCCGCGGCATTTTTACGGCGATCATCGTATTCACCATGTTCTTCAGCGGGGGGATGATCCCCAATTACTTGCTGGTGAAGGAACTGGGGATGCTGGATACGGTTTGGAGCATTATTATCCCTTCGGCCGTATCGGTGTGGAACATTATCATCATGCGGACCTTCTTCCAAAGCTCCATTCCGAAGGAAATGCAGGAGGCGGCGTTTATCGATGGGGCTTCTAACATGCGGGTGCTGCTGCGGATTGTGCTTCCATTATCCGGACCGATATTAGCTGTCATGGTTTTGTTCTACGCAGTGGGCCACTGGAATTCGTATTTTAGTGCGCTGATCTATTTGTCGGACCGTGCGAATTATCCGATGCAGCTGTTCCTGCGTGAAATTCTGGTTCAGGGACAAATGCAGGAGATGGTTGATATCAGTGATGATTCACTGGCACGAAGTCTAATGGATGCGGAAGCGATCAAATATGCGGCGGTCATTGTGACAAATCTGCCGATGCTGCTGCTGTATCCGTTCCTGCAAAAGTATTTTGTGAAGGGTGTTATGATTGGCGCAATTAAAGGTTGATTACGGATATTTCATGAGGAGGAATTGAATTTTATGGTGATGAGAAAATGGACTTCACTTACATTGGCAGCTGTACTGGCAGCCGGATTGCTGGCAGGCTGCGGTAGTAAAAGCGGCGAAGGTGCAGCGGATAAGGGGGAGACGCCGCAAGCCAATGTTAACGAGACCGGCATGCCGATTGTGAACGAGCCCCTTAACTTGACGTTCTTCACGGGCAAGTCGCCATCAAACGGGAGCAAATTCGAAGAAACGCTTGTATGGAAAACCTATCAAGAGATGTCGAATGTGAATGTGACCTGGAACCTCATTCCATTCGACACCCTTACAGAGAAGCGGAACCTAGCGCTGGCAGGTGGAGATTATCCGGATGTATTCTACTCCGCAAGGGTCAGCTCCGCAGAATTAACCCGTTATGGGGAGCAGGGAGTATTTATACCGCTGAATGATCTGATCGATCAATATGCACCGAATTTCAAAAAGCTGATGGAACAGTACCCTGATATTCGAAAAGGGCTGACGATGCCGGACGGCAATATTTATTCCCTGCCTTCTTTCTACGATCCTGCGCTGCTCTCCATGTTGATTGGTACACCGATATGGATTAATCAGGAGTGGCTGGATCAGCTCGGGATGAAGGAGCCGCAGACGACCGAAGAATTCTATGCGTATTTGAAGGCGGTCCAGAAAACCGATCTGAACGGTAACGGTAAGCATGATGAGATTCCATTCGCTTCAACAGGCATTACCGGAATCATCGATCACTTGAAAGGCTCTTGGGGACTTGGTACAAGTGGACTTGGCCATAAATTGGTAGACATAGATCCGGATACAGGGAAACTGCGCTTCACCAAAGCCTTGCCGGAGTATAAGGAAATGCTGCAGTTCGTAAACAAGCTGCACCAAGAGGGACTGCTCGATAAAGAGATCTTCACGATTGAGGGCGGCGCATTGAATGCGAAAGGGCAGGAGGGCCTGCTCGGTGCCACGATTGTGCCGAATCCGGAGATGGTGATGGGACGAAAAGAATACATCGGGCTCGGGGCGCTTAAGGGACCGCATGGAGATCAACTCTATTCTCATGTCAAAGTTCCGATGGTTCACGTAGGTGCATTTGCGATTACTGATAAGAACCCGAATCCGGAAGCAACGATCCGCTGGATGGATTATTTCTACGGGGATGAGGGAGCCCAGTTCTATTTTATGGGTAAAGAAGGCGAGACTTACACGAAGAACGCTGAGGGTCAACTGGAGTATGTGAAGGAGATTACGGAAAATCCAAATGGATTAACGCAGGATCAGGCGTTGGCCAAGTATTTCACTTGGCTCGGGGGCAGCTATCCGGGATTTGTGCGGGAGAGATGGTTCAAAGCCTCGGAGACACGACCTAACGCAATGGCCGCTGCTGAAAAAGCAGAGCCGTATGCCGTGAAGGAGATCCTGTACAATTTTAACTTTACATTGGAGGAAATGGACGTCATGACCTCGATCGGTAAAGATATCGAGGATTACGTGAAGGAAATGGAAGCGAAATTCGTGAATGGTTCGGCCTCGTTCAGCCAATGGGAAGAGTATGTGAATACACTCAACAAGATGGGGATGGACCGATATATGGAGGTTTACCAGGCTGCATTTGACCGCTACCAGGCGGAGTAATCGGAAGATATGACAATCGAAAGACGCGGGGCGGGGGGTTCCGTATCGCGTCTTTTGCTAATCCAAATAATTGGTGAAACAGGTTACATGATGAAGCGGCCCGTTCAAGGAAACATCCTTGCTTACGGACCGCTTCTGTTATGGTTTAATCGGATGAGGAACAGAGTTCTTCTACATGGATGGTACAGAACAGCAGGGCGGTTCTGCCGGGCTCCAGAACCTGCATGCCGGTGATTTCCGGATCCAGTTCCAGGTTGAAGGCATTGGTAGCACATGTGTAAGGCTCGGGGCATAGATAACCGCTCGCTCCATCGCCATTGTGCAGCACCCATTGCTTGAATGCGTCATCCGCACGGTATGTAACCCGGAGGCCTGCCGCCGAATCGGTTAATACGGTTTCATTCCGGTCTTCCGGCATGGCAAGGAACAGATCATCGAGCGGAAACTGACTGACGGAGATGCCATCCCGTAAGCCTCTGCTGCGGAAATCATGGGCGAGCTCGCCGGTCGGCAGCACGCGGTCATTAAGGACCCATCGTTTCCCGACAGGGGCCTGCAGCGTGCAGCGTTCCTGACCGTATTCATTTCCGAAGGGAAAGCGGAAGGTGGTATGATATCCCAGTCCCCATGGAAAAGAGCTTGTGCTTTTATTGCGAATTTCCGCGGTCTGCCTGAACGAGGCCCCATCAATGCTCATACGCAGAAGGATGGTGAACTCGTGGGGAAATTGCGACAGGATCGTTGGACGGCTTCTTGAAGAGAACACGGTTTCGATCACGGCCCGATTCCCTTTTGTCCAGCAGCGTCCGACTTCCCATGCCTGGTCATGAACAAGCCCGTGCGCATGATTATGATGCTGCGGCTCGTTGATCCGGAATTGATAGGGCCGGCCTTCAAAAGTAAAACTCCCGTTTTCGATCCGGTTGGGCGGAAATAAAACAGGAATGCCATATAACAAGGGTGTCCGCTCATATTCCGTCATGGAAGGCGGCATACGCAGCAATTCCGTGTCGGATGGTTTCCACCGCAGCGAGATGACGCTGCTCCCCCAGCCCGGAACCACCGTCATGGATAAGCGATCATTCTCGGCCCTAACTGCAGGCATGTCAAGAAATGTACATCGTTCAACTGCTGGGCATGTCTCCATGTCACACCTGCTCTACTTGTCCGCTTAAGACGGAGCGATGGATGGCATGCACCAGCTTGGTATTCAACAAACCGGCAGCTGCGCCGGATTCCGGCATCGTATCCAGGCGGATATGATCGACGAAGGAATGGAGCATATAATTGGGTGCTGCAGTATATTGGCCGTTGATCGGTGTACCGAGCGTATGGACATGACTGTACACGCTGCCTCCTTTACGGACCATTTGATCGGATAAATCGACATACAATGCCCCGTCTTCGCCGATGATCTCGACCTTGAAGTCGTAGATAAGCGGCATCGATTCGGGCAGCACCCAGCTGGTCGTAAATGTAGCGTGCGTGCCATCATCGAAGGACACGATCGTTTGCATGGAATCGTAGGTGTCGATCCCCATCGCGACTAATTTCTTCTTCGTGCCTACCGCGTAAACGCTCACCGGCAGAACCCCGCTTTTCAGCCATAAGGCAATATCCGTGGCATGAGGGAAAAGGAACCAGCCGGGTGTTGATTCCCCGGCCCATTTCAGCATTTTGGTGGGCACGTAGATGGTGTCATTTAAGCGGGTATTGATGGTCAGAATGTTGCCTATGTCACCATTTTGGACCGCTTCCTTAACTGCAACGAATGGAGAATTCCAGCGATTCTCGAATGCGACGAGGCACTTAATGCCCGCCTTCTCGACCTCGGCGTACATGTCCTCGGCTTCCTCGACGGAGGTGGAGAAGGGTTTTTCAACCATGACATGAATGCCTTGCCGTGCTGCAAGCATAACGGGCTCTTTATGCAGGAAATCCGGCGTGGCAATCACGATGGCATCCAAAGCCTCGCTTTCGAGCATATCCTCAACCTGCAAATACCCTGGAACCCCGTATTTCTCCATGCTGGCGTTCAGGGTTGTTTCATAAGCGTCGCTGACCGCAGCCAGCTCTGCATAAGGATTTTGGCTAAGGGTATCGGCGAACATGCTGCCGCGAATCCCCATGCCTACGATTCCGAATTTGATCATTGTGACCCCTCCTTGAATGGTTATCTTTATTTAACGGCTCCGGCGGTCATTCCGCTGACCAGATGCTTTTGCAGCAGCCAGAACGCAATCACGATCGGAAGCGTTGTTATGACGGAGCCCGCCATGAGGTAATCCCAGTTGACGACATACTGTCCCTGAAAGCTGGCGATGCCGACCGACAGCGTCCATTTGTCGTAATCGCTGATGAACGTCTGTGCAAACATAAACTCGTTCCAGCTGGTTAAGAAGGAGAAGACGCCGGTTACCACGAGCCCGGGAAGCGTGAGCGGAAGCAGGATCCGGATAAAGGTTGTCCACCGGTTGGCCCCGTCTACGCTCGCAGCTTCGTCGATGGACTGGGATACGCTGTCAAAGTAGCCTTTTAGCATCCATGTACAGAACGGTACTGCAAACGTGGTATATGCGATTACGAGACCCAGATGGGAATTCAGCAGATTGTAATCCTTCATGATAAGGTACAGCGGAATAATGAGCAGTGAGCCGGGGAGCATCTGCGTCAACAAGATGATATATCCGAGCGACATCCGTCCCCGGAAGCCGAACCGGGACATCGCATAGCCGCCAAAAGCGGAGATGACAAGGGAGAACACCGTTGTTAGCAGCGAGACTAGCGCCGTATTACCGAACCATTTCATAAAGTTGGCGCTGTCATCCGCATTGGGATTCAGCATTCCCTTGTAACCATTCCAATTAAGTTCATGTGGCAGGTACGTCAGCGGCGTGCTGTAGATTTCGGCCTGAGGCTTCAACGAAGTCAAGATCATCCATAGAAAAGGAGACACGGCAAACAACGAAATAAAAACAGCGCATACATATACTAGAAACTTGTTTGGGCCTTTGCTCATGACATTTCACCTGCCTTCGTCGCTTTCATGTAAATGACGGTGAACACAATGGAGATCGCCAGCAGGATCATCCCTGCAGCGGAGGCCAGACCGAAGTCAAACGATTTGAAGCCTGCCCTGTAGATGAAGATGGTCAGTATTTCGGTTACCCGGCTCGGTCCGCCCCCGGTGAGGACGTATACGATGCCGAAATCCTTAATGGTCCAGATGATAAGCAGTAGGAACACGATGACGGATACGGGCTTCAACATCGGGAAGGTGATGCTGAGAAACTGGCGCCATTTCGAGGCACCGTCGATTTCCGCTGCTTCGTACAAGCTTTTGGATATGCTTTGCAAACCGGCCAGCAGCATGATGGCCGCGAACGGGAAGCCCTTCCATACATTGACGAACATGGCTGCCCAGAGCGCGGTGTCGGCTTCGCCGAGGAAAGCGACCGGATTGGCCAACAGGTTGAGCTTCAGCAGCAGATCATTGATCACGCCGAATTGGTAATCATACATCAGAATAAATACGAGACATGCAACGACTTCAGGTACGGCCCATGGAATGATCACCAGTGCTCTTACAAGCCCTCGGCCCTTGAAGGGAATATTCAGCAGGACGGCCGTACCGATTCCGAGCAGGAAGCGCAGAGCCACCGTCACGATAATATATAGAAAGGTAATGCCTAACGATTTCAGGAAGTTCCCCGACTGGATCGCGGCTGTATAGTTGTCCAATCCTACAAAGGGATTGCCTTCGGCAATCGGTTTGGCAACCTTCCAGTACTGCACGCTCATCAGCGCCGATTTCAGAATCGGATAGAGGAGCACGAGAGCAACGGTAATGACCAGCGGTGCAATAAATAAATATGCGGCTATATTTTTTTTGAAATGTCGTTTTTCCTCTAGCCATAAACGCTTTGCCCTCGATGGTCTTTTCAATGGCAAGGGAGTTTGCCTGCTTGTCACATCCGTTCGCGTTGGATTCATTCCCCTACCTCCTTATGATGTAAGTGCCGCCCGGCCACGAAGCCAGGCGGCTTCAAACGTTTGATCATCCGAATGTTTTTTAATGCATCGTGTCCTTCATTTGCTCAGCTGCACTGTCCAGCGCTGTCTTGGCGTCTTTCATGCCAACAAACATTTCCTGCGCGGCATTGATCAGGATTTGGGAGAGGGAGCCGAGTTCGGGAATTGGCGGGTCCATAACGGCCGGCGCATATACATTCTCCTGGAAATCGAAGAATTGGGCAGCCAGCGGATTCTCCGATTTGTATTCTTCGGATTCGGCATATTCCTTGCTGCTCGGAATCATGCCAGAGCCGGCGATAATCTGCTGCGCCTCTTGGGATGTCATCCATTCAAGGAACTCCCAAGCTTCATCAGGATGCTTGCTGTCATTGGAAATCATCGATACGATCGGGTAATTGTGCGGGTTCGGTTTATAGGTTTGGCCTTCGTATACGACGGAAGGCTGCGGAATGAGCCCAAGGTCGTCCATTAAAGCTTCATCGCGTTCTTTGGTCATGCCGATAAACCAGGGGCCATCCATCATCATGCCGGCTTGCCCATTCCAGAACATCTCGCGGCTGACCTTCTTGTCGCGGGTTCCTGGAGGCGTTGCCTGCGGGTTCTTGATTAGATCCTGCCACCACTCCGCTGCCCAAACGTTCGGTGCCGAGTTGACATTAATCCGGTCGGCTTCGTAAGGGCCTGCCTCGCCGTCCGGGAAGTAAATTCCTCCTGATACCGGACGAGCGAGCAGCCTGTACCATTCCGAGGCGATAAAGGGATGTGTGCCGATGACGCTGGAGAACCCGTATTGCCCGTCTTTAACACCGCCAAGTTGAATGGCGGCTTCTTTGAAGTCGTCCATCGTTTGAATGGAGGCAGGATCAATTCCGGCCGCTTCGAACATCGATTTGCTGTAGAAAATGCCGGTTGATCCCCATGCGTAATTGGACAGCGCATAATAGGAGCCGTCGACCTTGCTCAGTTCCTGTCCGACAAGTTTGTCCTCAAGTCCGCTCGCTTGAATCTTTTCGTCGAGATTCACGAAAGTGCCGCCGCTCTGCAGCGCATTATAGGTGGCAATATTCTCAGGGTATACCTGAACGATGTCCCCCTGTGTACCTGCCAGAATCTCCGTGGTCAGTTTATCCCAGTAATTCTCGTAGTCTGTGCCGTGAACTTTGATGGTGACGTTAGGGTGGGATTCATTATATTTGGCAATGAGCGCATCGATTGCCTTTTTATGAGGTTCTTCCGCATACACCGACGTCTCGAACGAGATCGTAATTTGATCACCTTCGGACGGGCCATTGCTTGCCGATGCCGGGTCTTTACCACCCGAGCATGCGCTTAATACGGTTGATAACGTAAGGGCTGCAGCGATAAGAGCCGTCCATCCCTTTTTCTTTCTGTTCTTGTCTACCATGCTAGTTCATCCCCTTCTGGCTTTTTAGTATTGTGGAAAGCGCGGTGAGGCGCCGTTCCTATGCCCTTAATAAAAACACCTGCTGCCAAGTCAGGACAACAAACACTTTTCGTAAAACAAACCGAAAGGTGAATACAGTGTCAGTGTAAACGTTACCGCGATGGCAATTTAAATAACACTGGAAATTGTATGTAATATTAATCACAAAAAACTTTTCTCTACGAGAAACTATTTTCTACTTTGCGGTGAAGGGCATCACTGCGCGGGTAGGAGCAACCAAGGCATGAACGGGAGAAGGCCGAGGGAGACTTTTATGTCCTCCTCGGCCTTCGTTTGATATCGGGGTCTGCGCCGTTTTATTTGCCTTTACGATAATCCATTGGGGGTACGCCGGTAATTTTTTTGAAAGTCCTGGCGAATGAAATCGGGCTGCTGTAACCGACCCGTTCCGTAATTTCTTGTACAGACAATGCGCTTTCCGTAAGGAGTCGTTTCGCTTCCTGAATTCGCAAATCGATCAAAAAGTCCACAAATTTCAAGCCATACTCTTCCTTGAATAATCTGCTCAGATATTTGCCGCTGATCCCGAATTTGTCTTGCAAGTAGTCAAGGGATAGTTCCGCTTTCGTATAATGCTTTTCAATATAAGCCTTAACCTCTTGTACGAGGTTTCCCTGGCTTCGCAGATTCCGCTGCTTATCCAGCCGCTCGGCAAATTGCTCCAGAAGCTGGAGCACCATCTGCGTCCAATCTTCCGGCAGGTCGATTTCTTTCTGAACCCGGTCGAGTGCCGGCAGCGTTTCCGTTTTCCAGAGCAGGTAGTATTCGTCATTCATACTGGAAGCCGTCTTGTTCAAATGGTACGTCAGGTAATGCAGTACGCTGCTTGCGCCCCGTCGGGATATGCCTTCTTCCAGCATATTCTGAAAGAGCGTCTGCATCTGTGTCTTCCACTTGACTTCTTGCAGTTGGAAGGCGTCAACGATCCGGTCGACCTGTTGAAAATAATGAAAGCTGTGATCCTTCGACAAGGCATCGGACGAATAAGGAATGATCATGGCACTTCGGTTTACGGGCTTCGTTTGCAGCGCATCCAATGCCTCGTGATAGGAATCATGCAGATTATCCGGATGCTCAACCGGCTCCCCGATGCCGACGGATACGGTGAACGATAAGGCATCGGCAAATCGGCGCTGGCATTCTTCGGTGAAGGAGAGTGCCTCGAATCCATGTTTCTCCGCTTGTGGCGATATGACCAAAATGCAAGCAAGCTGGTGCAAGGACACCCACAGAAGTTTTACCTCGCAGGCGTGATCCGACGCCGCTTCCAGGATGACCGTTTCAATGGCTTTTTGCTGGGAGCCATGCTGCTTCTGACCGTAGTTGGCGCTCCACTCTGAACGATGATCAATTTCCAGGACAAAAACCAATGGCTTGCCAAACAGCACAGGCAGGCCGTGCTTGGCTGCTTCCTTCTCCCATTCCTTCAGATCGAAAGAGCGCGTCCCTTCCAGCAGCTCGTACATGAAAAAATTTTGCTGAGCCTTCAAGTCCTCCTCAAACTGAAACTGGAACCTTTTATTCTGATCAATCATATTTTGCAATTTGGAATTGATGAATGTAAATTCGTTTTTATGGATTTCCTCCGGGACGTCATCCTTGGAGGATAGCTGCTGCAGCTGGTTGACCAGGCGCTGAATGGGTCTGTAATTTTGCAGCGTCACGTAGACGATCCAGGCAACCGAAACGGCACATAGAAGCAAACCGGCAATAAACCATATATTTGATAAGCTAATAATGAAATTGAAGGTATCCGCCCCTTGAACGCTGCTAACGATGCGCCAGCCCGTATACTCGGAATTCGCGTCTGACTGAAGGGCGCCGTTGTTGGTTACAGGCTTGCTTACAGAAGTCTTCGATTTTGCCATATCAAATAAGCTGTTCCCTTGGGTATCATACAGGCTGAGTATGCGGGAAGACGGATCGTGCATTTGAAGAAGCATTCCCTGCAAGGCGTCAGCGCTTACATTAACGACGATTAGCCCATGATGCTTCGAGAAGATGGAAACGCTGCGCGTCAATGAAACGACCGGCACCCCTTTGTCGGAGGGCAGCTCCTTGTATGATCTGATATCCGACCAATGGCTGTTGGGTGTTTCCAGCTTGGAGCGAATGAAGGCGTTATCGGCATATTGATCCAAGGGATAGCTCGTGCTTTCATTGAGGACTTGATTATGATCCGCTTGAACCATATAGATGGAATGAATCAGGGGGTTGGTCATTTTTAAATCGCGCAAAAGATTCATCACGTCCACCTGAAGGGGCAGATCCTTTTCCGTGCTTCTGGAGAAAAAGGATATGACCTTTCGATTACGCAGCATCTCGAGCGAAATTTTCTGATCCAGCGAAGACAACGACGTATCAATCATCAGCATCGCTTGTTGGGTTACGAAAGCATTGGAGCGCTCGGCATCCTGTCGGTTGCTCTCGCTCAATGATTGGGAAAAGACAAAAAATAAAAAGGCGGGGACGATCAGAAAGACAGGGATATACAGCATGAGCATCCGCGTAAACCAGTTACGATTCATGTTGGTTCCTCTTTCCTAGGCAAACATAAATGATATTCACACGTTATGGCCTCGAATAGTCATGAATTGATCTTCGGCTGTTATTCTTGTGAAGTGTTTGTTACAAATAGCAATTCTTATGTTAGTTTATCAGACATCATGTCGATTTGACTACAATATTGTCGGAAATGTGACAAAGAGGAAGACGCAGCAGATGGAGCCGAAGACGACATTCAGAGATATTCCCAAGGTCTTCGCGGTATGGCTTTTTAAGCAGAGGCGGAGATATACTTCGAACAAGAAGATGGAATGGATGGTTGAGCGGTTGATTCAGGGCTTTCTGCTCATGTGGGCCATCTTGTTCATACGTTGGTGTATATTGATAACCATAGCCACGATGAGGCATTTTGGAATCATTGATTAAAGGCGATGAGTAAGCGGGTAATTCTTCTGATAAGTGGAGTATCACAAAGCATATATGAAGGTAATTTCAAGGCGGCAGGTAGCTCGGACACAGCTGCCGCTTACAGAAGCCCGGCATGGCTGTCGCGGCTTTTTTTGCTGTGTAGCGTCCATTTTACACAAACCGTGACCTTTATTGAGGATGCGTTAACACTTCTTCCTTACACTTGAAATTAAATAAGGATAGAAGAGGGGATATGGAGTTGAAGCATAAAAGCATGAAAGTAGTCTCGCTGTTAATGGCGGCGGAAATCGCGATGGCCTCTCTATTTTCGGCGGGCACCGTGATGGCTGAAGAGGGACAGGAGATACTCCGGACGGCAAGCATGGAGACAGCATCACAAGATGCAACTGTCGCTGCCGTTCATTTCGGCATTACCGATAAAATTTTTCCGGATGCTCATGCAGAAGAAGCATATACGGTAACCGTTGATGTGTATGGCGGACAAGCACCGTATACGTTCTCGGCGACGGGTTTACCGGCAGGCTTGGACATTATGTCTGATACAGGATCTATTACGGGTACGCCTGCTGCTGGACAAGAGGGCGAATATACGGTTGAGGTAACGGTACAAGATAGTGCAGCCATACCTGCTACGGCTCAATCGACTGTGAAATTGCAAGTATTGGGGAAACGGCCTGATCCGGTGGCTGACAAGTTAGCCATGAAGATGATCGGGCATTATTCTGTAGGGACCTCCAATAAGGATGGCGGCGTTGCGGAAATTGTAAAATACAACAAGGATAACGGGAAGCTCTATCTGGTCAATGGTTCAACTCAGCCGGCTAGTCTCGAAATCGTGTCACTTGGCGCTGACGGCAGCTTGCTGAAGGACAAGCAGATCAATGTGGAAGACTTGGCAAGCACGGGCGGTTTTCTGTATGGGGACCTGACCAGCGTGGATATCAACACCAAGACGAAGCAGGTGGTGGTCGCTGTTCAGGAGCAGGATCATGCAAAAGCCGGCAAGGTTCTGGTACTCGACTATGACGGCGGTTTGATCGGATCTTATGAAACCGGCATCCAGCCGGACATGGTCAAGTATACTTCCGATGGCCGTTATATCCTGACAGCGGATGAAGGCGAGCCTCGTACAGAGACTGCTTCTGATCCGGAAGGAAGCATTACGATTATCGACACCCTATCGGGCGAAGTAAGTTATCTGAAGTTTGATGACCCGTCGATCATGGACGATCAGGTACATATTCGCGGACCTGTGGAAGCGGACGGGCAAATTCGCAGCACCGGAAACAAGGACGATGCTGTTCATGATCTTGAGCCCGAGTACATCTCGTTGTCCGAAGATGAGCAGACGGCATACGTCGCCTTGCAGGAGAATAATGCGATCGCCGTGGTCGATATCGCCGCGAAGCGTATTCAAGCGGTTAAGGGACTCGGGTATAAGGACTTCAATCAACCAGAGAATCAGCTTGACCTTCTGAAGGATGGACAAATCAAGTTTGAGAACGTTCCTTTTTACGGAATGTATATGCCTGACGGAATCGCGACCTATAGCGTGAATGGACAGCAGTACATTCTGTCCGCGAATGAAGGGGACGCAACAGGCTGGGATGAGCGAAGCAATGAAAGTAACATTGGCAAAATGAAACCTAATTTGAATCCGTTGTCTCCGGCAGCACAATTTCTGGCAGACAAAGGAACCACCTACGATAAGGTTGAAGTTGCCAGCGATATGGGCAATGAGGGACTGTACCTGTACGGAGGTCGTTCATTCTCCATATGGAATGCAGCCGATATGTCCCAGGTGTATGACAGCGGCAGTGATTTTGAGAAGATTACAGCCGAGCGTTTACCGAATCATTTCAATGCCAGCAATGACAAAACCGATCTGGACAGCCGCAGCTCCAAGAAAGGACCAGAGCCCGAATATGTAACGGTGGGTAAGGTAGGACAGAAGATGCTGGCTTTTGTCGGCTTGGAGCGCATTGGCGGGGTAATGACGTATGATGTGACGAACCCATCCGATCCGGCGTTTCTGAACTACATCAATACACGGGATTTTAACGGAGGGATTGCATCGGATTCCGGCCCGGAGGGACTGGACTTTATTCCGGCCGCAGACAGCAAGACAGGACGCCCGCTGCTGCTGGTTGCGAATGAGGTCAGCGGAACGGTGGCACTGCTGGAGCTTCAGGTGACCAAAATTACGTTGGATCACTCTTCGCTCACGCTGAATCCGGGCGGTTCCCCGGTACAATTGCAAGCGAGCGTTGATCCCGCTCAGGGCGGATCCAGCGAGCTGGCCTGGAGTTCCTCTGATGAAACGGTAGTTACCGTAGATCCGAACGGTCTGGTTGCACCGGTATCCGTAGGTGAAGCCGTGATCACCGTTCTGAGCAAGGATGGCTATGGATCAGCGGAAGTACCGGTTAAGGTAACGGATGGTTCGCCGGAAGGAGATCCATGGAAATTAACGGTTATGCATACGAACGATACGCATGCGCATCTGTCCGAAGTCGCCAGAAGGGCTGCGCTGGTTAAGCAGGTCCGCAGCGAGGGCGGAAACAGCCTGCTGCTGGATGCAGGGGATGTATTTTCCGGCGATCTGTATTTTACCAAATGGTTTGGATTGGCCGATCTGGCCTTCATGAACTATATGGGTTATGACGCGATGACGTTCGGTAACCATGAATTCGATCAAGGCACCAAGACGCTAGCAGATTTCGTAAGCAAGGCACAATTCCCGCTCGTCAGCGCGAATGTGGATCTTAGTCAGGATGCTAACATTTCGCACCTGATCCGTAAGCCGGCGGTGATCGATACCGATCAGCCTAAGACGACGGCAAATAGCGGGGTATATCCATATGTGACATTACTAGTTGACGGCCAGAAGGTCGGGGTATTCGGCTTAACCACTGAAGATACAGCCGAGACGTCCAGCCCGGGCAAAGATGTGGTATTCAACGAGGCGGTAACCTCAGCTCGTGCAACAGTGGAGGCGATGGAGCAGGAAGGACTTAACATCATCATCGGTCTGTCGCATCTGGGCTACGCCAAAGATCAGGCGCTTGCCGAAGCGGTTGAAGGCATCGACCTCATTGTTGGAGGCCATACCCATACGACGCTCAATGCACCGGAAGTGGTGACGGACAATGAACACGGAACACCAACCGTCATCGTGCAAGCGAATGAATGGGGGAAATACCTCGGCCGGGTCGACTTGCAATTTGACAAGGAAGGCAAGGTCCTCGTCGGAGAAGGCGAGCTCGGCGGCAAGCTGATTCCGGTGGATAGCAGTGTGGCAGAAGACAAGCAGGCCAAGGATATGCTGGCCCCTTATAATGCCGAATTAGAAGAGCTCATGAAGCAGGTAGTCGGTATAGCAGATGTTCTGCTGGACGGTAAGCGCGAGAATGTCCGCTCCAAGGAAACGAATCTCGGCAATCTAATTGCGGATGGCATGCTGGCAAAAGCCAAGGAGCTTAAGAACGCCGATATTGCCCTCACCAATGGAGGGGGTATTCGCGCCGCTATTGATGAAGGTGAAATCACGATGGGCGAGCTGCGCACGGTGATGCCTTTCGGAAACACGCTGTTTGTCATGGACGTCACAGGACAGCAGCTGAAGGACGGATTGGAAAACGGAATTAGCGGTGCGAAATTGGCCGATCTGCCGGGGAAATTCCCGCAAATCGCCGGGATGAAATTCAAATGGGATCCTAGCGCTCCGGCAGGAAATAAAGTGTACGATGTACAGATTATGAAGGGCGGAAGCTATAAACCCCTGGTATTGACCGAAACGTACCGGATGGCAACGAACAGTTTTGTGGCCAAGGGCGGGGACGGATATAAATCCTTTGCCGAAGCGATTGCCGAAGGGAAATATAACGAGGATCTGGGTTATCCGGATTATGAAATCTTCATGGAATACGTGACCAAGCTTGGCGGAAAGGTCTCGCCGAAGGTCGAGGGACGAATTACCGAGCAGAAGAAACCGGTGAATCCAGGTGACGGCTCCTCTCCGGGATCAGGTTCAGGATCAGGCGGTTCGGGAGGCGGTTCTGTAACACCGCCGACAACGCAGCCTAACCCTCCTTCCACGGGTGGAAATACATCATTGCCCAACGTAATGACAGGTAAGGATCTGAAAATAATCGCTGCAGGTGGAGCTGTGGACCACATTACGGTGAAGGAAGAGGCGTGGAAGAAGGCAGTTGCCGGATTGTCTGCGAACGGGCAGCAGGAACTCATTATTCGGGCCCCTGAGTTGAACCGTGCCGCTGAGCTATCCCTTTCGGCAGCAGGTCTGAAGCAGGCGATGGAACGGAATTCGAATACGACCCTGGTGCTGGAGACTGCACTTGGAGCGTTCCGTCTTCCGGTAACGGCTCTGCATTTGGATGAGGCTTTGAAGTCTGTACAAGGCTCCGGAAGCATCCAAGTGAAAATATCCATGACCCCGGCTGGTAGCAGCGTGGTGGATGCTATGACAAGCAAGGCAGCTTCCATGGGCGCCGTGATGGCTGCGAATGGAGCACTTCAGTTTGGCGTAGCGGTTGGCGTGCCGGGCGCAGAGCAAGAAGTAAAGGATTTCGGGAAGCGTGTGGTCAGTCGCATCCTGCCGCTGCCGGCAGGAACAGCTCCGAATTCGGTCACTGCTATAATCTATGACGCCGATGCAGGAACCTTCCGATTTGTACCGGCTGCAGCGACGACATGGAACGGTAAATCGGCCATCGAAGTGAAGCATGCCGGAAACGGCATTTATGCACTGCTGCAGTACAAGAAAACCTTTGCGGATCTAAACGGACACTGGGCGAAAGCGGAAATCGAATCTATGGCTTCCAAGCTTCTCGTGAACGGAGTTAACGCTAACTCGTACGCACCGGGCAAGGTAATCACGCGAGCAGAGTTTACGGCTATGCTGGTCCGTGCGATGGGACTTAGTCCAGTTATCGAGAGCGGAGCATTCAAGGATGTCCAGGATGCCTCCGCGTATGCCGGCGAGATCGGCGCAGCGTTGCGTTACGGCTTGATCGAAGGCGGCACAGATGGTGTTTTCTCACCAAATGCCGGCATGACCCGGGCAGAAATGGCTGTGATGATTACCCGGGCTATGGAAGCGGTAAGTCCGACAAGCCTGCCATACCAGGGCGCGAATGCTGGTAATGAATTCAAAGATCAGGCATCCATCCCTGTCTGGGCGGCTGCCCATGTAGCCAGTCTTACTGAGCAAGGCATCGTGCAGGGTGATAATCAGGGTAATTTCGGAGCACTCGATTTGGTTACCCGTGCACAAGCAGCACTTGTTCTGAAGCGGACTTTGGCAGCATTGAAGTTCATGAACTAAGCGAAGCGGGAATACATTAGAAATTATAAGACCGTCCTTAAGGTTGATCGGAAACCTTTCGGGCGGTTTTTTATATCTAAGTCATTTGTGAGCGATTAAAGAGAAGTGTTCAGGCATCCGATAATTGAAGTAAGGGTTAAAATAACAATTGGATAAGGATGTGAGTTCATGCGCGTTGAGTCAGCATATACATACTGGAGTCCTGTGAAATCGAAGAAAGCCGAACCAGCCCAAGAAGGGTTTGAACAGCTGTTCCAGAAGAACAAGAAGGAAGAAGAGGGCAAGGGAAAGATGGTAACCGTTAGAGAAGGCGGTTATTTGCGTCAGTATATGGTTCGGCCGGATGGGAGCAAAATGCTATTAAGCGAGACGAAGCAGTTCGAGAGTGAAACCGCCGCCAGTTCAACAGATCTATCGATGGCGTTGCCTCGAGCAGGCGGAATGAGCCTCAATACCAAGGAAGCTCTCGATCTGTTATGCCTCCAGGCTGGGGCAGTCGGTACCCGGTCCATCTTCAAGGTATTCGATATAACATAAAAGGAAAATGGCAAAAAATCATACTGGTAACAAATCGATACTTGCTGTATAATTCTCAGTAAGTCTTGGTTGAACGTGAGATTTTTCATTGTATTTAAGTCTAATTTCATTTATTTTGAAAATAGATGTATTTACATGAAAGGATTCATGTTATAATTCAATTCATCAACTAAGCTTATAGGGATTATCGGTTAATTAGTATGGATGCATGACAAAAATAAAACATGAATATGGATCTTCGGGGTAAGGTGAAATTCCTAACCGGCGGTGATGGTTCGTTCCGGCGTGAACGAAACTCAGCCCGCGACTCGCTGCGTTCTGGCACGAACATGAATGCAGCGACTGACTTGGTGCAATTCCAAGGCCGACGGTAAAGTCCGGATGGGAGAAGATCAAAGATGAGTTTGCCGTAGATGGGAAATTTTCCATTCGACGCAGGCTTATTTGATCAGCCCCCGTATACGTCGACACATGTCGATGGCGGGGGCTTTCTGCTAGTAAGACCTCCGTATTCAAGACAGGAGAGGGCAAGATGAGTAATATGAATACAGGGGTCAAAATGAAACCCTATGATTCCGACGCACAGGCAAGTCGACGTTTTAAGGGAGGGTTCTGGCTTGTCGTTTTGGGAGCCGCTCTGTGGGGCGTAGACCCGTTATTCCGGGTCATTCTGCTCAAGAATCTGACTTCGGCTCAGATCGTTTTGCTTGAACACATCATTATATCCTTGATTGCAATCCCTGTATTGTGGAAGAACCGCGAGGAACTAAAAGGCCTTGGCTGGAATCATGTCGGCGCGCTGCTGTTTATATCCTGGGGCGGCTCGGCATTGGCTACCGTATTGTTTACGATGGGGCTGTCGAGCGGCAATCTGAATGCCGTCCTGCTGCTTCAGAAGCTTCAGCCGCTGTTTGCCATCATTTTGGCCAGCTTACTTCTGAAAGAGAAGCTTCCGCGCCATTTCGGGATACTGCTCATTATCGCTTTGGCGGGCACGTATTTACTGACCTTTGGCCTAACCCTTCCGATTGGCCATTGGAACGAGTTTATTCAAGTTGGCAGCCTCTTGTCCTTAGGTGCGGCAGCCCTGTGGGGCGGTTCAACGGTCATGGGGCGCCTGATGGTAGGCAAACTGAAATACGAGACGGTAACCTCGCTGCGTTTCGTGCTGGCACTGCCGCTCCTGACCGTCATTACATGGAGTGAGGGGGCAGCATGGAATATGCCGGCCTGGAATACCGGGGCATTTGCCTTGGTATCACTGAACCTGATCGGTCAGGCATTGCTGCCGGGTCTCCTGAGTTTGCTGGTTTATTATAAAGGGTTAACCACGACCAAAGCCTCCGTGGCAACACTTGCGGAATTGAGTTTTCCTATGGTGGGCGTGCTCATCAACTGGATCGTATTCCAGCAGATCGTGACAGGTCCTCAGCTTCTGGGATTCCTGCTGATCTGGATCGTACTGTTTATCATTTCCAGACAGCAATCCGAAGCTTCTCCACAATTACAATAATTTCATAAAAGTTTGCAAAAAATGCCGGTCCGAAATGGATCGGCTTTTTTGTCGTTACAAAGCTGCCCAATGGACCTGTCGCCCTTGCAAAGGGATCATTTTTTCGAAAGATGTGTAGGGTTTTTGGAATTATAGGTGTCTTATATAGTAGCACCGGATCTATGGCTTGGTTCAACAAAACAGATGGTTATAAAAGGGGGGAGGGTCCATGGAGGATCGGACATTGCTGGATGGGAGGAAATCACCGGTGACGTGCTGGTCAAGCTGTGGACAGACGGGTCCACAATCATGCTGCGCGGAGATAGTCTCAAGCCTTATCTGGCCATCGCCGCGCGTAATCATACTTTGAATGTTTTACGAAAAAGACAGCGGGTCATTGAATCCGAGTTGGAAGATGATGCCGTTTCTTGCCCCTCAGCGGAGGCATTGGCTATTCTCCGGCAGGAGAAGGAAACGATAAGCGGCATGGTGCAGGGTATGGGCGAACCGGATCGCGAAATATTCATCCGCAGGTACTTCTACTTGGAGAAAGTCCGCGATATTGCAAGCAGGCTGAATATGCAGGAGAAAGCCGTCACCGCTCGGATCCGCCGGGCAAGGGACAAACTGCGCATTCATTATGAAACCGAGAATCCGTAGGATTTCTATAAGGATCGTGTCTATAGGAGTGAAGCTTCAAATCGATAGCGAAAGGGGATGGAGGCAAGTGAAGCGGCGAATTGTAGATATTATGGCCAATATCGACAATCAGGAGCTGGACAATCTCCTCCTTACGGAGGAAGAGGAACGCGAGTTGACGCAGCAGATCAGTATGGAACGAATCAAGAACCGAGCGATGAACCGTATTCAAGAGGAGGAAACGATGGTGTTTAAAAACAGGAAAGTAAAAAAATATAAAGCGAGTATCGTTATCGCTGCGGCGATGATTATGATACTTAGCACGACCGCTTTTGCGAGCCAATACATGGATAGTTTGAAGCAGTTCTTCGGTCAATCCGCGTCCATTGCGGAAGATGAGCGATCACCCATACAAGGAAGTGATACCGTGTCCGGGGTGACCATGAATGTTGAAGAAGGCATATATGTCGGTAACAGCGGCTATTTGGTTGTCAGCTTTACGAAAGAGGATGGTACGCCATTCCCAGCGGGTGTTTCGATACCCGGACTTGAACTGAAAACGGAACATAATGTGAATTATATGGTGGGGCAGCAGCTTCTTGACGATAACAAAAAGCTTGTCGGCGTATTTGAGATGGATGCGATGAGTGACCTCGACGGGTTAAAGGCACGGATTACAGCCGATCGAATCACGGCAGCGGACGACACCCATACCTTCGAAGGGCCATGGGATGTTAAATTCACCATTTCTCCCGGCAAGCAAAGAGAGCAGAGCCTGAATCTGACGATTGATGAGGGTGAGGAAGCACTGTCTCTCAGCACTATTAGCGTATCTTCCATCGGTGTGGCCATCGAAGGCAAGCGTACGGACGGTGAGCTGGATAAACTGCCGGAATACACGCCGGAGGTTAAGGTCACCGCCGCGGACGGATCAGAACTGATCCTTCATGCTAGCTCGACAAGTACGACAATGAGAGGGTTTCAATGGCTGTATAATCTGGACAGCAAGAATAACCTTGTTTTTCTGGGGGATATGGATATCAAGAGTATCAGCATTGACGGCAACGTGACGGAGCTGAAGTAAATCTTGAGCTGGCAAGGGGGAAACCTCGAGGGGCAGAAGCGAAGACTTCTGCCCTTTATGCATGATGAATACCTAGGCAGGAATGGAATCCGAAAGCCGTGACGCAACAGGCCATAGCCTGAATGCGCTCACGGCTTTTTTTTAGGCATGGGATCGAATTTTATACATGAGAAAAAAATGTATTGAAATTGTAGAAAACGTCCATTAAAATGAAACTAACTACCATACTAGTTATACTAGTATGGTGAAAATAACTCTCTACATAGGTGGGAGAAGCCGCTGGTTCACTTTGTCAGTCAAACGTTCAAGATACGGGAGTCTATTTTTTGAACATAATTGTAAGCGTTTAACATTGGAGGGGGGATTAATAGAGGCCGGATATTACCCATTATTCTGCCGTAACAGTAGCAGCCTGTTTATAGCCGCAATAAATGAAAGCGATTTCATAACGAGAGTTGAATGGAGATGGATAATGAAATACGGCCGTATTCCATGAATGAAGAGGTATGAGAAGAGGCCATACGGAATGGAGTGAATAACGTCGATGGAGCCAAAAGTTGTAAATCATTCTTTGCCAGCAGTGAAAACAGCAAAGAAAACACCCAAACTTAAAACCGTCGCTGCCCTGGTCCGGAAGGATTGGCAGCTGTATTCCCTGTTGATTTTGCCGGTTATGTACCTGCTCATTTTTAAATACGGACCGATGATTGGCAACGTGATCGCTTTCAGGCGATTTATGCCCGGAGGCAGCATCTACGGGGAGAAATGGGTAGGACTCCACTATTTCAACATGTTTGTCCATGACCCTGCGTTCTGGAACGTGTTCAAGAACACCCTGCTTCTTGGTGCGTTGTCCTTGCTCTTTACGTTCCCGGTTCCCATCATCTTTGCACTGCTGCTGAATGAGGTGAAGAGCAAGCGATTCAAGAAATTCGTCCAGACGGCTTCTTATCTCCCGCACTTTTTGTCCATCGTGATCGTTGCCGGGATGATCCTGCAATTGACGTCGGTTAATGGCTCTGTTAACTCGCTTGTTGAGTTCTTTAATGGAGAACGAATCAATTTCATGCAGCGCGCCGAGTGGTTCCGGACGATCTATATCTCTTCGGAAATATGGCAGGGCATGGGCTGGGGCGCGATTCTGTATCTGGCCGCATTAACGACGATTGATGAATCCCTGTACGAGGCGGCGAGGATCGACGGGGCTAACCGCTGGAAGCAAACGCTGTTTGTCACGATTCCGGGTATCCTCCCGACAATTGTGACGCTGCTGATCCTGAATATGGGAGCGTTCCTCGCGGTAGGGTTCGAGAAAATATTGCTGCTGTACAATCCGGTCATCTATGAGACGGCCGACGTCATCTCGACTTACTTGTACCGGGTCGGTCTCGTATCAAACAACTTCAGTTATGCTACAGCCATCGGATTGTTCGAGTCCGTGATCGGACTTATATTGGTCTTCTCCGTGAATGCGATCTCGCGAAGACTGACGGATCGAAGCTTATGGTAAGGAGGGAGCGCCTATATGAAGGAATCAAGATCCTATAAGGCATTCAAAGTGTGCAATGCCATTATTCTGCTGTTCGTTGTCTTCATCACGCTGTACCCCTTCCTGAACGTGGTTGCTCAATCCTTCAGCAGCGAGTCGTACATCAACTCAGGGAAGGTGAACTTAATTCCCAGAGGCTTCAATATCGATACCTACAAAACCGTGACCAAAGACGCCATGTTCTGGACGAATTACAAAAACACCGTCGTTTATAGCGTGGTTGGCACTGCGATATCCATGTTCTTAACAACGATCTTTGCTTACGCCTTATCCAAGAAAAGGTTAGTAGGCCGCAAGTTTCTGACGATGTTTGCCGTGTTCACGATGTTCTTCAATGGAGGGCTGATCCCGAACTATGTGCTCATTAACAGCCTCGGCTTCAGCAACTCGATCTGGGCCATTGTAATCCCGGGAGCTATCAGCATCTACAATATGCTCATCATGAAATCCTTTTTTGAAAATATGCCGGAAGAGCTGGAGGAAGCCGCGGCCATTGACGGCCTGAACACCTATGGCATGCTGTTCCGGATCGTGCTGCCCTTAAGCAAAGCGGTGATCGCGACCATGGTCCTCTTCTATGCAGTCGGGCACTGGAACTCCTGGTTTCCGGCCTTTCTGTACCTGGATCAGAAGGAACTCTTCCCGGTCACGATTTATTTGCGGAACATGATAGCGGGCGCGACAGGCGTGACTTCCGCAGGCGCCACTTCTGCCGATAACTTGACGCAGATATCCGCCAATATCAAATCGGTGACCATGGTACTGACCATTTTGCCGATATTGACGATTTACCCGTTCGTGCAGCGATATTTCGTAACCGGCATCATGCTTGGGTCCGTAAAGCAATAGGATTATCCATCCGATTGGCCATTATTGATATTTTGGGGGGAATAGGAAAATGAAAAAAAGTCCTCGTTCGTTTGCTGGCAAAGCTTTATTAATATCGTTGATTGTTGCGGTATTGGCGGCGTGTACCGATAAAACAGGCGGCAAAGAGGCCGAGAATCAAGATAAGGGCGCCATGGAAACTTACGCGGTAGGCGATACGTTCAAGGCGACGGAGCCCTTCGATTTGTCCATCCTTTACAGCGACCAGCCAGCTTATCCTTACAAGCAGGACTGGATGCTTTTTGCTAAACTAAAAGAAATGACAAACGTGACCTTGAAGCCGACGATCGTGCCGATGAGTGATTACAGTCAAAAGCGCAGTCTGCTGATCAGCTCCGGTGACGCTCCGCTGGTCATTCCGAAGACTTACCCCGGGGAGGAATCCGCGTTTGTGGCTTCCGGTGCAATTCTGCCGATTAGCGATTACATTGATCTGATGCCGAATTTCAAGGCCAAGATCGAGAAATGGGATATGGAGAGCGAACTGGAGGGACTTCGCCAAGAGGACAAGAAATATTATGTGCTTCCTGGCTTGCATGAGGCGGTGTGGCCGGACTATACGCTGATCGTGCGTACGGATATTTTCGAAAAGCATAACATCGCGATTCCGACCACCTGGGATGAGCTGTATACGGCCATGAAGCAGCTGAAGCAGGATTACCCGGACGTTACGCCGTTCTCCGACCGCTTCAAATTCAACAGTACGCTGAACATCGCGGCTACGGGCTTTGGCACCAAAGGCGGATGGGGTTACGGCAGCGGACTTACGTATGAGGAAGACACGGATGAATTTGTGTATACGGCAGTAACGGATGAATATAAGGATATGCTGGCCTACTTCCACAAGCTGGTGGATGAAGGATTGCTGGACAAAGAGAGCTTTACCCAGGATGACGATCAGGCTGTGCAAAAGTTCGTGACCGGCAAATCCTTCATCATTAACGGCAACTCCCAGACCGTGGTCCAGCACCGTAATGATATGGACAAAACGCTGGGCGAAGGCAAGTATGCAATCAGCAAAATCACGGTTCCCCGCGGCCCGGCAGGCCAGCTGATGTCCGGCAGCCGACTCGAGAACGGAGTGATGATCTCTTCCAAGGTGAAAGAGAGTGAGCACTTTAAAGCCATCCTGCAGTTTATCGACTGGCTCTATTACAGCGATGAGGGACAGGAATTTACGAAGTGGGGCGTAGAAGGCGTGACGTATACCAAGGAAGGCGGCGTACGCAAGCTGATGGACGACATTAACTACAACGGACTGAATCCGAAGGGAACGAAGGATCTGCGGATCGAGCATGGCTTCTCGGGCGGGGTGTTTGCATACGGCGGTACAACCGAGCTGCTTCAATCCATGTTCAGCGAGGAAGAGCAGCAGTTCCAGAAGAGCATGAGCGAAACGAAAACCGTCGTGAAGCCGGAGCCGCCGATTCCGTACTCGGTCGAAGAACGCGAGCGAGTGACGCTTTTGAGCACGCCGCTGAAGGACTACACGGATCAGAACACACTGAAGTTCATTCTGGGCGACCGCGATCTCGCCGAGTACGACAAGTTCGTGAAGGAGCTGGATAGCCAGGGCGTGGGACAATACCTGGAGATTGCGAATAAGACTTATAAAAATTATAAAGAGCAACAATAACTAACGGATCAACAGGCTGTCGTTTCTTTTTGGAAAGGCAGCCTGTTTTCAACTTCGGACGGTTACGATGCTCCTGCAATGTTGACGACAAGGAGGTTGTTCTAATTTGAGTGTGACCGTTCAAGACGTAATCGACCGGTTAACAGAACCGGCGGGACAGGGATACTTTGAATCCACGGTGGACAGGGTTGTAGCTGGAAGCGCGGATGCCATCGTTCATGGCATTGCCGTCACGTTCGCCGCCTCGCATTCGGTTTTACAGAGAGCCATACAAGCGGGAGCAAACCTTGTGATTACCCATGAGGGGGTCTTTTACAGCCACCATGAGGATGGAGTGGAAGGGATGCAGGCAAGTGCTGTCCACCAGGATAAAATAGACCTGATCCAATCCGCCAATCTAACGATTTACCGGTTTCATGATGCGCCTCACAGGTACGTTCCCGACATGATTACGCAGGGATTGGTTCAGGCGCTGGACTGGGAACCATATATCGATAAGTACCTTCCGACAGCGGCCGTAGTCACACTGCCCGGAGAAATGACAGTTCAGGATGTTGTGGAAGATATAAAAAGAAAGCTGAATCTTCCGTATCTTCGTTATATCGGGAACCAAAGAGGAACATGCTCCAGAATCGGCATAACCGTTGGCTACCGGGGCGGCGGAACGCACGCCATTCCCCTTTGTGTGAATGAGCGGCTGGATCTTCTTATCGCCGGCGAAGGCCCGGAATGGGAGACGCCCGAATACATCGGCGATGCGGCGGCCCAAGGCCGAAACCCGTCCATGCTCCTGCTTGGCCATGCCGCCAGCGAGGAGCCCGGTATGGTCTGCGTGGCGGAGCGGCTGCGAGAGTTTTTTCCGAAGATTCCCGTACATGATATACCGTCCGTGCCCTTGATTCAGGTAATATAGAGGGAGGATAACGTAAGCAAAGAGAACATAGAGCATAGGAGAAAGAGGTAACGTATATATGTCAACAGAGCAAAAGATTAAAGGCTCTACCAGGGAATATTCATATCAGCTACTGAAGGACCGGATTTTCCATCTGGAGCTGGAGCCGGGTACGAAAATCTCGGAAAAAGAAATTGCGGATGAATTGAACGTCAGCCGAACGCCGGTCCGGGAAGCGTTCATGAAACTTGCCGAGGAGGAACTGCTCGACATCATTCCGCAAAGCGGGACAATCGTATCCCGTATTAATCTCAGGCATGTTGAGGAAGGCCGGTTTATCCGGGAGAAGATCGAGAAGGAAATCGTGGCGCTCGCCTGTGAGTTTTTCCCCGAAGAGTTCCGTTTCCGTCTGGAAACCAATATTGCGCTTCAGGACGTATGCGCGGGCAACCATAATTTCTATAAGCTGTTTGAGCTGGACGAGGAGTTCCATCAAATTCTGTTTGAGGGTACGGGCAAAGAACGGACCTGGAAGATGCTGCAGCAATTGAATATTCATTTCAACCGTCTGCGGCTGCTTCGCCTGTCCAAGGATTCAAACTGGGAGCATATCATCTCGCAGCATAAGGAAATATATCAGCTGATCGTCCATAAACAAGCGGAGCAGGCCATGAACGTGATGGAGCGTCATCTGCGTCTTGTCGTTGTGGAGCAGGATATTTTACGCGAGAAGTACCCGCATTATTTTATTTAACAAGCGATATCATTCATTAAAAAACAATGACCCGCAGGAGTGTCACTTGGGAGCAAGTGAGCTGCCTTGCGGGCCATTTTTCATTAAATCGATCTGTGGATGACACGGTCAAGCATTTGGGCCACGTGGGATGGACCTTGATCCAGATCCTGTTGATCCAGGGTTACCCAGGAATGCTGTTCATCCATATCGAGTGATCGCTGGAGCCAGCCTGAAACGCCTCTGCCTCTGCGGTCGACTTCGACCAGAACGGAAATGCCGTCCTGCTCCGGATAGAGGATCAATTCAAGCTCTGTGATATGGCCGGCATAGGAGGAGCCAGGATAAAATTCAATTTCTTGCACAAATGGAACACCCCGGCCTAATCTAGGATGATATTCGCATGTTGCTATTTTGAAGCTGAAGCCAAGGGCTTCCACGGCGTCAAACACAACGGATGCGTCCGCTTTCGGTTCAACGTCGATGAAATCACGATCCTTCGGATCGATGGCATTATCGATATCGAGTCCGGTATGGATCCATACCGGCTGCCGTGAAATGGTGAGCGGTGTTTCTAACGGCAGGGGAAAAGAGAATGGTATTTCCTGTTGATCGCCAGGCTTCAACGTGAGGCGGCTGGAGATATTGATTTTGGCAAGGGTATAGGATTCTATGTATTTCTTGTCGTCGCTTTCCTTGGTATATTCCGTCATCACTTTCAAGTAAATGTGGTCGACTGTCTGCTCTACGTTCCCTCCCTTAATGTGAATAATGCCGCGTACCTCTTCACCCGGATAATAGGAGGATTTCTCGAGATGCGTATCGATCTGGGCTGCTCCAATTCCTACACTGGCTAGCATTTTGTTGAAAAACGACATAAAAGATACCTCCATATGAGAATGTATGATAATGGAATTATACGCCGGGGGATCACCTCTGGTTTCCGAATTGCAAAAATATTTTTTTGCGGTTTTACGCGGTGAAGATGTTGACGCCAAGGAAGCAGAAGAACACCGATGAAATCGGGAAAAAGAACACGGCCCGTTAGCATTCGCAGGTTCGGCATGGTATATTGGACACGATACCATTAAGGATGGAGAAATCAAGGCATGAGTGAACAACGACGTTCTGGACAAGGAACCAAAAACAACAAATCAACGGCATACGGGAATAAGCCGGGTGAGCGGACTGCAGCGAACCAAGCTGGGGCCAAGCCGGCTTTTAAGCGTGAACATAGGAAGAACAAGGATTCGTTATTGTCTTCATCGTATTCGAAGGCGAAACCATCCGATAAACATAAGCAAGAAGTACGCGGGCCAAGGCCTTCATCTGGACGTGAGCACGCAGATGAGCTGCAAGCCGGTGACATTATAGTCGTTACGATCAAACGGCTTGGGATCAACGGCGAAGGAGTCGGCTATTACCGCCGCAAGGCAGTGTTTATTGACGGAGCGATCACGAACGAAGTCGTCAAAGCCGAGGTAAAAGAGGTCCAGCCTAAATTTATTAAGGCACAGCTGGTAGAAGTGGAGAAGCGTTCGCCTCACCGTATTGAGCCTCCTTGCCCGGTGTTTGGTATTTGCGGCGGATGCCAAATTCAGCATATCTCTTATGAGGGACAGTTGCATGCCAAGACGGATATCGTGCGTGAAGCATTCAGCCGATACGCAGGACGTGACGACGTGAAGTTTAAGCCGATTCTCGGCATGGAGCACCCATGGGATTACCGGAATAAAGCACAGCTGCAGCTGAAACGGAAGGGCCATGAAGTGATCGCAGGGCTCTATGAAGCGGACAGCCATACGATTGTGGACATTAGCGGCTGCCCGATTCAGCACCCGAAGGTGAATGAAGCGGTGGAGAAGGTCAAATCCGTCCTCGAAGAATTGCGGATTCCGCTGCACAAAGAGAATGGAAACAAGGACGGCGTACGGACGATTGTGGTTCGCCACGGCTTCCAATCCGGGGAGATTCAGGTGACACTGGTCACGGCCGGAAGCAAGCTGCCAAGGCAGGACGATCTCGTTCGTCTGCTGCGCCTTACCATTCCGGAGGTGAGCGGGATTTCACTCAATATCAATCCGAAGAAAACCTCGCTCATCTTCGGAGACCGGACGATCTCGCTGTGGGGAGCCGAGAGCATGCAGGAATCGCTGAGCGACCTGCAATTCTCGCTGTCGCCCAGAGCGTTCTTCCAACTGAATCCGCAGCAGACGGTCAAGCTGTATGAGTCGGTCCGGGGGGCAGCCGGATTGACGGGGAAGGAAACCGTCATCGACGCCTACTGCGGAACCGGCACGATCGGGCTGTGGCTTGCGCCTTATGCCCAGGAGGTGCGCGGGATCGAGGCGATCCCTGAAGCCGTCGAGGATGCCAAGGCCAATGCGCAGCGAAATGGACGTGCTAACGCGAGCTTTCACGTCGGCCAGGCAGAGGAACTGCTGCCGCGCTGGGTCAAGGAGGGCATGAAGCCGGACGTCATCATTGCCGACCCACCGCGCACCGGCCTGGACCCGCGCTTCTTGGAGACAGTGCTCCGCACCAAGCCGAAGCGGTTTGTGTACGTTTCTTGCAATCCTTCAACCCTGGCGAAAGATTGCAAGGTTCTGCTGGAGGGCGGCTATGAAATCGAATGGGCGCAGCCTGTCGACATGTTCCCGCAGACAAGCCATGTGGAAGCGGTAACGTTGTTGGTGAGGAAAGAATAGATGAGATGTGATAGTGTTGCTCAAAGTTATACGGCGTGGTGGGTATCGCACATAATTGTATCAGGGGGGAATCTAACTTGGCAAAGGAATTGTCAACAGAGCAACGTGAAGGGCTACTCCATACATTGAAAGCCCGCTATGAGAAAAACATGTACCGCCATATAGGCCTGGAATGGGATGACATACAAGCAAAGCTCGTAGCAAATCCTGAAAAACTGTGGTCACTCCATGAAATGGAGATAACTGGCGGAGAGCCGGATGTTGTAGGTCATGACAACAAGACGGGCGAATACATTTTTTATGATTGTTCAGCCGAGAGTCCAAAAGGCCGCCGAAGTATTTGTTACGACCGTGAAGCGCTGGAATCAAGAAAAGAACACAAACCGAAGAATAGTGCTGTTGAAATGGCAACCGCCATGGGCATAGAGTTGCTATCGGAAGAACAATACCGGGAATTGCAAAAACTTGGAAATTTTGATTTGAAAACATCGAGCTGGGTGGTAACACCTGCCAGTATTAGAAAACTCGGCGGAGCCATTTTTTGTGATCGCCGCTACGATACTGTCTTCGTGTATCACAATGGAGCGGAATCATACTATGCTGCCAGGGGATTCCGTGGCTCGCTAAGGGTCTGAATTTTGAAGGGATTTTCGATAAATGTACGGTAGGACAAAAAGATGAGATGTTTTGATGGAACTACACAGAGGGGCGGAAAGCTCCTCTTTTTCGTATAATCATAACCACTCGGAATTCCTTCCTGTAATGGACCCCCCATACCACCGCGGTCGACAACCCCCCTTTTCTATGATATGGTAGCAAGTAATTAGGCATTTCGTTCCCATAGGACGAGGTGCCTTCTCGCATATATAAAAGCGTTTTACATTAAATGTCTATCTGGAGGTGATGCAATGGTGCTCCTACTTTCCCCGCTACGGGGGGAGAAATCCGTAGTTCATTATGGATGATTGATGGTGAGTACACCCAAAATAACGATAATCTGAGGAGTGTTGTTGAGATGAGAGTAAATTTACGAGCAGAAACGCGCGCCGCGATGAACAAAACCGGACTTAAGCAGCTTCGTCTTTCGGGGCGAATTCCGGCAATTGTATTTGGCACAGGGGGAGAGAATATGATGATTCAACTGTCCGCCAAAGAATTCGGCAAATGGGCAAGGAACGGCAAAGGAGGAATCCTTGAGCTTCGTTTTGACGATCAGGAGCCGCTTCCGGTTTTGCTGGAGTCGGTTCAGCGTGATCCAATCACTCGTGAATACATCCATGTCGACTTTTTACGTATTAATATAAATGAAGTTGTGCGCACGAGAGTGAATCTCGATTACATCGGTGCCGCCAAGGGAGCCAAACTTGGAGGAGTCGTCCAAATACAAAGCACGTTCATCGAGATTGAGTCCTTCCCGGACCGTATTCCTGCCACCATTCCTGTTGAAATCAGCGAACTGGAGATTGGGCATTCTTTACATGTCGGGGACCTTAAACTGCCTGACGGCGTCGTGCTGATCTCTTCGGCAAACGAACTGCTTGTGTCAGTGGTGACACCGAAAGTCCAGTCGGAAGAACCGGAGGCTATGTAACTTCTGCTGCCGGCGATTGCTTCCCGATATTCCATCGGGAAGTAATCGCCGTTTTTTTTTGCTTAAAACCTTGAACAGAATCCGGAACTTTCCATCAAGAGAGACTAGGCTTGGCCGTCATTATTATTGTACACTCAAGTCATGTGGAGTGCGGCCTGCCGCCTTACCCGGCAGCTGCATACTAAGCCAATGAAGGAAGTGTCGAACCATGAATGTGGAATCCGTAATGTCGGAGCTTGAAGCACTCGGCAAGGAACGGCTCAAGAAAATGTACCTGTCCAATGGGGCGCGTGAACCGCTCTTTGGCGTAGCAACAGGCGCCATGAAGCCGATTGCCAAGAAAATCAAAATCAATCAGCCTTTGGCTGAGCAGCTTTACGCCACCGGAAACTATGACGCCATGTACTTTGCCGGCATCATTGCAGACCCTAAAGGGATGACGGCAGCGGATTATGATCGTTGGATGGATGCGGCCTATTTTTATATGCTGTCCGATTATGTGGTTGCCGTAACGTTGGCAGAGGCGGATATCGCGCAGGAAGTTGCCGATCAATGGATAGCAAGCGGCGAAGAGCTTAGAATGTCGGCGGGGTGGAGCTGTTACTGCTGGCTGCTCGGAAGCAGACCCGATCGTGAGTTCCCGGAAAGTAAAATCTCGGCCATGCTCGAACTGGTGGAAAAGACCATCCATGAGTCTCCGGACCGAACGAAATCCGCGATGAATAATTTCATGTACACTGTAGCCGTATCTTATTTGCCGCTCCATGATAAGGCGGTTGAGACCGCAAAGGCCGTAGGACCGGTAGAGATGAAGCGGGGCGATAAGAGCAAGATCCTGAACGCTTCCGAAAATATTAGAAAAGAAGTCGAGAGAGGGAAGCTTGGTTTCAAACGCAAGTATGTGAGATGTTAAACCATTCGTTCGTTTTATTTGGCGAGGCAAGCGGGATTCTGACGGACGTTTCGATTGGTGTGCGATACAGGCGATAAACGGCTGGAAATGAACGCTGATCTCGTTTATGAAACCTATTAACCTGTGAAAGGGACGTTATTCCATGAAAGAGGATAAAATCGTTTACGGGTCGATCGACGAATATATTTCAAGCTGCACTCCCGAAGTTCAAAGCATTCTCCAGACATTAAGACAAGTGATCAAGGAGATGGCCCCGGAAGCGAAGGAAAAAATCAGCTATCAGATGCCGACCTTCGATTTTCACGGAAATTTGGTGCATTTTGCGGCATTTAAGAAGCATATCGGTTTTTACCCGGCCCCTAGCGGTATTGAGGCGTTCCAAGATGAGTTAAAGGAATATCATAAGTCCAAAGGTACCTTGCAATTTCCCATCGATAAGCCTTTGCCCTATGACCTGATACGCCGAATCGTTCAATATCGGGTCGAGCAAAACCTGCAAAAGGCAAACAGCAAATCAAAAGGGAAGAAGTCGGTGGAGAGCTGAGATGGAAGACCAGAGAAGGCGGTTTTACTGCCTTCTTTTAAAGTTCCTTTTTCAAATAGTAATGCGTATGCCGTCCGGCATTCTCGATCTTGCCATATACCTCATAACCCTGCTTGATGTAAAAATCCAAGGCTTGAAAGCTCAGTGTATCCAACTTTGCGAACTCGCATTGCTTCCCTATGGCTATTTTTTCCGCCTCGTTCAACAGCTTGGCTCCGTACCCCGATTTACGGTATGGTTCATCCACGAATAAGTAGTGGATCTCCAGCCAGTTCCAGCATATTTCCCCCACAATTCCACCCAAAATCTGACCGTCCGCATTCCTCAACAATAAATTGATTTCCTGGTACCGGCCTTTTAAGTCGTCTGGGAAGTGCTTGAGATTATACGCAATCATTTGGTTTCTTACGTAATTGTTATCGGCACTGTTTGATTCTACAGTTTCATTCGTAAAATAGATTTGCATATCGGTTTGCTCCTTCTAGTATGCCGGTTCACTGATATTCATTAGGATTCGGAACCATTGAACCCTATCTTCCTCAACATACCATACCCAGCCCATGGACCGACGGTAAAAAATCTTTTTAAATGAATATGCCCGTGAGGCAGGGGAATGCCTATGCTATACTGTGGTTGTTATTTTATCCGTTTCATCTAAGGGAGGATTGTCCTAACATGTGTTGCATCGCATTCATACGTATTCGTTAATGAAGGTACAGAACATCTAAATCCATCCATTTTCATGTAAAAATGCGAAGGATTATTTGTGCTGTGCCTTTTTCATTACTATACGAATGAATGAGGTGCTTTTTTGTGTCCAAAAATAATAAAAATCATCGGGAAAAGTTGAAGAAACCGTCTAACTTTTCCGCGCAGCATTTATTAATCAGTAAACGGCTGATTCATGATATGATCGATTTGGCCCAGATCCGATCCACCGATACCGTTCTCGATATCGGAGCAGGGACAGGGGCATTAACCTTTCCGCTGGCAGAGAAGGCGGCACATGTGCTTGCGATCGAGACAGATCCGGCGTTTGTGGATAAACTGTTCAGCAAGATAAAAGATGGAAGCAACATTCGCGTCAAGCAGTCTGATTTCCTGGAGGTTCCTCTTCCGAAAAGTCCGTTTGCCGTCGTGGCGAATATTCCGTATTCGATCACCACGCCGATCATGGCGAAGCTGTTGGGTCATCCCGGCGTGCCGCTGCAGCGAGCCGTGCTGCTTGTGGAAAAGGGTGCAGCCAAACGTTTTACGGCAGTTCCTGTTCAAGATCCGCGTATCTTAAGCTGGAGGATGCATTACGACATTCGGCTCGTGCGAACCATATCGCCTCAACATTTTGCGCCGCCTCCCAAAGTGGATTCCGCTATTCTAGCTATCAACCGGAGGAAGAAGCCGCTCATTGCCACGCAGCATCAGCCGAAGTTTACAGCGCTGGCAGCCTACGGATTGCGGGACTCGCGGCTGCCGTTATTCGTGGCCATAGCGGGCGTATTCACACCTCCCCAGATTACGAAGCTGGTCCGATTGCTGGGGGTGAATCGAGAGCTCCCCATCAGTAGGCTGAACGAAGAGCAGTGGGGAACTGTATTCCATACGATGCTCCAGCATGTGCCGTCAAGTCGTTGGCCGAAACTTTCTACAAGCTCCAAAGGCAAATCCAAGAAAAGAAAATAACATTCGATGGAGATCTCCGTCGTTTCTAATACGATCACTTTTAAAATATTCGCAGAATTTGCTTGACCCTGACACTAGTGTCAGGGTTTACAATGAAATCGAATCGTTCATCTAGGAGGCGTAGAAGCATGAAAATCGGAGAACTTGCAGCCCGTACCGGAGTCAGCATCCGTTCGCTTCGATACTACGAACAGCAAGGACTGCTTATGCCGGTTCGCAACGAGAACGGATACCGGGAGTATTCGAGCCTCGCAGAAGAACAGGTGCGTACGATCCAGTTGTATTTGAATCTGGGGTTGTCCACCGAGCAGATCGCTGGTTTCCTGCATTGCGTCTTGAAAAATAAAGAGGCGTTTTGCGCGGAAGTGTTCCCGATTTTCCGTCAAAAAATTGCCGAGATCGAGGCGCAAATTCACCAGCTGAATCATATCAAGATGAATCTGGAGGAACGCATGCAATCGATTCTGGATGAACGAGAATCGGAAGAAGCGGAGGAATGCAAATGAGTTTATCACAAATAGATGCAGCCAGCTTTCAAAGCGCGATTAAACAGAATGGAGTCACTCTTGTTGAATTTGGAGCCAAGTGGTGCCCGCCGTGCAAAGTGCTGCTTCCCATCCTGGATGAGCTGAGTCAGGAAGAAGCGGGTCGCCTGGATGTCTATCAGGTGGATTGTGACGAATCCCCGGAGCTTGCCGCTCAATTCGGCATTATGTCCATGCCGACGGTGATTGTGTTTCATAACGGAGAACCGGCAGACAAACTTATTGGACTTCGGCCTAAGAGTGTGTATCAAGCGGCGATAGGCCGTTATGTATCATAGAATTGAATAATCGATGAATGAGCGAAAACGCCTCTGATGTTTGATGACACAGAGGCGTTTTCTATTGATGAAGAGGGCATTATTCGCCGTGTATCGAATTCTTATATAGCAACCGTAACAAGCTGCTGAAGCTGTTTGGGATCATCTGATGATAGGATTTTTTGTGAATAAATATATGTCTGGCAAGGCGCAGAAGCGAAGATTTTTAAGGAGGTGCTTTAATTGACAACAGAGATCTTTTTCTCAACGAACTCCATCGGTCATGTAACGGATGAGCAGCTTCAAGCTATGCTGAACAGACACCATCTAGGGAACCTCATTTCAGCTGAGAAAACGTCTGAGGGAGTAGGAAATCAGACGCTGTTCATTAACTCGAGCCAAGGAAGCTATGTATTAAAGGGAAATCCTCTTTATGCAGGGCAGTTGGTTGAAGAGAAATTTTATACGGACTATTTGCAAGAGTATACATCACTGCCTTTATCGGCCCCATATCTGTTAGATGAATCCATCGATATATTCGGCTGGAGCTACGCGATCATGCCTCGTCTTCATGGCGTACATATGAATGATCCACAACTTAGAGCAAGGCTTGATGCAGCCGATCGAATAGATATTGCCTCTTCAGCAGCTAACATTTTAAATGAAATGCACGGCTGGAAAGTGGATCAGTATGGCGAGCTCGATCCGAAAACGCGAAGAATTCGCCCGTTTGAGGGATCTTATAAAGAGTGGCTCTACCAGCGAATTCGGTTTTGGTTGGAGGATGCCAAACAATATTCCCAGATCACTCCAACCGATACGGAATGGGTAGAAGAGGTACTGCGTGACTCGGCGGATGAGTTCGATAAGCATGGCTCACCCACTTTTGTTATGGGGGATTTCAAAGCAGAGAATATGCTGGTAGCGTATGATACGGATTGCCAGGAGTGGCGAATCAGCGGCATTTTTGATTTTACAACCGGATATTTTGGGGATGGAGCAGCGGATTTGCCTAAGATGGTGCTTATGTACTGGGATTTCGAGGAACAGGAGGTAGCGCGGCATTTTATACAGATGTACTTACAGGGCTCTGCAAATAAGGAAGGCTTTGTTGATCGATTTAGGGTGCATATGCTCCATCAGCGTATATTGGATTGGGGATGTGCCAAAGCGATTGGTGCAGTCACTTGGGATCCGCAACTAACCTTTTCCGAATGGGCAAAAGATTATGTTTATGCCATGGACTACTTGAGATAGTGGGATTGCATCATGTACTGAGTAGAATAACTTGAACGATTTTGTCAGGTCTCGGATAAAGGACAGAGCAGTCTTTACAGACTTAAGCTCTGTTCTTTTTTTTAGATATCAGAAAGTATAAACTTCGAAGCATGGCCTACCTGATATCGCAAGAAAAACAACATCTAAACGCGGTCTGTCTTCTTTGAGAGGACGTCGATAGACGTTTGTCTTATATGCTTGTGGAATTCCGGATTGACCTTCACATGATGTGATGGTTTACAATGCGGTTAACCGAATGAGAAGGAGTTGCTGCGTGTGCATATTAGTGAATTGTTACGTAAAAGGCAACCGCGGAATTGGAAAAGAGATTGCAAGACAGCTTGCTGCCAATGGACTTCATGTGGTCATTACATCCCGGGACGAAGAGAAGGGGAGGCTGGCTGTTCAAGAATTGCTTGCAGATGGGCTCCTTGTGAAGCTGTACGTGGCGGATGTCCATGAAATCAACGATGTGGCACGGATGATGGAGCGAGCGGGGAGTATTTCCGTGAGCGGCAGCGAATTGCTTGGTAATGTGGCGGGATATTCGGTATACAGGGGAAGACGTCTCTTGTTTGATTTACCGATGATGCTGCTGCTAATGATTAGCATTATAAAAATACTCTGAAAAAGCCCCATTTCGAAGATGCTGATGTATAATAATCGGTATCAGGAGGTGCAGGGTATGAGTGATATCAACATTTTTGGCCATCAGGCTTTGTTTGAACATGTCTACAAAAGTGCTCCAATTGGCATTGCCCTGGTTACGATAGAAGGAAATTGGATCAGCGTAAATCCTGCGGCTTGCAAAATGTTTGGCTTCACGGAAGAAGAATTGATGTCACAGCCGGCAACCGATTATATTTATTCTGATTGCATTAACAATAAAGATAAATTGTATCAGTCTTTGGACGAGTCGTCCTCAACTATTGCGGTGGAAAAACAATTCGTACACAGGGACGGCCATGGCATCTGGGCATCGATGCATGTTTCTCTGGTTCGTGACGAAAAGGATCAAACCCCTTTATTTTTCATTTCGCAAATTGTTGATATTACCCAGAGCAAGATAGCCGAGCGAAAGCTCCAAGAGAGTATTGAACGCTACACTTCGCTGAAGAAGTATAACCATGATGCGATCATCTCCTTCAATCTGGAGGGGAGGATTATTAACGGGAACCAGATGGCAGAGCAGTTGACTGGTTATAAGATTCCGGAATTAATTGGAACCAAGATCTCGAATTTGATCGGTGAACGTAACCTTACCCGCGTACTTTCTGTTTCAGCTGATTATGTTGCTGTCGAGAAGGGCATTAACGTCATCCATCACAAAGACGGACATACGGTTGAAGTGCTCGCTACACTGGCACCCATTGTCATTCATAACAAGAATGTGGGTTTTTACATCATTGCCAAGGACATGACGGAGCAGAAGAGGCTCATCATCGAGAAGGAAGCAGCCGAGAAGACAAATAAAGCCAAGAGTGAGTTTCTGGCGATGATGAGCCATGAGATCCGTACGCCGATGAATGGTGTTATCGGGATGACGGACCTGATACTTGAGACGGAGCTTGATGAGGAGCAGCGGGACTATGTACAGATCATTAAGAAAAGCGGGACAACCCTTCTGAACATCATCAATGATATTTTAGACTTTTCAAAAATCGAATCGGGCAGAACAGAGCTGGTGGAGGAAACATTTAACCTAAGAACGGCTTTGTCCGAGACATTGAACCTGATTCTTCCGAAGGCGCTGGAGAAAAATATTGAGGTGACCACTTCTGTAGCTTCTGACGTGCCGAATCAAGTGTATGGGGATGTGACGAAGCTGAGGCAAGTCTTAATGAACCTGCTTAGTAATGCCATTAAATTTACACCTAATGGCGCCGTCTCCATCTCTGTGCAGTGTGTCGAGAACCAAGGGAACTCGGCCCTTATCCAATTCTCCGTTATGGATACGGGCATAGGTGTGTCGAGTGAGAAGGTTGCGCAGCTATTTGAACCCTTTTATCAAGTGGACCATTATATGACCCGCAAGGTGGAAGGGACGGGACTGGGGCTGGCGATCTGTAAAAAACTCGTTCAGTTGATGGGCGGAGATATCTGGTATGAGAAGAATCAGAACCAGCCGGGGTCTGTCTTTACGTTTACGGTTGATTTTTCGTTTGAGTCGAATGCTGGCAACAAACAGGAGAATGAGGCCGTTCACGAGAATCACTCCTTAGGAAACGATCTGAAAATTTTAATTGCCGAGGATAATGAGGTGAATCAGTTAGTCCTCAAGAAAATGATTGAGAAGCTGGGATACAATTCGACCACCGTCCAGAATGGACTTGAGGCGGTTGAAGCCCTCGAGCGTTACTCGTATGACATCGTGTTCATGGACATTCAGATGCCCTTCATGGATGGAACGGAAGCGGTCCGCGTCATAAAAGAATCGGCATCATCCGAAAAAGAGCCTTATATCGTGGCCGTCACGGCCCATGCGATCAAAGGCGATCGCGAGAAATATTTAGGGATGGGCATGGACGAGTATGTAAGCAAGCCTGTCAGCATGAGTGTTATTTCGGCCATTATTGATAAGTTTCTGGCTGAACGAAATATGTCTCAAGCCTAAACAGATGAAAGCTCAAGTGATGTCGCTTGAGCTTTTGTTCATTCCACTGCTGAGTAATTAGGAATCAAATAGTATTATGCAGCTGCCCATCTGCCGTCGCAGGACGTAGAGGTGGTGAGTGCAATACGGCCTGCGGGAAGGTTCCCGACAGGCCGTTAATGATATATGTGTCCTAAGAGGCGTTACCGGTTACGCTGCTTCCGCTCTTTGTAAGATTGTAGGTGATGACCTCACCGCTCCAAAAATGGAACTTGAGAATCACATCTCCGTCTCTGACCTCATTAAAAAAGGTAGGCTTGAGCTTGATTTCACCGGTCGAGTAGGAAGGGGAGAACGTATACTCAAACTCTTTGAAGGAGGTCCAGTCCTGTGGTCCTGCATTGCCTCCTGTTGCATATACCGCCTCCATCGTGGCTAGCTGATCTCCGTTGGATGTCGTTGGAATGCTGAACGAATCAGTAGTTCCCTGCGTGTTACGCAGAACAGGCTTATTATGGAGGATGACCCTGAAATTCCAGTCCGCACCGCGGTTGAATTTGGCCGCCAATACAGCATTCACGCCGAATTGGCCGGATGAAGTTAGCCTGGTCAGCAGGCTGGATGTAAACGTGATCGTATTTCCGTTAAGCGTATAATCCTGCCCGGCGACGAGCAGCTGTCCGTTTGTGCGGACTTCGTTTAACGTGTTGCCGTTTAAGTTCAAAGGTATGCTTTTATCCTGGGCAGCAGCTCCCTTTTTTAAGAAGATCAGGTCAGTGTCAGCGGTCGATGAGCGCCGGCTCCAACCCGCCTTCATGATGTTGTACAGTTCCGGATCGGACCAGGTAAAAGCGGTTCGCTTAAAGTGCTGGCCGTTGTCCCACAACATATGGGTAATGTTCTTCTGTTTGAGATAATAGGTTAGATATTCAAAGAACTTCAGTTTCTCCCCCTGCTCAATCACTCCCGTGCTCTGATCGAAGCCGAGCAGTCCGTATTCACCCAGGATGACGGGAATTCCTCTGGCGATAAAGGTGTTATACACATTGTTGAATGTTTGCTCGATATCGTTCCGGGTATCCGTCTCAAAACGGGTATAACCCGCGATGTTCACGCTGAACGGCCAAAATCCATAATAATGGACTGTGGCAATGAGATTGGCATCATTCAGCTTCGTCATGGTGTTGTATAGCTCGTTCATTCTATCCTGAGTTGGAGAGGCCTCCAGGGTTGATAGCACAAGCAGCCGGGTTGCGTTACGTGCTCCAGAGCCGCGGACGATCCGATGGAATGACATATGAAGTTCATCCAGCATCTGAAATGCTTTCGTCTCGTCGGTGGTCCCGCCATCCGAGAAGCGGGGTTCATTGACGCTCTCAAACATCAGATTGTTGGAATGGTTCCGGAAGCGATGGGCCACTTGGGTCCAAATCGCGTTGTACTTGGCAACGACCTCGTTGCGGTTGTGCTCCATATGGCTGATCCATAGCCAAGAATCGTGATGCACGTTGATCATTACGTACAAATCGGCGTCAAGCGCCCAATCGACAACCTCTTGTACCCGGTCCATGTAAGCGGCGTCGATGATATAGTTCGGTCCGCTGCCGATATGGTTGTTCCAAGTAACCGGAATGCGGATACTCTTATACCCCTGTGCTGCGATTTGGTCGATCAGGGCTTTGGTAATGCGCGGATTTCCCCATGCTGTTTCGTCAGCCCCCACGGCATCCAGTGAATTGCCAAGGTTCCAGCCGGGCTGCATATCATTGACGTAAGCTTGGGGATTTTTCTTTTGAGATCTTGGATGTTCGTTTTTTGTTGCGGATGCGAAAGACGGGAATAGTGAAATGACCAGAACAGCGATAAGAGCCAAGGAACATAGGGATTTCTTATTCAGGTTTATCATTAGCATCTCCTTAGTCATGAAGTTGTAAATCGATGTTTAACTAGAATGACTTCGTGTGAGATATCTGCTGGGTGTAGAATTCTTACTGTCACGAGGGAATCTTAAAGGTAGACATTCACCTCCAAACCTTTATTGAAAGCGATTTCTAAGTTAAATTATCATATTTTCCCATTTGGAAGTACCCGGATAATTCGTCATAAAATCATGTAGAAATTAGTTATGAGATACAGGTGGTTACAGAAGAGGGCTTGATGGGTGGAAGGGGATAAAAAGAGCTGTTCCTCCTGTCATATTTGACAGGAGGAACAGCTCTTATGTTATAGAATGTTATTCTACCTTCGACTAAGGCTTTTTAATTAAAACAAGCGTTTTGGATGCTTCGGATAAAGGTGTTACGGATTGAGCACTCGAAGCGATTTTCTTATCTTTGGACAGTACCGACAAGACATAAACGGCGTATTCCGTATTGTCTTGTATGTCTTTTCCGAAGGCATCTTTAGCAGGGATATCAATCAGAGTCGAGATATCTTTGCCATCGGGTTTTATTGTTGCGTTCTTATCCTCTTTCGCAGCGGCTGCCGTTGCAGCTTTAAGATCGAAGTTCTTGATGTTGTCTTTCTCTACAAACAACAGGCGGTATGCCGTAATGCTGCGCTCATCGATCGCTTTCTTGAAATCAACTTGAAGCTTCCCGCTTGCATCCAGCTTGGCTGTAACGCCCGTTGTCCGGATCGGGTTCGGGATTTCGAATTCCGAAGAAGAATTGGAGATGCTGTTGTTGGTAGAAACAGTGCCATCAGCTACAGCAAGGATGTAAACCCTATATTTAGTACCAGTTACGATAGCTGCACCGTTGACGTCCGCTAAACCTGCGGACAATTTGTGCTCGATTCTGTTAGGAGATGGCGATACCTTCGTATACAATTGTTCCTTGGTGACTTTGTTGGCGTCGTCCAGTCCGAAACTTTGGTTGCTCGGTACGACCATGATTCGATATTCTTTAACACTTCCTGAGGAAGGATTAAATTTGACAACAATGTCGCTGCTGTTGCCGTTGGTGCTTTCAATCCCGGCATACACGTCCGAAGGAACCGTGACGGCGCTACCCGTAAGCTTAATCGGTGCAGATGGTGCCGACAGGGCATTACTTATTGAACCATTGTTGCTTACGGACAATACGAAAACTTGATAATCCACCAAATTGCGTATTGGCTCATTGTTAACATCTCTTGTTCCAGCTCTCAGAACATCCTCAAAATTGGAGCCGATCGGTACTCTGTCGAAGTAAGATACATTGTTAGCTTGAGCTACATTAAAGTTACCAGCGTTAGCTTGCTTCACGACCATGATCCGGTATTCCTTAATGTTGGTTTCATTTGCAGCCTTGGTAAACGATACTTTCAAGTCGCTTGCGTTATTATTATCGTTCACATCAGCTGCCGTAACGTTCGTAGCCTTACCAACTTCAGTCACGCCTTGTATTGTTACGTCACGAGAGACGGATGAAAGTGCTCTGCCGTAATTCGAGTAGCCTACCGACAAGACATACACCCGGTAGCTTGAACCTCTTTGAATGAGATCCCCATCAGAATCCTTGGTCGTGTTGGTCAAATCTCGAGTGATAGTGCCGCCGGTTTTGTAAACCGTGGTGTAATTCTTGTTGTCATAAGCTTGGGACACAGTCAGGCTCTTGGAAGACTTCACAACGAGAATCCGGTAATGGTCGATGAAGTTTTCACCATTAGCAGGATTGAAGGCGACTCTAAGGTCGCTTCCGTCACCATTATTGCCGATAATGGACAATGTTGGCGTGGAAACTGGGTTTACATTGCCCTGATTGTTGTTTCCAAGCGTAATCGATGAGTAATTGGATAATGCATTGTTATTGCCCGAATATCCTACGGACAGGACGTATACGCGATAGCTGATACCATTGCGAATCAGCTCTCCATCGATATCACGGCTGTTGGAATTCAGGCTTTGAGTAATGTAGTTGCTGCTGTTATTCTTATTGATTTGAGTGTAATAATAGCTGTTGTTTAAGTTATTGGCTCTATTCAGATCAAAATAACTATCAGATGATTTTACAACGAATACCTGGTAATAGCTGATGTTAGAACGATCAGACGGCTGGGTGAATGACACCTGCAGATCGCGTCCGTCATTGTAGTTGTTCACGTCAGTGACGGACAGATTGGTAACTGCGCCCAGATTGGTACTGGAACTCAAGATGATGGAGCTCGATGGAGCGGACAGCACGTTGTTATTGGAGTTATTGTAGTCCACGGCCATGACGAATACGCGATAGTACACACCGTTGCGAATCGTTGCTCCGTCTACGTCTCTAGCACCCGACGCCAGCGTCAAGTTGTTGATGTTATTCCCGGTTTTGTTGACTTGGGTGTAGTTGTAGCTGGACACAGCATTGGCTTTGCTCAAGTTGAAGCTGCTGTAATTGCTGTCCTTTACGACAAACACGCGATAAGAGTGAATGTTGGATTCGTTGGATACCTTGTTAAAGCTTACCCGAAGGTCGCGGCCATCACCATAATCGCTGATATCCGTCACTTGCGTAATGGATGGAACCGTTGCGGTTCCTGTGTTGAGCGTGATGGAAGACGAACCTGAAGACAGGTTGCTTGCAAGCACACTCTCGTTGCTGCTGACAGATAGGACAAACACAGTGTAAGCGACACCGCTTCGGATGAGCTCATTTGAAGTATCGCGAGCAGAAGAACTCAGCGTCGTGGACAGCGTTGTATTCGTCGTACTGGTTTTGCTCACCGTCGTATAATTCTGGCTTGGGACGGATTTGGCTGCCGCCAGATTAAAGTTGGCAACATCCTTCGTTTTTACCGCAAATACGCGATAGTTGGTTACATTGCTCTCGTTCTGGGCACGCGTGAAGCTGACCTGCAGATCACGGCCATCGCCGTAGTCGCTCACATCGCTTGCCTTCACGTTGGTTGCCCCGTTCACCGAATTGGTGTTGGTCAGCGTCAACGACGGCGAAGCCGAGGAAAGGGCATATGTGCCGCCTGTGTCGCTAACTGCCAATACGTAAGCTTTATAAGACTGGTTATCGCGGATAAGATCATTATCCACATCCCTTGAACCCGACGTGAGGGTCAGAGTCTGATCCGAGCCGGACGGGTACACCGTTGTGTAAGCTGCGGAGGACACGCGCTGTGCCTCTGATTGGTTTAACGTCTTGGACTGCTTCACAATCATCACGCGGTAATGCGATATTAATGATTCGGTCGACGATTTGGAGAAGCTGACCTGCAGATCGCGGCCGTCGCCGGCGTTGCCGATGTCCCGAAGGGTCACATAATTCACCGGTACGATACCGGTATTATTTCCACCGCCGCCTGAATTGTTCGTTGTTTTGACGGTGACCGTTTTCGTTTTGGAATTCCAGCCGATTTTTTGACCGAGGGCTTCACTTACGAAGCGCACTGGAACCATGGTATTTCCTTTTAAGTTTTTCGCCGGAACATCCAGCGCTACCGTCTTGTTATTGATGGTGGCCGTCTTGGAGTTGATTTTTAGAATGACGGTTGTGCCATTCTTGGTCGCTGTGACGGTTTTCGTTTTTTGATTCCACTTGACCGATGCATCCAAGGCTTCGAAGATGGATCTCATCGGAAGCATGACGCGTCCTTGGATCATGATAGGTGCTTGAGGCGTATACAGCTTGACACCGTCAATCAAGACGCTGATGTTCACTGCCGCCTGTGCCTGCGATTGGAATGTCATGGGGATTAACAGTATAGCTGCTAGCAAGGCAGTCCATATTCTTTTCACACACTCAACCTCCTGAAATTTAGCTTTGTTATTATTTTCCTCTACAATATGACGCATTGGCCTTGAATAAAGTTTCAACTATAACATCGGCAATACAAAAATATTTTTTAGTACCTGACCATAAAGAAGGGAAGAGACAGCAGAGGTTTGCTGTTTTTCTTCCCTTTATTGAAAGCAGTGTCCTGCAGGAATGGATAAGATGCCGGGATCGTTTGTTTTGATATTTCGGATGCAGGATGGGCATATGGGGTTGATGGGAATTGGAATCAAAGTCCGAAGGGGGGCACCCAGCCACCGGGGATGGATAAAAATCATCGAGTACTTCCAGTCGGCGGGATTCTCGGGATGGCAGGCGTGAGGGAGCAGCGGCGGATAGGTTCAATATAAGGAAGGTGTTATGTTTGTTCAAAGATCGTGTTGTTTTTTATATAACTTTACAGAAATATAACTGTGTAGTAATATAATGAACATGTTGAACGATAACCTTTTTGAAGTATTGGCAGAACCGAACCGCAGGACGATATTGGACCACCTGCGCGTAAAAGAGTACACGGTGGGCGAGATGGTAGATCTCGTGCAGCTCAGTCAACCCGGCGTATCAAAGCATTTGCGCATCTTGAGGGAGGCTGGTCTAGTCTCTCTGCGGAAAGAGGCTCAAAGGCATGTGTACAGCCTGAATGCCAAGCCTCTGGAGGAAATCCATGACTGGCTGGAGCCTTATCGTCAATTCTGGACGAACAAGCTGGATGATCTGGAGAGACTGCTGGATGAGGATGAAGCTCCTTGAACATCGGAATGTAATTTGATTGAAAGAACCCATGTTGAATAATACATTCTTGAGGAGGATGAAAAATGCTGGCAGTTGTACAGCAAGACGAGTTCGGAACGACCGTCCGATTTGAACGCCGTCTGAAGCATTCGGTTGAGAAGGTGTGGTCTTATCTGACGGATAATGGCAAGCTGACGCAGTGGTTTTCGGAGCTGAAGGTGGAAGATTTGCGCCAAGGCGGCAGAATTACATTTGACATGCAGGACGGAACGTTCGAAGAATTTGAAATTACGGACTATCGGGAGTTATCGGTATTGGAGTATACGTGGGGAGAGGACCGGGTGCGTTTTGAGCTGCATCCCGAGGCCGAAGGCTGTCGTCTGGTATTGATCGAGATGATAACGAAAATTACGGATCATACACCGAAGGATATTGCCGGTTGGGACGTATGTCTGGACGTCATTGGGGCTCTCCTGGATGGCAGGACGCTGGAATCGCGCAAAGAGGCCTGGTCCGAAAAATATGAGCAATACGTTCAAGTATTTGAACAATTGCCCCGCGTATAATAAATCTGCTCCTTCTGAGCATGTAAACATGCCGGGTCGGAGCTTTTTATTGGAAGATGGATGAATTGCATTTATAATCGGGTAAGGGATATATTCCCATATGGAAATCGCCGGGGTGGAGGGGTTAAAATGCCGGATTACACGGTACACATCATGCAGCTTAGAGAAGATAACTATCATAACGGGCTTAAGCTGGGTCGCAGTCTGCGAAATCAACCGATATTGAAAGCATTCGAAGCAGTCACCAAACCGAATATCGACACGGAACAGTTGAAGAGCATCTATAACGAGTTTGCCCCACAGCTGCTATCGGAGCTTGAAGGACTGGCGGAAGGCTTGGAAATGCCGTTTCCCAAGGCCGCCGCTCTCCTAGGGGGATACGATGTTCCAAAGATCGCGGCCATGGGCTGTTCGGCGATGATTACCCCTTCGTATTACGTAAGAAATTACGATTTTACGCCTGCGTTTTACGATGGTTATTTTACCGCGGCTCAACCCGAACAAGGCTTGGCGACCGTAGGTTATAATTTGCAGGCCATAGGTCGGCATGACGGGGTTAATGAAAAGGGACTTGCCGCCGGGCTGCACTTTGTGAGCTTTGACGGATACCGGACGGGCCTGTCGCCATGGGTCGGCGTTCGGATGATATTGGAATCATGCGCTACCGTAGAAGAAGTGTCTTATATGCTGCGCCATATTCCCCATGCGGCTTGCTATAACTTTTCAATAGGAGATGCACGAGGGAACATGGCCGTTGTCGAAGCAAGTCCGGATCAAGTCATTACCCGTGCGGGCGGGGAGGCGGCAATCGCCTGCGGTAACCATTACGAAGCGTTGACGGGTAAGAACAGGCCTTCCATCGAGCATTCCCTTGGGCGTAAACGTTACATCGATGGCCTGGATGCCACACAGTTGACCCAAACTGAAGCATTCGGTTTGTTTAAGGAGCGAGAGTCCCCGTTGTTTTTTACGGATTACGACGATTTGTTTGGAACGCTGCATACCTTTTCGTACGCCTTCGAAGAAGGAAGAGTCATGACTTCGCTTGCTCAGGGCAGTGCGCTTGATTTTTCGTTCAGGGATTGGGTCGAGGGCAAGGATATCCCGGCAGCGGAGTTGACCGGACATATCGATTGACTTTAAATCCATCAGAGAAGCGCTTCTTCGCAGGTGAAGAAGCGCTTTTTTTTGTGCTGCTCGGGTTATTTCGAATTTGGAACATTCTGTGACATTGCCATCGCGGGGGCTGCTGCGTTTTCTTTGGCCGATTTGTTTATGCTACACTGGATTAAAGAACCATTTCATTGAATGAACGCTATAACAAGGAATCTAACAACGGAAAATGCACAGATACGAGGCATAGCACAATGATTGCGGCAGATGCCGAAGGACGTATCAATACGCGGTGAACAGCCCTACGGCTAGAGCTCAGGTTAAGCCTCCATTTGGGTTACATAAGTTTACATAACGATTCAAGCCGAAATTGCAACCATGAGTTGGGAGTGGAGTAACATGGCTTTTGTGAGCATGAAGGATGAATATAAGCGCTACCGGATGGGAGAGACCACCATTGTAGCCAATGATGGAATCAACCTGGAGATCGAAAAAGGCGAGTTTGCGATCATAGTCGGTCCCAGCGGCGCAGGTAAATCCACGGTGCTGAATATATTGGGCGGCATGGATACCGCGGATGAGGGACAAGTGCTGGTGGATGGAACGGATATTGCCAGGTTTAACAGCAAGGAGTTGACCGGCTATCGGCGCAATGACGTCGGATTTGTGTTTCAATTTTATAATCTGGTTCCCAATCTGACGACCAAAGAAAATGTGGAACTGGCTTCGCAGATTTCTCCCCGGGCTTTGGACGCCGAACAAGTACTACGGGATGTCGGCCTTGGTAATCGTCTGAACAATTTTCCGGCACAGCTGTCCGGCGGGGAACAGCAGCGGGTAGCGATTGCCAGAGCACTCGCCAAGCAGCCGAAGCTGCTTCTCTGCGATGAACCCACGGGTGCGCTTGATTACCATACCGGAAAGCAGGTGCTGAAGCTGCTCCAAGACACCTGCCGCCATACCGGAACGACGGTTATCGTCATTACGCATAATTCTGCCCTGACGCCGATGGCGGATCGGGTCATCGAGATCAACAATGCCAAGGTCCGGAACATGGTTTTGAATCCGACCCCCGTTTCTGTAGACAACATCGAGTGGTAGGGAGATACATATCATGAAGAAAAGAGCGCTGTGGACTGATATTTTCCGGGAAATATCGCGGACAAAAGCTCGGTTTCTGTCCATTTTTGCCATTATTATGCTCGGCGTCGGTTTTTTTGCGGGGATTAAAGCCACGGGTCCAGATATGCTGGACACCGCGGATCACTACTATAGCGATTTAAAGCTGATGGATCTTAAGGTTCAGTCCACCTTGGGTCTCGAACAAAGCGATATCGAGAAGCTGAAGTTGGTTGCCGGAGTGGATGAGGTTCAACCTGGCTACAGCACAGACGTATTCCTCGGTGACAGCGGGCGGATCGCGAAGGTCCTCTCCTATGACCCAGGAAATAATCTGAATCAATATGTGCTTACAGAAGGCCGAATGCCGGAGGCCACAGGGGAAATCGTCATCGACGCAGGAGACCGCGGAAATGAGTTTAAACTGGGGGATCAGATTACCTTTACCAATCCGAATCAGGAAGTCAACCTCAAGAAAAAGTTTGACCACCTAACTTACACGGTTGTGGGAAGGGCGAAGAGTCCGCTGTTCATCAGCAGCATGAGCCGGGGAACGAGCGGCATCGGTAAGGGGACAGCGGATGTGTTCGCCGTTATACCGGAGAAGGACTTTAAACTATCTGTATATACGGAAGCCTACCTGACCTTTCAAGACACCGCTGAATCAGCTCCCTATACGCCTGAGTATGACGAGAAGATCAAACGGCACAAAGAAGCGGTAGAACTGGCACTGGAGACCATGCCGCAGGAGCGGCTGACAGAGATTCGTGTCAACGGTCAGAAGAAGCTGGATGAGGCCATGGACAAAATCGAGGATGCCAAGAAACAGCTGGCCGATGCGGAGCAGAAGTTAAATGATGCGAAGGTCAAGCTGAATGAAGGCGAGCAATCCTACCGCGATGGCGTCAACAAGCTTCAAACCGAGCTGGACCAGGGGCAAGCCAAGCTGGATTCCGCGGCCAAAAAGCTTGCCCAAGGCAGAGCGGAGCTGAAGCGGAATCGGCAGCAGTTGGAGCAAGGACAATCTCAGCTTAAGATGGGTCAAAGTCAACTGGATCAACAGAAGTCGGAGCTGGCACCAAAGCTGGCACAAGGGCAGCAATTAGCGAAGGCGCTGCAGCAAATCTCCGGTTTAGATCCGGAGGGCATACCGGAAGAGCAGAGGCAAGAACTGCTCTCGGCGGCTCAGGCGGCCGATCCGAAACTAGGAGCAGCTACTACGGGTTTCATGGGAGGCACTTTGGATGGCGCTGCTTTGCAAAAGGCTGCTTCTGCGTTCCAGAGCGGTTTAAACGAAGCTTCCCTGCAGCTGGATAACGCTCAGCAGAAGCTGCATGCAAGCCGAGCAGAGCTGAAAGAAGGACAAGCCAAGCTTCGGGAAGCCGAGCGTCAGCTTGTGCAGGGTGAAGCTTCGTTGAAGCAAGGAACGGAGGAGCTTGCTGCGGCTAAACAGGCAGGGGAAGCCAAGCTCGCGGATGCGAAAGCGGAGCTTATCGAAGGGCAGGAGGAGTACCAGGAGGGCCTAAAGAAATTTAATGAAGAAAAAGTAAAAGCTGAACGGGAAATCGCGGATGGCGAGAAGGAAGTGGCTGAGGGACAGAAGGAGCTGGATCAGCTCGAGCTGCCCAAAGTCTACGTTATGGACCGCAGCGTCAATCCGGGGTATACCGAGTACAGCGATAATGCAGACCGCTTATCTTCCATTGCAACGGCATTCCCGGTGTTCTTTTTCCTGATCGCCGCCCTCGTCAGCCTGACAACGATGACTCGGATGGTTGAGGAGCAGCGGTTGCAGATTGGAACCTTGAAAGCACTTGGATACAGCAACCGGGATGTGATGAAAAAATTTCTGGTCTATTCGACGCTGGCCAGTGTTGCGGCCTCAGCAGCCGGACTGGCTATCGGCTTCACCTTGTTTCCTGCGATTATCTATGATGCTTACGGCGCTTTATATAATCTGCCGGATGTGCGAACCCGTTTTTATCTCAGCTACAGCATTATCTCGATTGTCGTGGCTGTGCTCTGTACGACCATGACAGCTTATGTGGCAACGCGAGTGGAACTTCGAAGCAACGCTTCGGTCCTGATGCGTCCAAGAGCGCCTAAGAACGGATCCCGCATATGGCTGGAGCGAGTGCCTTGGGTGTGGAACCGACTCGGTTTTATTGGAAAAGTAACCGCCCGCAATCTGTTCCGCTACAAGCAGCGGATGTTTATGACTGTCTGCGGCGTTGCCGGTTGCACGGCTCTGATTCTGACCGGTTTCGGTCTCAAGGATTCCATCGGGGATATCGCGCCGCTGCAATACGGAAAGATCATGCAGCATCAAGCGACGGTTGTATTTCAAGACGATAACGGCGATAGCAGCATGCTGGAGGATTATAACAAGCGCATTGCGGATACGCCGGAGATTACGGGTATTTTGAATGTGACCCAAGAGGCGATGACCGCGACCGCCCCCGGGGTGAACGCCCAGGATGTGAGTTTGTTCGTGCCGCAATCGCCGGAGGAGATCGATTCCTTTATCGTCCTGAAATCCCGTGGGCAAGAGAAGACACTGTCCCTGACGGATGACGGTGCGATCATTACCGAGAAGCTCGCCAAGCTGTTTGATCTCAAGATCGGCAGTACTTTCACCGTCCAGAACAGCGACAACCATCCTTATGAGATACGTGTAGCCGGGATAACGGAGAACTATGCTATGCACTACGTCTATATGACGCCGCTGTATTACGAAGAGATTTTTGATGGGACGCCGGAAGTGAACAGTCAATTGCTGACGTATGACAACAACAATCACGATCCGGAGTGGGAGGACCAGCTTGGAGAAACGTTAACCGCAAGCCAGCGGGTGGCGATGGTCAGCTTCACGAGTGGAGTAAGCAATGCCTTTAGTGATACGATGGACAGCATGAACGTCGTGGTGGTTGTCCTGATTGTATCTGCAGCAGCGCTCGCGTTTGTCGTCCTGTACAATCTGACGAATATTAACGTATCTGAGCGGATACGGGAGCTGTCAACGATCAAGGTGCTTGGCTTCTATGATAAGGAAGTAACCATGTACATTTATCGCGAAAATATGATTCTGACCGTGCTGGGGATCATAGCGGGCAGTCTGGGAGGCGTGTTCCTGCACCGGTTCGTTCTCCTGACCGCGGAAGTGGACGCGATGATGTTCAGTCCCGCCATCCATGGAATCAGTTACGGCTATGCGGCACTGCTGACACTGTTGTTCTCGGCCATTGTCATGGCCTCCATGCATTACAAACTGAAGCGGATTGATATGATTGAAGCGCTGAAATCAGTGGAATAGATATATGTTTCAACAAGAGAGCCCTATTCGAGAGGAGACAATCCTGAAGAATAGGCTCTCTTTTTCATCTCCGGTGTACAGCTCCCTACACATGTCAACCATTGCGTTTTGAAATGTGCATTCCCGTGATATTTTTAATCAGCCGGTAAGTTATAGGAGAAAATATATTATAATAGACATATCCAGCTCTTGTACGAACTAATATTGCTACTACATGAAGACCAGTGGGTAATTGATGATAGAACATGATAAAGGTCTTCAGCCTCGGAGGAATGCATATGGGAATGGTCTTCTCGATCTTGAAAAAGTACCGCGTAGCAGCGATTGCGGCACTGGTCATGATGCTGATTGAGCTCACCGTTGAGCTGATTCAGCCGCTGCTCATCTCTAAAATCATTGACGACGGCATTCAGAAACAGGATTTGTCCGTCGTATGGATGTGGGGAGCCGTTTTAACTGGAAGCGCTATTATTGCCTTTATAGCGGGGATATCCAGCTCTTTTTTTGCGGCGCATACGAGTCAGGGACTCGGCTATGATCTGCGTGATCAGCTGTATGAAAAGGTGCAGTCCTTCTCCTATTCGATTTTTAACCGGTTTGCTACCTCATCATTGATTACCAGACTTACGGGTGACGTCACCCAGATTCAGGATACGGTGTTCATGGGTTTACGGTTTATGACGCGTGTTCCGCTAGTTGTGTTAGGAAGCATTATCATGGCATTGGTCGTGAATGTGAAGCTGGGCATGCTGCTTGTCCTTACCGTGCCGTTGTTGTTTATTTTTATCGCTTGGATTATGAAGCGGGCAGCGGATGCGTTCCGCAATGTACAGCAGCGACTGGATGCGGTAAACGGTGTCATCCAGGAGAATTTGACCGGGATCCGGTTGATTCGCGTATTCGTGCGCATGGGTCACGAGATTGAACGCTTTGGCCGTACCTCGGGCAAGCTGATGAGCACTACGATCTCGACCTTGCGATTAACGGAAACGACGATGCCGTTTATTCTTCTCATTATGAATGCAGGGATTATGGCGGTCCTGTGGTTTGGCCGCAAAGACATCGCGTCCGGCAGTGCCAGCGTCGGCGAAGTGGTTGCCGTTGTCAATTATTCTCTACGTTGTATTGGTGCCATGTCCGCCCTGTCTTGGGTTGTCGTTGCCTTCTCCCGGGGGCGCGCTTCCGCCCAGCGGACGCAGGAAGTTTTAAAGACCGAAGAGGATGCAGCAAGCGCGGGTAAGGATAAAAATAAAAAGGTTGAAATTCAAGGGGGCGTGAAGTTCGAGCAAGTGAGCTTCAGCTACCCGGGCAGCGATATCGACGTGCTGACGGATATTTCCTTTGAAGCGAGGCCCGGAGAGCGGATCGCGATTATGGGAGCAACAGGTTCCGGCAAATCTTCGTTAGTGCAGCTGATTCCACGGCTTTACGAGGAAGAGAAGGGGACCGTGCTCGTAGACGGAATGGATGCCGGATCGATCGATGAGGTGAATCTGCGCAGCAGCATCGGTTATGTGCCGCAGGAAGTGCTGCTCTTCTCCGGTACGGTCCGGGAGAACATTGCCTGGGGACGCGAGGATGCTTCCATGGAGGAAATTAAAGAAGCGGCGCGCAGAGCCCAAATCCATGATACCATCGAGCATTTGCCTAAGGGCTATGACACGATGCTGGGCCAGCGGGGAGTCAACTTGTCCGGCGGGCAGAAGCAGCGCTTGTCCATTGCACGAGCACTCGTACGAAAGCCCGCCATCCTTATTCTGGACGACAGCACCAGCGCCCTTGACGTCCGTACGGAAGGTGCCTTGCTGGATGCCCTGAAGGATTTGTCCTGCACGACGTTTTTGATCACGCAGAAGATCAGCTCGACCACTTCGGCTGATTTGATTCTGCTGCTGGATGATGGGCGTTTGATTGGAAAAGGGAACCACGACGCTTTGATGGAAAGTTCCGCTCTGTATCGACGCATCTATGAATCCCAATACGGAGAGGAGGCGCAGCAGCATGCTCAAGGCATTCACTGAACCGTTTCGTCATCCAAGACCGAAGATCGATCTTGGCAACAATAAGGATGCCGGCAAGGGCGGTAAGCCAAAAGCCAAGGCCAAAAACTGGTCGGCTACCCTCTCCAGAATATGGGCTTATCTTGCCCGCCGCAAAGGGAAGCTCGCACTTGTACTGCTGATGGTGATGTTCAGTTCGGGCCTGGCGCTGCTCGGTCCCTATCTGCTCGGCGTCGGGGTGGACAAATTTCTGGATGATGTACGTAATCCGGACAGCTCCATCGACTCGGCCTGGTTGTATTTTCTCGTTGGCCTAGCCGCCGTCTATGTCCTTCAGGCTTTAACCACCTGGCTGCACAACGTCTGGATGATCGGCATCGCTCAAGAAACGGTGTACCGGATGCGGATGGATCTGTTCACGCATCTGCACCGGCTCCCGATACCGTTCTATGGCAAGCGCCAACAGGGTGAGATCATGAGCCGTCTGACGAACGATATCGAGAACGTGAGCTCAACGCTGAACAGCTCAGCCATTCAAATCTTCTCGAGCGCGCTGACCTTAATCGGTACATTATCCGTCATGTTATGGCTTAGCCCGCTGCTTACGCTACTGACCTTCCTGGTTGTGCCGCTGATGATGATGGGGATGCGCTGGATCACCCGACGGACAGGCCCCTTGTTCAAAGAGCGTCAACGCAACCTGGGGGATCTGAACGGGTATATTGAAGAAACGCTGTCAGGACAGCGGATTATTAAGGCTTTTTCCCAGGAAGAACGGGTTGTCCGCGAATTTGATGAGCGCAATCAACGGATTCGCCTTTCGGGCTTCTGGGCGCAGAGCATCTCAGGCTTTATTCCGAAACTGATGAACGGACTCAACAACTTGAGCTTTGCGATCGTAGCGGGAATTGGCGGTATCATGGCGATCCAGGGACATATTACGATCGGCGTCATCATTATATTTGAGAGTTACGCGCGACAGTTTACGAGACCGCTGAACGATCTGGCGAACCAATGGAATACGCTGCTATCAGCCATCGCGGGTGCGGAACGCGTATTCGAAGTGCTGGATGAAGAGGTTGAAGCGAAGGATGAAGGGGCTGCTGTCACGCTGAAAAGCGTGGAGGGTGCGGTGAAGTTCGACAACGTATCGTTTTCTTATGAAAAAGACGGAGACACGCTGGAAGGAATCAGCTTTGAAGCGAAACCCGGCGAGATGATTGCGCTGGTCGGTCCGACCGGCGCAGGGAAAACGACCTTAATTCAGCTTCTCTCCCGGTTCTACGATCCGAACAGCGGAAGCATAACCCTCGACGGGCGGGATATTTCTTCGATTCGCAGGGAGAGCCTGCGCTCGCAGATGGCTTTTGTGCTGCAGGATTCCTTCCTCTTCCAGGGCACGATCCGGGAGAATATCCGCTTCGGACGGCTGGATGCCACCGATGAGGAAGTGGAAGAAGCCGCGAAGCTGGCCAATGCCCACTCGTTTATCGTGCGGATGAAGGACGGTTATGACAAGAAACTCAAGCCTGACGGCAGTGGCATCAGCCAAGGCCAGAAGCAGCTGCTAGCGATCGCGAGGGCGATTCTGGCCAACCCTTCCATGCTGGTGCTGGATGAAGCGACAAGCAGCATCGATACGGTAACGGAGATCAAGATCCAGGAAGGATTGCAGCGGTTAATGAAGGGAAGGACGAGCTTCGTGATTGCCCATCGTCTAAATACGATCCGCTCGGCGGACCGCATCCTGGTGCTGAAGGATGGGCGCCTGCTGGAGCAAGGCTCTCATGATGAACTGCTGAAGCAGGGAGGGTTCTACAGCGACCTGTATTACGGCCAGCTGAAACGAGCAGCCATGTAATATTGCACCAGTGCCAAGGTGGAGGAGTGTACCATCAACGTCCAGCATCACTTTGCTGCCGCGGTTTCCGCAATGAGGTTTTACCCGGCATAGACTATGGTTGTCTGTTGAGGGCATCATGCCATATTGGAACACGCATTAAAATAGAATCAAAACCACCGGAGAGGCTTGAAGAAGCCTATTGTTACTCCGGTGGTTTTTCTATTGACCTGGTTAATCTGTTGTTCTCTCCTTACTTAGAAACTGGGGTTTGAACCTGCAGCTTACGCTGTCCCGCTCTGCCAAATTGCAGCATAAACAGCAGGAGAACTCCAGCTTGTAAGGCAAACAGGACGATATAGATGTTGCTGTAGGTGGAGGCTCCCTGGAACAGATTCAGCGGATTCCAGGAACTTCCTGCGCCAAGATCGACGGCTTTGCCGTATACCCCTGTGGCGATCGCACCTGACAGGAAGTTGAGCAGAGAGAACAATCCCATACCGACGCCGGTTTGTTCTTTGGGCAGCGACAAGGAAATCGTCTTGGAGAGCGAGATTTGCATAAACATTTGCCCCACATTGCCGAAGATCAGAAACAGCGCAATGAGGAATGGCGATATGCCCGCGAAGGTGGACAACAGAGCGAAACAGACCAGAAGCAGGGTGGACGCTATATAGAATAGATAACGTGTTCCCTTGGTATCCGCGAGCTTACCGCCTCTTCCGCCAAGCATGGCCGTGACGATGGCTCCCGGCACCATGACAAATCCGATCCACCCCGGAGCCAAACCGTTAATATTCGCCAACAGCTGTGGAGTTAGAAAGGGCAGGGCGTAACCGACACTCACGATGAATATGGCGAGCATTAGTCCGACTGAGTAGCTTTTGTTGCTGAATAAACGTGGCTGAACAAAAGGCTCTTTAGCCGATCGAATGCGCAGGAGGAATAACAGGAACAGCATGAAGCTGCCTAAACCATATATCCAGCTTCCCTGTGTCACCGCAAGGAGCAGCAGCGCAACCGTCCCTGCCAGAAGACCGCCACCGAGCCAATCGATCCGTCCCCCCTGGCCTTGTTCATTGCCCAAATATTTGCGGTACAAGGGCAAGGTGACGAGGATCAACACCGGGATGAAGAAGAGCCATCTCCAGTGAAACACACTGACGATCAAAGCCGAGACCACCGGCCCAATTGCGCTTCCGATCGCGAGTCCGGTAGCGGTTATGCCAAGCGCGCGGCCACGGCTTTCTGCCGGGAAGTAACGGACGGGTATGATCATGGCTGTTGCCGGAATGACGGCTGCCCCCGCAGCCTGAAGTATCCGGCCCAGCAGGACCATCCAGTAGGCTTGTGCCGATAAGCCTGTAATGGAACCGACAAAGAAGAGGAGCAAACCGAAGGTGAGCAGATTTTTGAGTTTATAGGTGTCAGCCAATTTTCCGTATATGACAGAGCCTATGGCATATATCAGCATGTAAATCGAAGATACCCAACTGACTTGGGCAAAGGAAAGCTGGAATTGCTTGCTGATTTCCGGAAGTACGATATTAAACATGGTTGCGCTCATCGATGAGAGAATCATTGTAAAAGCCAGAATGCGTATTAATTTTTCAGCCGATGGTGGTTGTTGCTGATGTTCGTTCATGTTATTTCCCCCTTTCCTTTGGTTACGATTTATTCTACAATCGATAGTTAATAAATAAAAATATATATTATGACATGCATTCATATACTTTAGGTTATCAATAAAGGAGGAAGATACCGTGGAACTGCTTCAGCTGCATTATTTTCAGACGGTGGCTAGAATGGAGCATATGACCAAAGCTGCGAAGGAACTTCGAATTGCCCAGCCTGCGCTCAGCAAGACGATTGCCCGGTTGGAGGAAGATTTGGGAGTACAACTGTTTGATCGGCAGAATCGCCAAATCAAGCTCAATTCATTCGGAAAGGCTTTTTTGAAAAGCGTAGATACGGCACTTTCGGCCATTGAGGAAGGCAAGAGAGAGGTGTCGGATTTGGCAGGTATGGAGAGGGGAAGCATACGTATTGCAACGACGGCGCTAAGCCGGCTGTCCAGAGCACTGGGTGCTTTCCGCACACGGTATCCTGAAGTGAATTTCCGCATTGTCCAGATTGCGCCCGACTCGATGATGGAGATGGTTCAGTTGTTGGAGAACGGAGAGGTCGATCTATGCTTTACCGCAGCAGCATTGGATGAAGACAATATTCGGGAGATCCCGGTCCTCCATGCCGAGGTGTTCTTGGCGGTGCCTCACGGTCATCGATTGGCTGGACGGACCAACATAACCCTTCAGGAGGTAGCGGGGGAAGCATTCATCGAATACAAAGCAGGCCACCCGTTTCGAAAAATGAACGAGGAGTTCTGCCGTTTGGCCGGGATCAGCCGGAATGTCGTCTGTGAAGTGGATGAACCTGCAGCTTTGGCCAGCCTCGTATCCGCCGGACTTGGGGCGGCATTTGTACCCGGTTGCAAAGGGGATGAACAGCCGTCCTTCGCGATGGTGCGCATCGAGAAGCCTTCCTGCTACCGCACCTTCACCGTAGCTTGGCTGGAGCGGCGATATCTGTCTAAGGCAGCCAGGGAGTTCCAGTCCTTCCTGATAGAGTATTTCGGCGAGTTTCAGGGGCCGATGAAGCATAGGGACGTGATCTGACAACGTGTACCAGCGTATATGATGATGACGTCGGAGCAATTTCATGCTCCAACAACGAAGTCTTCAAACTCCCTTGGTGGTTTCTTTCGAAACTGGCCTGGGAGAAGAAGGCTTCTTTCGTACTATCAGGTTAGCCAGAATCTTCTGGTTGACCTTTTTGTACGCCGAATCCCTTCACGATTTACCTTCCGAAAAAAGTCTTGCCTGAAATGGAACGTTCTGGTATGCTATTGTCCTTCTCTCATTTTCGCCTTGTCTGAAGTGGATGGGTCTGCCATCTAAAATGCTTATCGGAGGTGCTTCATGCTTTATTTTACATTGGCTTCCAAAGCCTATGCCCGCAATTTGCAGTACCGCGGCGCACACATGGTGCACAATATCGCCAGCGCGATGTTCGGCTTCATGTATGCCTGTATCTGGATCGGTCTCGGTGCAGACTACGCGCTCGGAGATTACGGAACGCAGGGAATGGTCGGTTATATCGCCTTTACGCAAGCTGCGCTCTGGGTTTCCAGTTTCGTCACGAATGGCCTCGGTATTCCCCAAGCCGTGCGAACCGGCCATATTTCTCTGGATTTGATGCGTCCCGTTCACTTGTTCAGTCATTTGATGGCCAAGGAATGGGGGCAAATCGCCTACCAATTCGTTTACAAATCAATCCCGATCTACCTGGTGTATTACTTTGCCTTCTCGCTGCATTTACCCGGAAAAGCATCTACCTTCCTCTATGTTGCTATTGCGCTTGCAGGTGCCGCCTACTTATCGATCTGCATCAACTATCTCATCGGCGCATCCGCATTATGGACAACGGAATCGTCTTGGTTGTATTGGGGCAACCATGCGATGATCAATTTGCTTGCAGGCTTCTTCATTCCGATTGAATGGCTGCCAGGCTGGCTTCAGACGCTGGCCTGGTGGTCGCCGTATCCTTATCTGCTCTATGTGCCGACTCGAATTTATCTGGGTTTTGATGACGTTTCCTATCTATGGGGTACGCTTCTATGGTGCGTGCTGCTCACGCTGGCTAGCCTTCTGGCAACAGACTTCCTAAGACGGAAAGTGGAGGTGCAAGGAGGATGACCACAAGATCCTGGCTATCTCTGTACGCGCTTCTGATCCGTACCAGCATCAAAAGCCGCATGCAGTACAAATTTAATTTTATCCTGGCTTCGTTTCTCGCCGCCTTGATTCAAATTTCCGAATTCCTTATGGTCGCTATCGTGCTCTACAAGTTTGGGGCCATCCAGGGATGGTCCATGCATGAAATCGGGTATTTGTTTGCAGTTATGACCTTATCGAAGACGCTCTACCGGACGTTTGCGGATGAAGTGCACCATCTTGAACACTACCTGGTTAACGGTGAGCTTGATCAGCTGCTGACCCGTCCCATGCCGGTACTGCTGGCGCTCATGCCGCAGAAATTCCGGATTATGCTGGGGGAAGTGCTGCAGGGCGGTTTTCTGCTCTGGTGGTCGCTGCATGGCATGATGGCGGCAGGGCAAGTTGGATGGAGCGCGGTGCCGCAATCGCTTTATATTATCGTCACGGGGGCCGTCATCCTGTTCTCAATCGGACTCGCTACCGCAACGTTCGGTTTTTGGACGACCCGAATCACCGAACTTCAAAATATTACGGAGGACGCTGCCCGGACAGCAGCCCAGTATCCGCTCACGCTGTATCCCAAATGGATGTCGTCGATCCTGCTGATCGTGGTTCCGGTCGGTTTAGTTAATTACATCCCGTCATTATACATACTGCGGGGCGAGCTCGGAGCCTGGGTGCTGCCTGCGTTGGCTGGAGCGGCTCTGGTATGCCTCTACTTAAGTCTGAAATTCTGGCAGTTTGGTTTGACCAAATATCAAAGTACAGGGAGCTAAAAGGAGGAACGCGTCAATGATTGAAGTCCACAACATACGCAAGGAATTCAAAACGCCGGTTGTGAAGGAGGGGCGCTTTTCCGGTGTGCGAACCCTGTTTACGAGAGAATACCGGACGAAGGAAGCCGTGAAGGGAATCAGCTTTCAAGTGGAGCAGGGGGAATTCGTCGGTTACATCGGACCAAATGGGGCCGGGAAATCCACAACCATCAAAATGCTGACCGGCATTCTCCACCCGACCTCGGGTCATGTATCCATCGGAGGCATGAATCCGCACAAGGAACGGCGCAGCGTCGTGAACAATCTGGGCGTCGTATTCGGTCAACGGAGCCAGCTGTGGTGGGATTTGCCGGTGAAGGATTCCTACGATATTTTGGCTAAAATGTACAGCGTGGATCAGACGGACAAGGAGCGCAGGCTCGGTCAGTTTGCCGAACTGCTGGATTTACAGGCGTTCTGGGAAACGCCTGTGCGTAAGCTGTCGCTCGGGCAGCGCATGCGCGCCGACCTCGCCGCCGCGATGCTGCATGATCCGGACGTGCTGTTCCTGGATGAGCCGACGATCGGCCTGGACGTGAACGCCAAGCGGAACATCCGCCATTTTCTTAAGCTGATCAACGAGCAATTCGGCAAGACCATACTGCTCACGACGCATGACATGGATGATATCGAACAGCTGTGCAATCGGGTGATGGTCATTAACAACGGCGAGCTGTCTTATGATGGAACGGTACAGTCTTTACGCGACACCATCGGGCTGCCTACCGTGATCACCGTCACTTTCCGCGGTCCTTTTGTTATTCCCGATCAATCTTTACGCGAAGGCGATCTTTCCGTCCCAATTCGGGTGACAAGCACGCTGGATAACACCGTCACCATTGAGGTGAACCGCCGCGAGATGAACACGCTTGATATTTTTAAAGAGCTGGGCCGCTGGGGCGAGCTGGATGATATCGATATGGAAGATCCCGATTTCGAAGATGTGATTCATAAGGTGTACTGAACAAAGTCGCGCAGGCTCCACCGCATATTTAAACGACTTAAACTTCAAGTGAAGCGCCTGATGAATTTTGGACGCACGTGATCGGTTACTGGGGAATGGGTACCCTGGCCTTATTGGCAGCCGTATTCGCGCTTGCTTTCGCCAGACCGTGGGGGTTACGCTTACCGAAATGGTTGCTAATTATACCTGCTGCCATCGGTTCTGTTTTGTTGTCATTATGGGGATTTACTTACTTCGTCATGCAGTATTTGTTAGCGGTTGGCCGAGTTCAGTCGGCCCCCATGTATGCCACTCAAGATGCAAGCCCCATGGCGGTGTGGGGATACTTCTGGTACGCACTCTTTCTGATCTGGGGAATTTCATTGGGTGCAGCAGCATACTATGCTGGAAAAGTCCGTAAGCAGAATAAAGCAAATCATTTCACTAAATAACGCATGTATTCCTTTTGATTGGACATTTTTGGTAACCTCGTACAATATAATAGGATACACACCTAAAGAGGAGCCTGCAGGGTTCCTCTTTAATTTGGGTGCAAATGGACATAGAGGAAGTATAATATAGAGATGAGAGGAAGGAGTCCTCTGCTCTAATTATACGAGCCCAAGAATAACATCTACATACAAAGGATGAGCCACCATGAAGTTGATGAAGCGGATCTGGTTCCGTATCGGTAACCATTACAGGAAGAAGCGGGATTTTGAACAAGCCCTTAAATATATGAGAAAAGGCGAAAGTGCCATTACCAGTTTCAATGATAAGCTGCACTATGCGGAACTGCTGCACAACAGCGGCCATTCGGAAGAGGCCGTAGCTTATTTGGGGCGCGTGATCGATACGAGCGGAAGCCATCGCGCTTATGAGCGGCGCGCTCATATTTTGCGTGAGCTGAACCGGGAGCGCGAGGCCATTGAGGATCTAAATGAAGCGATTCGATTGAATGCCGACAATTATATGAATTGGTATACCCGGGGGATTGCCCACAAGGATTTGAACCAGTATGATGAGGCGATCCGGGATCTGAAGGAAAGCATCAAGAGAGAGGACGACAGCACGGTTATTTCGACTTACTATGAGCTGGGCATGACCTTTTATGAGAGCGGCAACCCGGCGGAGGCGGCGCACTATTTTCGCTTAAGCATCGAGAAGCCGGAACGCGCCATCCCGATGTATTATTACATGCTGTCCGTATCCCTGGATCTGATGGATCATGTGCAGGAAGCCGTGGGTGTGCTGCAGGAGGGGATCCAGCTGGCTGATCGGTATGAGGCGGAAGCGGATGGCGGATATGCGTTGTTCGCAGACAGCACCAATTACAGCTATGGCGCATTTCAGACGTTTCAGCGGCAAGTGCGGGAGGCGTATTCCTTTCGGAAGCCCATGGCGGACCTGTACGTGCAGCTTGGGGACATGGGACAGGCCGAACACTATTTATCGGAGGCCATCGAGATGTATCCGGATTCATACGAGCTTTACTTAAAGAGAGCGGAGGTCTTCAACCGGTCTGATAACAAAAATGCAGCCAAAGCGGATTTGGAGTGGGCCATTGAAGCGGAGCCGGACGATTACCGTGCGTATTTCGACTTGGCTCGGATCTATCGCGAGGATGGCCTGGAAGAGCAAGCCTACGAGCTGATTTCGAAACTGTATGCAAGACAGCCGGACTCCCCGCTGGCCTGTTATTGGATGGCCGATTGTTACTACCGGCTGGGTCGTCAGGAGGAGGCGCTCGCGATTAATGACAAGCTGCTTAAGCTTGAGAATGATGATGCCCCCAACTATGTACAGCGCGCCGATATTTATATGGAGATGAATGATCTGCCATCCGCGGAGCAAGCTTTGAAGGAAGCAGCCGCTCTTCAGGATGGGACTGAAATCCGCAACAAGCTGAGTTATGTGCTCTATCTTCAAGGACGCAACGAGGAAGCGCTGCTTGAGCTGCAGGAAGCGGTTAAGCAGGAGGAGTCCTTCTCCGAGCATCCGACTTATCTGGCGGCCAGTGGTCATATATATAAGGAGATGGGTATGTGGGACCTCGCTATCGACGCTTATTCCCAGGCGATTCAGGCGCACCCGTCGAATCCGAGATTTTACGAGTTTCGTGCCGTTTGCTTTGTGGAGACCGGACAGCTGGAACGGGGATTAGCGGACTGCGCTCAAGGGCTCAGCTTGAACCCGGGGCAAGGCAGCCTGTACAGCCTGCGAAGTGGAATCTATTATACGATGGCGGATTACGCACAGGCGAAGGAAGATACGCTGCAAGTGCTGGAGCTTTCGCCGGGTCATCCGGGCGCTTATTTCAGACTGGGACAGATCTATTACAAGGATCAGGATGAGGATGCGGCATTGGCTGCTTTTGACGAGGTATTGAAGCTGGTTCCCGAGCATGCCGACAGTTATCTGTACAAAGCACATATCTATTACGGCCAGTTCGAGCATGAGGATGCCGTACAGGCCATCGTGAACTGGAGCTTGCATCTTCAGAAGGAGATGTCACCAGCGGATAAAATCCAAGCCATCGAAGGCTTGGAGGGCTTTGAGGAGAGTTTGCTGAATAAGGCGGTAGAACGGTTAACGGGAATGTATGGGCATCAGCTTTATTTGTCCTGAGAACTTGCACTTTCTGGCAGCGAATAAGTGGTGTCACATTTTGTCCAAAATTGTGGTATGATTCAATAGTTGTTGCAGCATAACATGCTCGCAGGCTGTATAGCCAAGCGGGCTTTCTTCATGTGCAAGGAGGGGGATTATGATGATCTCACTGCAAGAGGTCAGTAAAAGCTTTGGCAGCGGCGGTGACCGTTATCAGGCGATAGACACTGTCTCTCTTCATATTGAGAAGGGAAGCATACACGGAATCATCGGCACGAGCGGAGCCGGGAAATCGACGCTGCTGCGCCTCATGAATGTACTGGAGCGACCGGATTCCGGCCGAGTTGTGGTAAATGGTCACGAGCTGACTTCGCTTGGCGGCAGGAAGCTTCGGGAGGCAAGAAGATCGATTGGCATGATCTTTCAGCTATTCCAGCTGGTCAGCAACCGGACGGTATGGGGCAATGTGTCGATGCCGCTTGAGCTGGCGAAGGTACCGAAGACCCAGCGGGCGAAGCGTGTCCAGGAGGTCCTGCGTTTTGTTGGGCTTGAGGATAAAGCGAAGTCGTATCCCGCTCAGCTAAGCGGCGGGCAGAAGCAGCGGGTAGCGATTGCCAGAGCGTTAGCCAATTCGCCGACCGTCCTATTGTGCGATGAGCCGACCTCATCCCTGGATCCGCAGACAACTGCGGACATTCTGGAGGTGCTCCGGCATATCAACCGAACGCTGGGGGTAACCATCGTGATCGTTTCCCACGAGATGGACGTGGTGAACGGCATTTGCGACCATGTATCCGTAATGGAGAACGGGCGTCTGAGCAGGACGTACCGTAATCAGCTAAGCGATGGAGAGGCTTCTCGGGGTTCAGAATCTTCAACGGACGGTGCAGGGAAAGTGGGGGATTGTTAGTTCCATGAATGACATCATTTCATATTTGAGTGATTATTTTGCCTATGTTCTGCAATATCAGAATGAAATATGGCGGGCGATTGGCGAGACGTTCATCATGGTGGGCATATCGATTGCTGCCGCCATAATACTGGGTCTTCCGGTCGGAACACTTCTATTTTTGTGCCGAAAAGGCCAGCAGTATGAGAATCGCCTGCTATTCTCCATTCTGAATGCCCTGGTTAACGTCATACGCTCCTTCCCGTTCCTGCTTCTGGTTGTCATTATGATTCCGGTCACGAGGTGGATTGTCGGCACATCCCTCGGGACGCTGGCTGCTGCCGTGCCTTTATCCGTCGTTGCGGTGGCTTACTATTCAAGACTGGTTGAGCAATCCTTGCTGGAGGTGCCGAAGGAAGTGATGGAGGCTGCCGCTTCCATGGGGGCATCCACACTTCAGATGATATACAAATTCCTGTATGTGGAGGCCCGATCGGGCCTTGTGCTCGGGCTGACAACATCCACGATCAGCTTTATCTCGTACTCCACGGTGATGGGAATCGTGGGCGGGGGCGGCGTCGGGGATTTCGCGATCCGCTACGGGTACCAGCGATTTGAGGGAGAGCTTATGTCCTTTACGATCATCATTATGATCATTCTGGTACAGTCGATTCAGTTCGGCGGGAACCTGGCATCCAGATTGCTGGATAAGAGAAAAGTTTAATTATGTTTTTGAACGCATGTACACAGACTATATTTTACCTGGAGGTAACCTACGATGAATAAGAAATTAATGCTGCTGATGCTGACCCTCTTGCTGGTGCTGGCAGGCTGCGGACAGCAATCTGCCAAGGACGAAACCCCGGAGAACGCGGCGCCCGAAGCGAAAGAAGAAGTGACGCTAAAAGTCGCAACGCTCATTCCGCCAATGACCGAGGTGCTTGACCTGGTGAAACCAATGCTGAAGGAGGAAGGCATCAATCTGGATATCCGGATCCTGTCCGATAACGTGCAGCCGAACAATGCGCTGGCTCATAAAGAGGTAGATGCAAACTTTTTCCAGCATGTGCCGTACATGGAAGAGTACAATGCGAACAACGGCTCGGAATTGGTTCCTGTCACGCCGATCTATAATGCCGTTTTTGGGGCTTACTCCAAAAAATATAAGACCATCGAAGAGCTTCCGGACGGTGCGACGATCGCGATTGCTAACGACCCTTCCAACATCGGCCGATCGCTGGTGATGTTCGAGAAGAACGGCCTGATTAAGCTGAAGGAAGGCGTTGGCATTAAAGCGACGCAGGCGGATATTGTGGAGAATCCGCACCAATACAAGTTCACCGAGGTTGATCTGCTCATGCTGGCCCGTACGCTCGACGACGTCGATATGGTTGCCATGACGCCAGCATACGCGAAACCGCTGGGGCTTACCCCTAAGAAAGATGCTCTCGTAACCGAAGGCAACGACTCCGATTTCACCATTACCCTGGTGGCTCGTAAAGATAATGTGGATTCCGAGCCTATCCAGAAGCTTGCGAAGGCGATGACCAGCCCGGAAGTGAAGAAGTTCTTCGAGGATAACTATTCCGAGAGTGTGCTGCCGGCTTTTGAATAAAGCGCGAATTTTAGGGTTCGCAATAACCGTTCTTCGAGGTTTTGGGGAACGGTTATTTTTTTGCTCGCGGCCAAATATGGTATACTCTTGATGGATTTGAGAGGTGCATCTTACATACCCATACGTATTGGAGTTGAGAATTTATGAAAAAAGAAGTAATCGACAGACTCATTACCTATGCACAAGTGGATACGCAGTCAGACGAGAACAGTAATACCTGCCCTTCGACACCGGGACAGCTGACGCTGGGTCAGCTGCTGGTGGACGAGCTGAAGGAAATTGGTATGCAGGACGTAACGATGGATGAGAATGGTTATGTGATGGCTACACTTCCGGCAAACTCGGATAAACCAATCCCGACCATCGGCTTTTTGGCACATATCGATACGGCTACCGATTTTACGGGTGCCGGTGTCAAGCCGCAGATCGTCGAACAATATGACGGACAAGACATCATTCTGAACAGGGCGCAGAATGTGGTGCTCTCCCCGCGGGATTTTCCGGAGCTGAATGGCTACAAGGGGCATACACTCATAACAACGGATGGCACCACCTTGCTTGGAGCTGACGATAAAGCGGGAATTGCCGAGATTATGACGGCGATGGCGTATTTGATTCAACACCCGGAACTGAAGCATGGTAAAATCCGGGTTGCTTTTACGCCGGACGAGGAGATCGGGAGAGGACCGCACAAATTCGACGTGGAGGCCTTTGGGGCCAAGTATGCGTATACGATGGATGGCGGACCGCTCGGGGAGCTTCAATACGAAAGCTTTAATGCGGCAGCGGCGCTTGTCACCTGCAAAGGGAAGAATGTCCATCCCGGAACGGCCAAAGGTAAAATGGTCAACGCGGCGAAAATCGCCATGGAGCTGAACAGCTTGCTCCCTGCGGAAGAAGCGCCTGAGCATACGGAAGGGTATGAAGGCTTCTATCATCTCTCCTCCATTGAGGGCGATGTGGAGCTGACCGAGCTCCGTTATATTATCCGCGATCATGACTGGGAGCTGTTCGAAGGAAGAAAGGCCAAGCTGGCCTCCATCGTTGAAGAGCTTCAAAACAAGTATGGAGCCGAGCGGATCATCCTTCAGATGAAAGATCAATATTACAATATGCGCGAAAAAATCGAGCCGGTCAAAGAAGTGGTTGACATCGCCCAGACAGCCATGGAGAAGCTGGGAATCACGCCGATTATCGAGCCGATTCGTGGGGGCACCGACGGTTCTCAACTGTCGTACATGGGCCTGCCGACACCCAATATTTTCACGGGCGGGGAGAACTACCACGGGCGGTATGAGTATGTATCCGCCGACAATATGGTATTGGCCGTTCAAACAATTATTGAGATCGTGCAGCTGTATGAGGCGCGGGCTTAAGTTAAATCGTTTCAAAAAGAGCTGCCGGCAGGAGTGCCGGCGGCTTTTTCGTCTGCTCTTGTTCGACCCACACTACGTCCTTGCCCGTATATAAATCATGCTTTATTAGAGCTTTTCTCCAGACTGTATTTAAACTCGCTTGGGGTCATGCCTGTCCATTTGCGGAACTGCTTGGAGAAATAGAGTGCATCATTGAAACCGACAGAGGAGGCAATCTCATGAATGGAGAAGGAGGATTTCATGAGCGACTTGGCTTTTTCGATACGTACCTTCATGAGATACTGCATGGGTGACAGGCCAGTATGCTGTTTGAACATTTTGGACAGATGTGCCCGGTGATAACCAAGTGTCTTGGCCATCTGATCAATGGACAGCTGTTGGTGATACTGGGTCGAGATCCAGCGCTCGGTCTGCCTTACGCCTCGCTCGATATCAGGCACGTCATTGGAGTTCGACGGAAGATGCTCACGGTTTAACATCGCCAGCTTATGGAGCAGCAATCGGAGCCATCCGGAAGCCTGGAGATCCTCAAGCCAAGGGTGATCCGATCGGTTAAAGCCCAGACGGAGATGACGGTACATCTCGACCAGGGAGCTTAACTCAGCTTCATCCGTACAGTGGATAATTGGTTTAGCCGGCGTAACACCCATGTCGGCCAGCAGCATCTTGGTGCCTTTTTCTTGTAAAGCTACCCAGTTATAGTGCCAGGGATTCCGATCATCAGCTTCATAGCTGAAAAGAACACCGGGAAGGATCACGAAGGTATCGCCTGCCTGGCAATGATGTACGATGCCGGCACATTCAAATATGCCTTGGCCTGTCAAGACGGTATGAATGAGGCAGTAATCATGAATGATCGGACCGATTTTGTGGCGCGGTACGGGAGTCCCCTCACCGCTGAACAGGATGTTCAGATCATGACCGCCAGGCGAAGGATTCATACCAATCGTGTACAGTGTATGGTCCGGCAAAATGGACATGCGTTAGCCCTCCTTAAACATGTGCGATATCAATCGATGAAATGGATGCTGTGTTAGGGTTAGCTTACCTAATGATACAACAAATGTCCATATCGCCCTTGTTTTGCTCCATATTCAAAAAAGACCAATTATCATATAGTTAGTCTTGTGAAAGCGTATTAATTCATGGAGTTTAGGGAGGGAATTTATTGATGTCTAAGATTACATTTATCGGAGCAGGAAGTACCGTATTTGCTAAGAACGTTCTGGGGGATTGCATGCAGACACCGGCTTTGCAGGGATTTGAACTTGCTTTGTATGATATTGACCCGATCCGATTGAAAGACTCGGAGAACATGCTGAATAATATTAAGAAAACCAGCGGCAGCACCTGTGTCGTCAAATCATACAGTGATCGCAAGGAAGCCCTTCGCGGAGCAAAATATGTCATCAATGCTATCCAGGTCGGAGGATACGATCCGTGTACGATTACGGATTTTGAAATTCCGAAGAAGTATGGACTCAGACAGACGATTGCGGATACCGTGGGGATTGGTGGGATTTTCCGTAATCTCCGTACCATCCCGGCCATGCTGGATTTTGCGGCCGATATGAGGGAAGTTTGTCCACAGGCGCTGTTCTTGAATTATACGAACCCGATGGCGGTGCTGACCAATGCCATGAACACGCTGGGCGGTGTGCAAACAGTAGGTCTGTGCCACAGCGTACAGGCTTGCATTCCGCATCTGTTCGATAATCTGGGGATGGATAAGGAAGGCGTGCAGGCTAAAATCGCTGGCATCAACCATATGGCATGGCTGCTTGAGGTAACGAAGGATGGCGTGGACCTGTATCCGGAAATTAAGAAGCGCGCGGCCGAGAAGCAGAAGGAGAAACATCATGATATGGTTCGTCTCGAGATGATGCTGAACTTCGGTTACTACATCACGGAGTCATCCGAGCATAACGCCGAATACCATCCGTATTTCATTAAGCGCAACTATCCGGAGCTGATCGAGCGCTTTAACATCCCGCTGGATGAATATCCACGTCGCTGTGTGAACCAAATCGAGGGATGGAAAGCGATGCGCGAGGATCTGGTCAACAACCAGGATCTGATGCACAACCGTTCCCATGAATATGCCTCCTACATTTTAGAAGCGATTGAGACCAATGTGCCGTTCAAAATCGGGGGCAACGTAATGAATACGGGGCTGATTACGAATCTTCCGAAGGAAGCCTGCGTTGAGGTTCCGTGTCTGGTCGATGCCAGCGGCGTAACCCCGACCTATGTCGGCGATCTGCCTCCGCAATGTGCCGCACTGAACCGCACCAATATCAATACCCAACTGCTAACGCTGGAAGCGGCGGCAACCGGCAAGAAGGAGCATATCTATCATGCAGCGATGCTCGACCCGCATACGGCTGCTGAGTTGTCCATCGATGACATCAAGAGCCTGTGCGACGACCTGATTGAGGCGCATGGAGACTGGCTCCCTAAATACCAATAAGGCTGATACAGCTTAAGCAAAAATAACAGAAGTTTTGCAGCAAAAGAAATTGTATAACTGCAAGCACAATAAAAGAGAGACGCTCTGGTAACAACAGGGGCGTCTCTCTTTTTCGTTAACGGACTTCGTGCGTCATCGCCTACGGAGTCAGATTCGCACGCGGGAGCGTTATGAGAAACACCGTCCCTGATCGTGGCGAGCTACGTACCGAGACACTCCCATTCATGGCGCGAATGGCTTGATAGGAGAAGGTGAGCCCAAGTCCGGTGCCGCTCATTTTGGTGGAATAGTAGATCGAACCGAGACGGCTCAATTGCTCGGGAGTCATGCCGATCCCGTTATCCTTGATTTCGATGGACACTTGCTCTGCTTCTTCATAGATGGTGATGTGGACCGTGCCTCTATCGACGTCTTTACTGGCCTCAATCGCATTCTTAATAAAGTTGACCAACAGCTGTTTGAGCTCCGCCGGACTGCCTAAAATGTAGATGGGGAGCGAAGGGTAGTCAGCGCTGAGGGTCACGTTGCTCATATTAGCATATGACGTCATGAGCTCGACGACAGACTTGATCTGTGCGGAGAGCTCAATTCTTTGCTGAAACGGCAAGTAAGGCTTGCTGATGGAGAGGTATTCGGACAAGATTTGCTCGGTCCGGCGGATTTCCTCCATGCTGATTTCCAGAAAACGATCGGTTTTTTCCCGAGGAAACGTACCACTCTTAATCAATTGCAGGAATCCAAGCACGGTGGTCAGCGGATTGCGGACCTCATGGGCAAGGGATGCGGCGACATGATTCACGGCTTCGGCTTTTTCATTTTGGATATATCGCAGGTAAAGCTCCTTGTCGGATACGGATTTGTTAAACAGGGTAACAAGCAGCCATATGCCAAGCGAGTTAGTAACAGGAATAGCTAATATATTAAAAAGAAAGTAATTCATGATGTAGTCTGGTTTTGTTATATAGAGCACCGTGAGCGGGATGAACGAGAAGCTGATGCCGGCTACGAAAATGATCCAAAGCTTGTGTTTGCTCCGATGGTACAGAAATGACAGCAAAACGGACAACGGGTACGTGAAGATCAAAATAATGATAGCGTCGATCATGCCGGCTCCGCCAATGTACAGCCGATAAATTAGAAATTCCACAAGCAGGATTACCCCTGTCGTGAACCCTCCAAATAGCATGCCGAAGAACATAATGACATACCGCACGTCAAAGATCAGCCCGTTTTGGACGGACGAAGCAAAGGTCATAGACAACAGCATGCACAGCGAACAAATGACAATGATGAAATTGCGGGAATAGTTGACTGTCAGTTTTCTGTAATAGATGTTGTATGCGACAAAAGGCATCAACGCAAACAATAGCTGCAGCAAAACATCTTTAATCACAGGCAGTAGGCCCACCCCTTTGAAGGATATCGAATCGTCCGCTAGATTAACCATGTCCATTCAAGTTCGACGTCCATTTGGAAAAATCCTTGAACGTTGAATAAAAATAACAAAAATTATTCGTACTCAGATTGAAACGAGAAACATATAAATCCATCAGGAAAGCGCTTGCAGGAAATCGAAGCACACATGACCCAGACACTCAGCATTTAAGAAACGAACACATTCCATGAATGGAGGGTTCACAAGTGAAGCTGAAAACAGTTTTGAGACCCATGTTCATTCTATTGTTGGCCGCGTCTTTTTTTGTCGCCGGATGCCAAAGCGTAACGCCGCCACCGACAGCATCAGATCCGCCGCCGCCTAAAGATGAGGTAAAGACACCCGGAGGCAGTGATGAGCCGGCACCGCAGGGCGACGCGAAAACGACGCCGAGAAACGAAACGCTTTACGTGAACGGTTTACAATGGGGAGCGCCCACGAATTTTAACCTGCTTAGCGGAAACCCGGCGTTTCCGATTAACTACGGAAACTCCAGAGAACTCGTCTACGAAACCTTGTTTATGGTCAATCAGTTGACGGGCGAGTTAGAGCCGCTGCTGGGTACCAAGTATGAATGGGCCGACGATCTGACCCTGAAGATTGAACTGAACAAGGATGCCAAATGGAGTGACGGCAAGCCGTTTACTTCCGATGATGTCGTCTATACCTATCAGCTCGGCAAAAAGTATGACATTAATTGGAGCAGCTTCTGGACCTATATTGAGGACGTAACGGCAGACGGCCCGCAAACGGTGAACATTAAGCTAAATAAAGACAATCCGAACAAATTGACGGTGCTCGACAGCATCGAGGTTATGCCGATGCTGCCTAAACATGTATGGGAAGAGGTCGAGAAGAAAGCCAATAACGATCTTGCCACCATTCGTAAAGAAGTCAATGAGGACCCGATCGGAACAGGGCCTTACAAAATGTATTTTTACAATGATCAGAAGATCACGATTGTACGGGACGATAACTACTGGGGTCAAGCACTCTTTGGCAAGCTGCCGGCTCCAAAGTACATCACCCATGTCATCTATAAAGACAATGCAGCGGGCGATTTGGCATTCAAGAGCGGTCAGGTAGACGTATCGCAGCAGTTTATTCCGCAGGTATGGAAAATGTGGGAGGGCGGGGCTCCGGTTAAAACCTACATCAAAGACCCTCCGTATTATGTGCCAGGCTCCATGCCATCGATCTTCTTCAACTTGTCGAAGGAAGGACTCAACAATGCGGATGTCCGAAGAGCGATCGCCATGGCGATTGATTACGGCAAAATTTCGGAGCTGGCCATCAGCGGCTACTCGGCTCCAATGGAGCCGTCGCTGACGCTGAATACGGAGGCCGAAGCGAAATATGTAGACCAGGCGGCTATCAAACCGCACCAATGGACAACAGATGTGGATGCGGCCAATGCACTCCTCGATTCCATCGGCGCCGCGAAGGGGAAAGACGGCATCCGCGTGCTGAACGGAACACGCCTTGGCCCGTTTGAAATCGAATGTCCATACGGCTGGTCGGATTGGAATGCGGCGCTTGAGATTGTTGCCCAGAACGCGAAGGCAATCGGTATCGAGATTCGAACCAAATTTCCGGAAGCGCCGGTATGGACCAATGATCTACAGACCGGCAAGTTCGATATCATCATGAACACGCCTGCCGGCGGGGTCAGCCCGAGCCAGCCGTGGAACCGTGCCATGACCATCATGTACTCCAAGGGTGTTGCGCCAATGGGCGAAATGGCATTCTACAATTGGGGCCGGTATAAGAACGATCAAGCAGATGCCATCATCGAGAAGATTCCAACCATCACGGACGAGGCTGAATTGAAAGCACTCTACACCGAATTGACCCAAATCTGGTTGAAGGAGATCCCGTCGATTCCGCTCATGTATCGTCCATGGGTATTCGACACCGTCAATGAATCTGTATGGAAGGGGTTCCCGACCGAAGGGGACGGCAGCAACATTCCGCCTCAAATTTCGATGGATGGAGCCGGCATCAGGTCGCTGTATCAGATTCATAACTGATGGATATAACTCAATGAATCAAGACCTATATTGGCGGATTTGCACCCCTGATATAGGTCTCTTTTCCACCAAATTCAGGGTGTGATCCTTGGGGGTGAGCTGCTTGAGCGTTTACGGAAAATATATCGTCAAGAAGTTCTTCTGGTACTTTCTGACGCTGGTGATTGCGGTCACGCTGAATTTCCTGTTGCCCCGGATGATTGAGGGAAATCCGGTGAGCATGATTGTGTCGGAGATGACGCAGGGGATGACCGACAGCGATACGATCAAACGGGTCTATGAGACGTTTCTTGTTGAGTTCGGAATCGACAAGCCTTTATGGGAACAGTTCATCATCTATCTGAAGAATTTGGCGACCGGTAACCTGGGCACTTCATTCGGGCTCTATCCGAAACCGGTAACGGAGATTCTGGCCTCAGCAGTTCCCTGGACGATCGGGCTCCAGCTTCCGGCCATCCTGGTTGGCTGGATCATCGGCAATGTGCTAGGCGCCGTGGCGGCCTACCGCAAAGGCGTGTTCGATAAAGTGATATTCCCGGTGGCCTTGTTCGTGAATTCCATTCCGTTCTTTACCCTAGCCATTATTATGCTGTATGTGTTCGCCCTGTCCCTGAACTGGTTTCCGCTGCATGGGGGCTACGATTATCAGATGGTGCCGTCACTCAGCTTTGAATTCTTCGCTTCCGTACTTCGGCATCACACGCTTCCGTTTCTATCGATCGTGCTGGTTACGATTGGCGGCCAAGCCATTGGCATGCGGGAGATGTCCATCTATGAGCTGAATTCGGATTATGTGTTGTACAGCAAGCTTCTCGGGATTCGGGATTCCAAAATCGCAAGGTATGTATTCCGGAATGCGATGCTGCCCCAGATCACGGGATTGGCGTTATCCATCGGTACGATGGTGGGCGGTTCGCTGATCTGTGAGATCGTATTCAGTTATCCGGGAATCGGAACCTGGATGTTCACGGCGATTCGTCAGCTGGATTATCCGTTAATTTCGGGCTGTACCCTCTTGATCGCCCTGGCTGTGCTGCTGGCCAACTTTACGATTGACCTAATCTACGGCTGGATTGATCCAAGAATCAAGGCCGCTCAGATGGAGGATCAATAATATGAACAGTTCCTTTCGCATATTGATCAAATCGCCAAAGTTTATGTTCGGAGCCTGCATGCTGTTGGCTATGATCGGCGTGGTGCTGATCTACCCGCTCTTTAACCGCAATGACCCGCTGGAGATGATCGCCCTGGCGTACCAGCCGCCGGATTCGAAGCTGCTGCTGGGGTCGGATAACTTCGGCAGGGATTTATTTCTGGAACTGATCTACGGCATTCGGACCTCTTTGCAGGTGGGCCTCATTGCCGGCGTATTTGCTACTGTGATCGGTCTTGTGATCGGTTTAGCCTCAGGCTACATCGGAGGCATGATCGATAATCTGTTGACCGCGATCACCAATATCTTCATCGTGATTCCTTCCTTTGTCATCCTCATTCTGATCTCGGTAAGCATCGATTCGCGCAGCTCGTTTGTGACGGCGGTCATTATCGGCATTACCAGCTGGCCCTGGACGGCCAGGGCCGTACGTGCCCAGACATCCTCGCTCCGCAACCGGGATCACGTGAATATCGCGAAAATATCCGGGTACAGCACGCCGCGCATTATCATCTCGGAGATTTTGCCGTACATCGCTTCCTATGTTGTCATGGCCTTCGTGCTGCAGACGGCATCGGGCATTCTGTCCGAGGCTTCCATCTCGATGCTGGGGCTGGGACCGTACAACACGATCTCCCTTGGCATCATCATGAACTGGGCGCTCGTATTTGAAGCACCGGTTGCTGGCGCTTGGTGGGCCTTCATTCCGGCGGCGATCTCCATCGCCATCATCACCTTCTCCTTGTACATGATGAACACCGGTATGGATGAAATATTCAATCCGAAGATTAGGAGCTGATGGGTGTTGTGAGCACAAATATACTGGAAGTTAACGAATTGAAGACCTATTACCGTACCCGGTTGAAGGAGCATGTTTATGCCGTAGACGGCGTGAGCTTCTCGCTTGAGAAGGGGAAGACGCTTGGCATTGCCGGTGAATCCGGCTGCGGCAAATCGACCCTTGCGCTCAGTTTGATGGGATTTTATTTTCCACCACTGCATTTTGGCAGCGGCTCGATTGTCGTAAGCGGTACGGACATCATGAAGCTTGGCAAGGAACAACTCCGTTCCCAGGTGTCCGGAAGAGAGATTTCGTATATCCCGCAAGCAGCTATGAATGCCCTGAATCCTACGCTCAAAATCATTCATTTTGTCGAGGATATTATGAAGGAGCATCGCCCTGAGCTGAACAAGAAGCAGGTGTGGGATATGGCGGCGGAACGGTTCGAAACCTTGAATTTGTCGACCAAGGTACTGAACTCCTATCCGAACGAGCTGTCAGGCGGCATGAAGCAGCGGACGGTTATCGCAATCTCCACCATTCTGAATCCCAAAGTGCTGATTGCGGACGAACCGACCTCAGCGCTGGACGTAACCTCGCAGAAAGCGGTGATCAAACTGCTGAAGAGTCTGCTGGATCGGGGCTATATTCAGTCTCTGGTATTCATCACGCACGAGCTGCCGCTGCTTTATCACGTAACGGATGACATCATCGTCATGTATGCAGGGGAGATCGTGGAGCGCGGTACCGCAGAGCAAATGATTTTTGACCCGATACACCCGTATACAAAAAAGCTGATGGGTTCCATCATTGTGCCCGAGGAAGGTATGAAAGGCCTTAAGCTGGCCGCCATCCCGGGGACCCCGCCTAATTTGAAGAACGTGCCGGAGGGCTGCCGGTTCGCGGATCGCTGTTCCTATGTGCAAGACGCCTGCCGAAAGGGAAAGATTGTGAGCCAGACCGTGGAGGATCGAATGTATCGCTGCATCGTAGAACCGGGTGTGCTTAAGGAGTGGTATGCGAATGAAGAAGAATGATGTCCTGATTCGGGGGGAGCATCTTACCAAGGTATTCGGTTACGGAAAGCAGAAGACAACCGCCGTGGAGGATGTCAGCTTTACCTTCCATGAAGGCGAAATCATATCGATTGTCGGCGAGAGCGGAAGCGGCAAAACGACACTGGCCAAAATGATCATGGGCCTGCTGAAGGAGAGCAGCGGTACGATTGAGTATATGGGCAAGCCAAGACAACTGAAGCGGCACAGAGACCGCAAGCGTTATTGGAAAAACATCCAGGCGATCTTCCAGGACCCGTTCTCTTCGTTCAATCTGTTCTACAAAGTCGAGAAACTGCTGCTCGACTGCATCAAGCTGCAGGGTGATAAACAGTCGAAGGAGGAGCAATTCCGCAAAATGAAGGAAGCGTGCTCCTTCGTCAATCTGAAATTTGAAGAGCTGCATAATAAATACCCGTTCGAACTGTCCGGCGGGCAAATGCAGCGCCTGATGATTGCCCGGATCTTCATGCTTCATCCGAAGCTGCTGATTGCGGATGAACCGACCTCCATGGTTGACGCATGCTCACGATCCACGATACTGGATATGCTCTTGAAGCTGCGGGATGAGAACAACATGACAATTATTTTTATTACCCATGACGTAGGGCTTGCTTATTATGTAAGCGATACGCTGTATATTATGGAACAGGGGAAAGTTGTGGAGCGGGGACCAGCGGAAGAGGTGATCTTGAATCCGCAGCATCCTTATACCCAGCAGTTAATTTCAGATGTACCCAAGATCCACTCCGAGTGGGATTTGGCATGAGCGATGTGTACGATGGAAATGTCATAATGGAAATGCCCGAAGCGAAACGCCGCTTTGGGCTTTATTTTGTTTAGAGCCCAATTATGCTTCGTTTATTTTCGTGGATATGACACTCCGAATCGTTACGCACAATTTCTTTGTACTTGATCTTCGCATTTGTGAAGGATCTGCCGATAAATGATATGGCTGCCATTTGCTTCATCCCGCAGTTCGCATTCGGTATACCGCAAAGCATCTGACGTGACTGCGTGTATGCTTCATAAGGAGACCATCAAACATCATGTGTATTTACTTCTTAGGGGCAACCATCTTGGTATTAGTCGCCCTCACCATCACATTCTGGATTTTCTTGTTCAAAAGCGCATATCAGCGAAAGTTAAACCATCAGGCCTTGGATATGGCCAAAGGTAGATTCCGACTGCTTGATGATATGCTGCTTACGCTTGATGTTGGCATTTGGTCATACGATTTCGGCACAAGGAGTATCCAAAATACTTCTTTGGCTTTTCATAAAATTACAGGTTATTCACATCGTGATTTCACGGACGGTCTTTCCTGGGAAGAGCTGATCCATCCAGAGGATATGACGTTGTTTCGATCATTGGTCGACAGAACTCGACAAGGTGAGACCGTTCATACTGAATTCCGGATTATTCATGCAGAGGGCGATGTTCGCTGGGTCCAAGTGAAGATGATTCCGATGATGAATGAATCCGGGCAAATGATCCGTACAGATGGTATTGCCGTTGATATTAGCACACGTTTCCGCATGGAGGAGGCGCTGTATGATATTACGGAATGCAAGAAGATGGAGCAAGCGCTCAATGAAAGCATGAACCGGTATCGCAGGCTGGTAGAGCTATCTCCTATTGCCATTGCCGTTTGTAAGGACCGCAAGCTGATGTATGTAAATCCCGCTGGACTTCGGATCATTGGAGCGGCTGGGCCTGAGAACATCCTGGGTACCGATCCTTGGGACTGGGTGCTGAATCCCTACGAGGAGTGGGAACGCAAACGGCTCATGCAGCTTATTCGATCAGGGCAGGTCGTTCCCGAGGAATTATCCATAAAGCGGGTTGACGGAGAGCGGGTCGATGTCGTGACAACGGCCTTGTATGATGCGGAATCTGACGCGATTGAGATTTTCTTCGAGGATATCACCGCCCGCAAATCCGCGGAACGGGCCCTTATGGAAAGCGACCGAATCAACCGCCATATCCTGGATATCGCTCCTGTTGCGATGTTCCTGCACTCCGATTTTTCTTATGTTTATGCGAATCCCGCGGGCCTTTCCTTATTGGGTATAGCGGATATCGTACAGTTAGCGGGAACTTCACTCCAGGACGTAATCCCCTCGGATCAGGTCGAGTTCGTGATTGCTGAGGTTGAGCATGTGTACGAAAGCGGGAATACCTCGGAGCTCACCGGGAACAAACTGGTCCAGCTGGATGGAACGATCATCGATATAGAGGCAATTACGACACCAATTCCTTATATAGGTCATAACACGGCGCTCACCATTATTCGCGATGTTACGCAGCAAAAGCAGGCTGAACGGGAGCGCATTGCGGCAGAAAGGCTAGTTCGGGAGAGCGAGGACCGTTATTTTAGGCTGCAAATGAGCCTGGATCAATTCTCTTCCGACCTTTTTGGGATGGTGAAGATCAGTGAATTGAACGCCCGTATCGTGCGGGAAATCAAGAAGGTGCTGGTGACGGATCGGGTGAGCCTCATCCAGATCAACCACCACAGCCTGCATATCAAAATCCAAGGGGGCCATAAAGTTCTGCCGCAAGGTGTGCTTCATGCGATCCATACATGCGGTCCCGAGCATATTCCATTCTGTAAACTGTTTGAGATGTCCGACGGATATTTTGTCAAGATTGGAGAAATGAACGGGGATAGCAGCATTGTCTGCATTGGCGGAGAGGTTCCCTTGCTGATGATTCAGGCCAAAAAAATATGGCTGGAGACCATTACGCGCTATGCAAGTGTCCTGTACGATAACTTCCGCGTCATTGAGGATTTGACGAGGGAGCTGGAGAAGCTGGATTCATCCCAGCAGATCATGCCCTTGTGGCTGCTGCGACTGATGCTGCATTTATCTGAAAATGAGCGGAAGCGATTGTCCCAAGATCTTCACGATGCTGCGCTCCAGGAACAGATTATATGGTACAGGAAATTAAATCAGATTACATCGGATCATGAGCTGCCGGAGCAACTTCGCCCACAGCTGGAGGAAATCGAGCAGGGGCTTCTGGATGTCATATATCAGATTCGAATTACGTGCAACGAGCTTCGCCCCCCGCTGCTCAAGGAGGAGGGTTTGGAACGTTCACTGGAGGCATTGTTTGAATTTACCCAGCTCCGCACCAATTATTCTATACAGTTCGACTGCTCGAACTTCGATGATGATATCAGTGACGATCACTTGATCGGACTGTACAGAATTGTCCAGGAGCTGCTAGCCAATGCCACGAAGCATTCCAACGCGACCGAGGTAAAGCTCCGATTGTCCACTCAGTGTGATGAGGTCAATCTTAGCTATGAAGATAACGGGATTGGGATTGATTTGAACCAGAAACCGGATCAATTCAATCATATGGGGATCGGCGGCATGAAGGAAAGGGTGAGAAGCATGAACGGTAAAATCCAGTTCGACTCATCGAAGAGCGGTGGGACGGCTGTCTATATATCCATAACAGCAAAGTAAACATTCCACCGGCAGTGAAGTAATCAAGATACCAGATTGAAGGAGCCATGAGTGATCATGATCGAAATTTTATTAGTGGATGACCATCCCTCGGTGATGGAGGGAACCAAGGTGCTGCTTGAGCAGGAAAAGGATATGTTCGTGAAGCTTGCGAATACGCCGGAGCAGGCAATGGAGTTGGTGAGAACGTTGCATTTTGACGTAATGCTGATTGATATGCATATGCCGGGCATGAGCGGAATTGATTTGGCCAAGCAGATCCTCCAAATCGTTCCGAACGCGGTGATGCTGGTTTATACGGGTTTTGAAGTCAGCAATCATTTTAATTTGATTATGGAGGCCGGACTGGCTGGTTTTGTCTTGAAAACGTCGGGCAAAGAGCAGTTGGTAACGGCTGTTCGATGTGCGCTGCGAGGGGAAGTCGTTCTGCCGTTAACACTTGTGAAGCAGCTCCGGCGTGTTACCGCAAATGGTCCAGAACGGACAGCAGGGGCGCCGGCAGCCCAGTCTATAACCGATAAAGAATATAGTATTCTCAAGGAAATCGCTCGCGGAAAGAGTAACAAGGAGATTGCGGGAATGGTGATCATGAGCCAGCGTTCACTGGAGTACTGCTTAACCAATCTGTTTCAAAAGTTGAATGTGAAGTCACGCATAGAAGCTGCACTGAAGGCAAAGCAGATGGGAATCCTCTCGGATTCGGATTTTGTTCAGCTGGGCTGACCGGCTAGCTCTCTTTAACGTTTCAGATCATAAAGTATGTTTACCTCGACATGACACGAGCTAGATTCACTATTATTCGACAATATCCGCAAGGTAATCCGCAAAATTCTTGCGTGAGCACGCAAGAGAATTTCGGTTACGAACGGTAAGTAAGTGTATATGCTTATGTTACTGGATGGATGTAGTCTGTAAGTAGGAAGGGTGGTAACCTGCGGCATGACAAAGGACCTATATGAATATGGTGTCGATGACCTCTTGTCACCGGAAGAGATTGAGGAAGTTTTGGCGCAGCTTGAAGAAGAGTGGAATGAATTTAACAGCCGGAAGAAGCGAGGGTGACTCATAATGAAACGATTGAAGTCTTTGAAATCTCTGTTTGCAATGAAACTCCAGAGTCGTATGCTGTTTATTATTTTGGGGTCGATTACGATTTTTCTAGCTGGCATGATGACTTATATCAGTATGACTACAACGGAGGAAGCTCTGGATTCGGCCAAGACGCTTGCGGTGACAACGAGTGAGAAGATTGGCACGCTGGTACAAGCAGAGCTTGACGATGTCATGAGCTCCGCACGTACATTAGCTGTAAGCTTTGTTGGAATGAAAGGGACCGATACCACGAATCGCGCAGCCGTTAATGAAATACTGAGAAGAAATCTGGAAGACAATCCGTCCTGGAAAGGGATCTGGACCTTATGGGAGCCGGATGCCTTTGATGGCCGGGACAACGAATACAGAAACAAACAGGGCAGTGACCAAACGGGGCGATTGATGTCCTACTGGGCAAGAACGGAATCCGGCCTGGAACGCTCCGTAATCGAGGATTACGAGCACGAAGGGGAAGGTGACTTCTATCTCCTGGCGAAGAACAGCGGGAAAGAAATCATTATGGATCCGTACGTCTTCAAAGTAGGCAACGAAGATGTCATGATGACATCGCTCATTGTTCCGATTATCGATAACGGAAAGACTGTCGGCGTGGTTGGCGTCGATATTTCCCTGGCACATTTGCAAAGCGTAATGGAGCAATTCCGATTGTTCGACACGGGGTATGCGCATATTTTTTCGAATACCGGCGTGATCGTAACGTCGCCGGAGGACGGGGTGATGGGGCAGACGTTGGAGGAGGCCTATCCTGGCAAGACGGTTCCCCTTATTCTGGATGCGATTCGGGAAGGGGATGTCTATACCGAGGAAGATTCCGAGCTGTACAAGCTGTATACCCCGATTAAGACCGGATTGACCGAAACGCCATGGTCTGCTGCTATCATTATCCCGATGGATGAGATTACGGCAAATTCGGATGCGTTGATGATCTCCATTATCGTTGCCGGACTAATCACTCTGGCGGCCATGGCGGCTGTCGTGGTCCTGTTAACGAGATCCATCGTGAAACCATTGGGCATTTCCGTTTCCATCGGAGAGTTCATGTCGAAGGGAGACTTCACGCAGGAGGTGCCTGCAGCTTATCTTCGCAGAGCCGACGAGATCGGCACGTTGTCCAGAGTATTCGCGCAGCTGCTGGAGAGCATGCGAGAGATGATCGGTAAAGTGAACCTGAACGCATCATCGGTAGCCGCCGCTTCACAGCAGCTATCGGCTGGTGCCGAGGAACTTGCGGTTGGAAGCAGCAGTCAGGCTGAATCCGTGCAAACGGTCAGTGAATTGTTCCATGAATGGTCAAATGCCATCAATTCTGTTGCGAGCGATGCATCAGCAGCATCCGAGCTTGTAAACCAGACCTCCGGCATTGCAACGGAAGGCAGCGGTATCGTCCAGCAGTCAGTGGAAGGCATGAATCGGGTACGAGAGCAGGTTGCCAAACTCGAAGCTGATTCCCAGCGGATTGGCGAGATTATCGAGGTGATTGACGATATCGCCAAGCAGACCAATTTGCTTGCTCTTAATGCCACGATCGAGGCTGCCCGCGCCGGCGATCAAGGAAGAGGCTTCGCTGTGGTGGCGGATGAAGTGCGCAAGCTAGCCGAACGTAGCGGAGGAGCCACGAAGCAGATCGCCGATATCATCAAGGGCATGCAGAAGAATACGGCTGATAGCGTGGAGGCGGTGAATCTAGGCGTCATCCACACGGAAAAAGCCGGTGAAGCCTTTGCCTATATTACAAGCATGGTGAATGAGTCTGCCGGTAAAGTAATGGATATTGCAGCTGCCAGCGAGGAGCAGGCAGCCCAGGCTGCCGAGGTGGCGACCGCAATTGAAACCATATCTTCGTCGACGGAAGAAACGGCGGCTACAAGCGAGGAATCGGCTGCAACGGCACAATCGCTTGCCGAGCTTGCTGAAGAGTTAAACCATACCGTATCGGCCTTCAAAATCTCGTAGCACCACTGGCATATTGATGATAAGCTTGGCCTAAGGGCCAGGCTTTTTTTATATATAAAGTTACGATTTATGTACGCTGTGAGATTTTAATACACCTATAACTACTCTTAAACGCGGTCTGTCTTCTGTGAAGTACGTCGATAGAAGTTTTTGTCCATAAATCATGCTGCACGGCTCGGACGAAGGGAGGAACATGTGTTGTGAATGGCAGCTTGTTTCAGCAGATGTTAGAAGAGGGAGATTATGTCCCGCGCTTTTACGCCTATTACTATAAGCAGTGGATAGATTATGAAATGCCATACCATCAGCATGACTCAACCGAGATTATGTATATGATCCAAGGGGTATGCCGGATTGACGTGAAGGTAGGCGATACGGAAAAGAGCGTCCCGCTCAAAAAAGGGGAGTTTATGGTGCTGGATGCCGATGTCCCGCATCGGTTAATCGTTGAGCAGGCGGTCTCCTGCCGAATGCTGAATGTGGAATTCGGGTTTATGGAAAATGAAGGGAGGACGCTTTCTCTCCGGCAGATTGTAGGTGAGGAGCAAGAGGTGTCTTTTCTCCTGAATCGGCCGTTTCCCTACTTGGTGCTAGCGGATCAGGAGGAGGTATATCCGGTGCTGCGGAGCCTCGTGCTTGAACTCGATCAGAGAGGGACGGAGGGTAGAATGATGACGCATATGCTGTTTATTCAGCTGCTTGTCTGTATCGCCCGTCTGTATGAAGAAAGGGAACGCAGCGAAGTGCAGCAGAGCGAGTTCTATATTAAACGAAGCGTCGATTTCTTGCATCAGAACTATGATCGCCATATTCAGGTGAAAGACGTTGCCGCCGAGGTGAATCTGCATCCCGGCTACTTGCATCGGGTATTCCGCAGAGGGACGGGCAGGACAATAACGGAGTATCTGACCATGATTCGAATGGAAAAGGCCAAAATGCTGCTGGAGCAGACGGATATCCCCATAGATGAAATATCGGACTATGTGGGTGTTGGCAGCAGGCAATATTTTCATATGTTGTTCAAGAAGAATACGGGAACCACGCCGGTGGAATATCGGCTGCGGAAGGATCGGAATGCCTGGAAATACGGTGATCAGGATGCCGGATCAGATAAGAAGTGAGGATTTTTGACTCGGAAGAGTCCAAAAGGTCATGATTTTGATAACGCTTTCTACCACTCGATTGCTACAATAACTACAATCTAATTTGCAGCTGGGGAGTGGATAGAATGTCATTTAAGGTCGCTTTTATCGGCGCGGGCAGCATCGGCTTTACCCGGGGAATTCTGCGTGACTTGTTGACTGTACCGGAATTTAGGGATATCGAGGTCTCTTTCACCGATATCAGTCAGCATTACCTGGATATGGTCACGGAATTGTGTCAGCGGGACATTACCGAGAACGGACTGTCGATTGCGATCCAGTCCACCACGGATCGAAGACAAGCCCTGCAGGGTGCAAAATATGTCATCTGCACCATTCGCGTGGGCGGACTGGAGGCATTCCGTACGGATGTGGACATTCCGCTGAAATATGGCATCGATCAATGCGTGGGCGACACGCTCTGTGCAGGCGGCATTATGTATGGCCAGCGGGGAATCCCTGAGATGCTGAACATTTGCCAGGATATTCGCGAGGTGTGCGCACCAGATGTACTGCTGCTGAACTACTCGAATCCCATGGCTATGCTGACATGGGCATGCAATCAGTATGGCGGCGTGCGGACGATTGGATTATGCCATGGCGTACAGCATGGGCATCACCAAATCGCCGAGGTTTATGGCTTGAAGAAACAGGAAGTCGATATTGTCTGTGTCGGCATTAATCATCAAACCTGGTATATTCAAGCCTCACATCAAGGCAAGGACTTGACGGCTGGACTGCTGGAATCGTTCGAACGGCATCCGGAGTATAGCAGGACAGAGAAGGTTCGCATCGATATGCTGCGGCGTTTCGGATACTACAGCACCGAATCCAACGGCCATCTAAGCGAATATGTTCCTTGGTACCGTAAACGGGCGGAGGAAATTACGGAGTGGATTGACCTCAGCAGTTGGATAAACGGAGAGACAGGCGGATATTTGCGAGTCTGTACCGAGGGACGCAACTGGTTCGAGACTGATTTCCCGAACTGGATGCAAGATCCGGCTATGGAGTACACGCCGGAGCACCGGGGAGAGGAGCATGGCTCCTACATTATTGAAGGCTTGGAAACCGGCCGGGTATACCGGGGGCATTTTAATGTGGTGAATGAGGGCATTATCGCTAATCTGCCGAATGATGCAATCATTGAGGCGCCGGGTTACGTAGACCGCAACGGCATTTCCATGCCGCATGTAGGGAATTTGCCGTTAGGGCCGGCTGCGGTGTGTGGCGTAAGCATATCCGTTCAACGGCTGGCGGTCGAAGCGGCGGTTCATGGAGATGACAAGCTGCTTCGTCAGGCATTTATGATGGATCCGCTGGTTGGAGCGGTATGTAATCCGAAGGAAATCTGGCAGCTGGTCGATGAAATGCTGGTAGCCGGTGAAGCGTGGCTTCCTCAGTATGCGGTTTCGATCACTGAAGCGAAAGCACGTCTAATATCCGACAATCTGATCCCCACCCGTCCGTATGAAGGAGCAGCCAGACTCAAGGTGAAGACGGTGGAGGAGATGCAGCTCGATCGGGAGAAGGCGAACAAAAACGCAGGTGAATCCGACAAAGGGAAGGATCGCGAAAAAGTTTAAGCTGGTTGCACAATAACGAAGGGATATAACAACAGAAGTACTTAGAGTTTTCATGAATGCGCATGATTGAAACACTTTGGCGAGGACGGTATAACGGACAAAAATCCGTTATAATCCCTCTGCCAGAAGTGTTTTTTTCTGCATGCAGTTCATCTTTTATCTGCATATACTACGGATACATAGAGATAAATTCGGATGGACAATCCCTGACCTTAGACAGGTACACAGTTTGGGTAAAAATGGTTACAATTCAATTAGATAGGCAAAATTCACTATTAAGGAGGCATGGGGATGATAATTGGGGTTCCCAAAGAAATCAAAAATAACGAAAGTCGTGTAGGCATGACGCCGGGTACGGTCGTCAGTTTTAGAAATGCCGGACACGAAGTGCTTGTACAATCCGGGGCTGGTCTTGGGATCGGCTTTAAGGATGAAGCTTACAGAGCGGCTGGAGCCAAAGTGGTTGCATCGGCTGCAGAAGCGTGGAAAGCCGAGATGGTTGTGAAGGTAAAGGAACCCCTGCAGGAGGAATATGAATACTTTCAAGAGGATATGATCCTATACACTTATCTGCACCTGGCCCCCGAGCCGGAACTGACCAAGGCGCTGGTTGACCGTAAGGTGAGTGCCGTTGCTTATGAAACGATACAATTGACGGATGGCAGCCTGCCGCTGTTGACACCGATGAGTGAAGTGGCAGGAAGAATGTCCATTCAAATCGGAGCGCATTTCCTGGAAAAAGCGCATGGCGGCAAGGGAGTTCTTCTAAGTGGCGTACCCGGGGTCGCACCAGGTAAGGTTGCCGTTATCGGCGGCGGCATCGTTGGCACTAATGCGGCAAGAATCGCGCTGGGTCTCGGTGCGGACGTCAGCATCCTCGACATAAATCCTGGCCGACTTCGTCAACTGGATGATCTGTTCCAAGGGCGGGTCAAAACGATTATGTCCGATCCGTATCACATTGCGGAAACGGTGAAGGCCGCTGACCTTGTCGTGGGCGCAGTATTGATCCCCGGTGCGCGGGCCCCGCGCCTCGTAACGGAAGAGATGGTAAAAGAGATGAGTCCGGGATCCGTCATCGTGGATGTGGCGATTGATCAAGGGGGCTCCATCGAGACGATTGACCGGATCACCACGCATGACAACCCGACCTACGAAAAGCATGGTGTTATTCATTATGCTGTAGCCAACATGCCGGGCGCCGTAGCCAGAACCTCCACCATGGCATTGACCAATGTAACGGCACCCTATGGGCTGAGAATAGCAAGTAAAGGACTTCGGTCTGCCGCACGTCATGATCAAGCACTTGCCAAGGGCATTAATGTCATCGACGGCAAGGTAACCTACGAAGCGGTTGCGGCGGCCCATGGGTATGCTTATACCAGCATTGACGATTATTTGCTGGCATAGAAATAATATGTTTTAAGCATGTAGAGCCATTTTTCAAATTTGACACGATACCGGGGTTTATGAAGTAAACCTTAGGAGTGGCTTTCCTTGGCCGGCGTGGACAAAGTTGAAAAATGGCTTTTGTATGTTGCCTTACTGTTCCTACCACGAGTTCGCCTTCGCCTAGTTCAACATGAACAGGAGGTTATGTAGTTCGGCTTCCTGCAAATGCCTCCATTTCCCCCGTTCCAGTTGATCCAGTGTAATATTCATAATCCGAATACGCTCCAGCTTCAGCACTCTGTACCCCAAGGCTTTACACATTCTGCGGATTTGCAGATTAAGGCCCTGTGTCAAAATAATACGAAATACATCTTCGCTTTGCCTATAGACCTTGCATGGTTTGGTTATGACGTCCAGGATTTCAACACCTTGAGACATCGCTTGCATAAATTCGTCCGTAACGGGTTTGTCCACAGTCACCACATATTCTTTCTCATGATGATGTTCTGAACGCATCATTTTGTTCACAATATCTCCGTCGTTCGTAAGTAAAATCAAACCTTCAGAGGCTTTATCCAGCCTTCCAATGGCAAAAATGCGCGATGGATAGTTAACAAACTGAATAATGTTTCCCGCGACATGTTCTGCTGCCGTACAGACAATACCGATAGGTTTATTGAGAGCCAGGTAAACCGCTTCCCTATCCTGATGAGGAATTTCCTTCCCATCTATTAACACAATATCGTGCAGTTCAACGTCCGCCCCTTTTTCACACACCTTGCCATTGATCGTGATGCGTCCGGCTGCAATCAATCGGTTGGTTTCTCTGCGCGAGAAAACTCCCGTTTCGCTTATATATTTGTTAATTCGCATGCTCCACCGCTTCTCATGTGTAATATTGCCACAGGTTCATTTGTTAGCTGATATTCTCTTTTCCTTGATTTTTGCGGAATGTTGCATAAAATGATTAATTTCGATAATCCATCAGAGAGGCAGACTTATGTCGAAAATATTTCCTTTAAGCTGACGTCTCTTTCAGGTTCTTCACATTGCTCCTCTGGCGGTTCTAGCTGGGGAGATTCGCCAGGGAGGGAACTCTTCTGGCGGATCGAAGTGGTAACCGGGGAGCAGCAAGCCTAGTAAAAATCCTCCGACATGTTCTCTTCGTCTGCTACAGCCTGTATCTCCTCCGAACCGATGCTGATGAAGCGGTAACCGTCCGCTGCCTGCTTTTTCAGCGCACGTTCTTTGATGAACTTGGGGCTGGCTTCGCCGCCATCTTCGTCATACACGAGCAGAATGCCATCGGTCTTGCGGAGTAACAGATCGTCTCTGGCCGTAAATTGCCACGGCCCCTGATAGGGGCTCTTGCTGACAGGCGCATAGAAGTCTACCCCCTTCATCAATTCCTGAAAATAAGCTTTTTTATCGTCGTTCCATTGCGCCTCGGGATTCTGATAGGCGGTCAGAATAGAGCATCTCAGGTGAGGGTATTGGGACTTTAGTTCTATAGCTGCTTCAACGGCCCACAGGTCCACGCCATACTGACCGGGCGTGATAACCCACTGAAGACCTTCCTCGAGCAGCGGAATCAAGCGGTTGGCAATCGCTTGACGTATATAAGGAATGCCTTGGTGTTTGTTGTTGTAAATACCGAGTTCATGAGCTCGATATCCGGTAACAAGAATGTTTTCCAATTGTGCACACTCCCTGACAAAGAATAGGTCTAGTGTACCGTTTTCTGAAAAATTGATCAATATTTGTCGCAGATCGTATAGAATGGGATGAGTAATCTTGGAATACATATTTTAGGAGGAAATTCGATTGAAGAAGTGGACAGCAGTATTACTAGGGGCAATTTTGGTAATGAGCATGACAGCATGCGGAAAGGACAACAAAGCAGCAGACGACGCCGCAACACCGCCAGCAGCGGAACAAGGGACGAGCGAGACGCCGCCTGCTAAAGAAGAACCGAAGAAGGATGCTCTTCCAACTGCTGACGAGCTTCTACAGAAGTCGGCTGAAGCTTCTAAGAATTTGAAGAGTTTTGCGATGAAAGCCGATGTTAAACAGCATATCGTAGTTGAAGGCGAAGAGAAGCAGGAGCAAGATGTTAATATGGCGCTTGATTCGGAACTTACGCTCGAGCCGGTGGAGATGATGCAGAACATCGTGATGGATTCTCCGGAAGGCAAGATCGAGATGAAGCAGTATATAACGGAAGACGGTATCTACATGCTTATGGATGGTCAATGGATGCAGGTTCCGAAGGAATCGGAGCAGGAGATCCGCGACAGCCTGGATCCGAGCAGTGCAAGTCCGGAGCAGCAGTTAGAGCAGTTCAAGACTCTCGCTAAGGACTTCAAAGTAACGGAGGACGGAGACTCATACGTTCTGACGGCGGATGTCTCCGGCGACAATCTGAAGGAGCTTGCCAAGTCCATGATGAGCCAAGCGGGCAACGATCCGCAGATGGAAGCCATGATGGATCAAATGGATATCAAGAGCATCCATATTGTTTATGGCGTACAGAAGGAATCTTACCTGCCTGTAACAACCGATTTGGACATGGTAATGGCAATGGAAGCCGAAGGTCAGAAGGTATCCTTGGATATGAAAATGAAGAGTACTTACTCCAAGCATAACGAAATCAGCAAGATCGAAGTGCCGAAGGAAGCATTGAACGCGGAATAATGCTATTTGACTGATGAAATAAGCGGAATATGAAATTTATGATATTCCACAATGAACAGGCTGCCCCGGTTCTGTAGATGCCTACAGACCGGGGCAGCCTTATTTGATGAACTTCAGTCTCGGATAGAAGTTCTGATAGGTTAGGGTAGTGAAAGCTTAGTCCTGATGTTTATCGACTTCCACAATGACGCTGCCAAACAGCTGACCGTTAATGGAGACCATAATACGCCATAGTCCCGGCGAAGGCAGCGACATCGATGTCGGCACTGATGCATCGGCTCCATTATGCTTGCCGGGTCTTAATGTGGACTCAAAGACATCGATGATCTCGGAGGTGTTTCTTTTTACTGCCGTAATGTGCAAGTCACCCGTTAATTCCTCGGCACGCCCCCAGAAATGCCACATGTATTTATTGGGTTTATCTGCAATTAAAGGAGGATGGATAAAACCCAAACGACCTTCCACGCCGGTCATAGCATAATTACCGGATCTAAAACTCGGACTCGGCTCCCAGCTGCTGTCCGGCACATCGACCACGATATCACCGTATTTCTCCTGATCCACCATCACGTCGAATCGCCATAACCCGGAGAGCGGCAGGGCAAAGCGGGAAGAGACCCGGGTGAAGTTATCGTAAGCCATATCGGAGGTAATCTCCGTCTCGACAAGCTCTTCAAGGGTAGTTCCCGTATCCCGGTGTACGGCGGTTATGTGGATCGTTTTCCCTTCAAGCTCTTGGACCGGGGTTAGCAGATTCCACCAGGCACCGGCCGGAGAGCCCGCGGCATAATCCCCACCCGGAAATGCCTGAAGTTTATCCACCCCATCCTCCGTGTATACGCTGCGGGGAGTCCACTTGGCAGTATATCCCAAGCCCTGGATCGGGATCATCCGTTGAAGCGCAGGGGACTCGCGCCATCCCCATACCGCCGCTATTAGAAGAATCATGAATGCACTTGCGGTTATACGCAGACGAGTTGGAGATTTCCGCTTTTTTCGACCCTTCTTTACAGAGCCGTTAGCAGCGCTGTCCATTACACTGGATTTCATCTTCTCGGTGAACATCGGCTCGTTGAATGGAGAAGAAGCGAGTTCCTGTATCCAATCGGGCGGCAGCTCTTGTTCGGTCTTCACTGGACATCCTCTCCTTTCAACAGCTTCTCCATTCGGGCGCGAGCCCGGTGCAGTCTGGATTTGATCGTTCCTTCGGATATGCCGAGCAGCTCCGCCATTTCTTTTCGCGGCAGCTGGTAATGGGATTCAAGGATGAGCACCTCGCGGTATTTGGGCGGCAGCTCCATCACGTATTTCCAAATCTGCGATACGGCAGCAGCATCCATAAACTCTTTTTCCGCAGAGGGTTCAGTCTGCTTGGAGGTTACCCAGCCGGTTAAAGACACCCTCGTCATAAAGGAAGATTTGAGATAGTTCAGGGAAAGGTTGCGGGTGATGGTTAACAGCCATGTTTTTACAGAACTTCGGCCCTGAAACTCATTCCAGTGCTTAAATGCACTCAAGAATACGTCCTGACTGATATCATCAGCCGCATCTTTGCGTTTTGTTAGGAAGAACGCATAGTTCCACACGTCCTGGCCGAAGGACTCCATTAAATCGCTCAGCACCGTGCTTGCTTCATTTACGGCCACCATTTGTTTCAGGTACTCCAATCACATCACCTCAAATATTAGACAATTGAACATAGGATTGGTTCCCAGATTCCCCCCAAAAAATTGAAACAATTTAACGTGCAAATCGTTGTAATGAGTAACAGGTATGCAAGGAATCGAGGAAGGGGAGAAGGCGTATGCATTTATATTTCAAGGATAACTTTTTTAGCTCGGGTATAACAGATATTATGGATAGGGAAGGCAGTGTAATAGGAAGTCTGGATTTGAAGAGTGCTTTCGGTTCCTCGCTGGACGTGTATAACGCTACGGGAGATCCGGTATGCAGCGGCTCGTTTCGTTTCTTCTCCAACAAGTGGCATATCGTGAGCGGCAGCGGGGAAGAGCTGGGCGTGCTGCGTATGCGTATGAGCTTTTTCACGAAAAAATTTGAATACAACGCGGGATCGCGGGGCGTATACCAGATCACTTCGCCTGCTTTTTCCAATGAATATGAAATAATGGATGGTACCGGAAGGGGAATCGCCCATTTTTCCCGTATTAGCGGCTGGCTTCAGGCCGGAGCCTATCTGCTGGAGAATGAGAGCGACGTCCTTGGAGATTGGGAACTCGTGACCGTGGTGATGGGCATTCACCAAATACGCAAACGCAACAACAGCGCTGCCGCATCGAGCTCTCATTAAGTTTTAGGTTAACCCAGAATAAGACGATGATAGGAGGAGTCAGAATGAACGAAGTCAGCGATCATCTCGATTATGGATTGACTGTTGTTTTTATCGGATTTAATCCTAGTTTGCGATCGGGGGAGGTCGGACATCATTATGCCAACCCCCGCAACAATTTTTGGAGGATTCTGCATAAATCCGGGTTGACCCCTCGCTTATATGATGCCTCGGAGGATGGGGAATTGCTTAAACTGGGGTATGGGTTTACCAATATTGTGGCCAGGCCTACACGGGGGGCCGAAGACATTACCCGCGAAGAGTACAAACTCGGAAGAGAAACGCTGCGGGAGAAGCTGGCGGAGTACAGACCGGAGGTTGCTTGCTTTGTCGGCAAGGGCGTGTACACCGAATTTAGCGGTAAAGCAAAAGCGGATTGGGGAATTCAGCAGGACTCCGTCGTGGACGGCGTTCATGAGTTTGTTGCTCCTTCTTCCAGTGGACTGGTACGAATGCCCATGGATGAGATTATCGAAATTTATCGACGATTGCATGATTTTATATCGAGGCATGAGTTCTGAATAGAGGAGTTGGACAAGAACGATTCATGAGGATCATGAAAAAGAGGAGCGTCCAGGAGACCCGATTTGTCTGACTCCTGGTGCTCCTCTTTGAACATAGAATACATAAGCTTTCAGCGGAAGCTAAATCTTCTGATTACCGCAAGAAAATTCTATTTGTAGTTTTTCTTCTATTGAAAGTACATCTATTGAGAATATACTTTAGGGTTAGGTCGCCATATTATGGACGCTTCAACAGTGCAGGATCGATCCGCGGCACAAGCCCTTCATCGGCTGCGCGGTTCAGCAGGGCGGAAATAGCGGCATAGCCGTCTTCGCCCAGCTCTGCGGTAAATGGATTGACATACAAGTCGATGTGGGCATCGGCGACGTCCGGGTCCATTTCCTGAGCGTGTTGGAGGACATACGCCCGAGAGTCCTCAGGATGTTCCCAGGCATATTCGACAGAAGAGCGGATCCAGTTCGAAATACTTGCCAGATCCAGCGACCTCCGGGCCACAATCGCCCCCAGAGGAATAGGCAGATTTGTATCGGATTCCCACCAACTGCCCAGATCCGTCAGCTGCTTCAATCCATAGGACGAATAGGTAAATCGTGCTTCGTGAATGACAAGCCCGGCATCGATCGCTCCATCCCGGACAGCCGGCATAATCCGATCGAACGGCATCACCACGATTTCGCCGAGTCCTCCGGGTACGTTTTGGGCGGCCCACAGGCGAAACAACAGATAAGCCGTGGAGCGCTCGCTCGGAACGGCTACCCGCCGGCCGGACAAATCTGCAGGGCTGGCTGGTGTTTTTCCGTCCGTGAGCTTGTCCGCCGTCAGAACGAGCGGTCCGCATCCGCGGCCAAGTGCTCCCCCGCAGGGCAGGAGGGCATATTCATCCAGCACCCAGGGCAGCGCGGCATAGGATATTTTTAAGATATCATGTTCTCGATCTTCGGCTGCCCAGTGATTGGTGATATCGATATCCGCGTAGGATACATCAAGCTTGGGAGCGCCTGGAATCCGTCCGTGAACCCAGGCATGAAATACAAATGTGTCGTTGGGGCAAGGGGAAAAAGCGATTTTCATCGTAACACCTCCGGTAGTAATGAACTTGCGGTCTCAAGCGCCTGCAGGGCCTCCTTGATCTTCCATGCACTGCGGTCCCGCGGGCCGACCTGATTGGATATGGTTCGGATCTCAAGCACGGGTACCCCAGCTGCAGCAGCAGCGGTCGCCACGCCGAATCCCTCCATCGCCTCGGCTGCGGCGTTCGGCACCCGATGGAGGAGGCGTGCGGCCGTGGCTGCTGTTCCTGTCGTGGTGGAGACCGTCAGGACGGGCCCGAGGGTTACGGCTGCGCCAGCAATCTTTAAGGCCTCCGCAAGTTTGCGGGCAGAAGCTGGATCTGCCTGCACCCGATCCATTCCGAAGCCAAGCTCCTGGACGCTGCTGAAGCCGTCTTCGGTTTCAGAACCGAGATCAGCGGCAATGATGGTGTCCGCAATGACGATGGAGCTAACCTCAGCCTGGCCGGCAAATCCTCCGGCGATACCTGCGCTGACAACGAAATCATAGGTGCCTTGAATCAGCTGGCGGGCAGTAGCAGCAGCGGTAGCCGCGGGACCGACTCCACCCGCGATGACATCAAATCCATGTGCGCGCTTAAGCCCGCGTTGCACGGCTTCTTTTTCGGCATCGACTGCCGTAACAATAAGCACGCGCTTGGAAGACGGGGCTGGCAAGTTATGTGACTCGGTCATATCCACCGAGTTGGATTGGGTATGTTTCTGCATGTTATTAATCTCCTTATTGGCTGTAACGATAAACATCGTTATCCTTTTACGTTATAACGTTCTTGATGCGATGTAAAGTCTCGTGCATGTTAAGACTGGACTTTATGTGTAGCAGTAACTTTCCGATATAGAGTATAATGAACGGTAACTTACATACATCATGATTAGATTCGGAGGTTGGATAGCTTTGCGTAAGAAGGGTGCGAACGGACAAGAAAGCCGGGCTAGACTACTGATTGTCGCTGCCAATGAATTTGCAAAGTCAGGATACCATCAGACCAAGATCAGCACCATCGTTTCCCGGGCTGGATTGACGCAGCCGTCATTCTATTTGTATTTTGAAAGCAAAGAAGCCGTTTTCAAGGAGTTGGTGGAGAAATTTCGCTCTGAGCTCAAGATCCTGCTCGAGGGAAGCAGATTGGAAAGCGGAATTGATGAGGAGCATGTAACCGGTCGTTTGCAGAGCGTGCTGACGGGGTTGTTCGCGTTTCTTGGCAAAGATTCGGACCTGACACAAATTGGTTTTTTCATTGGGGATGACGCTGTCATCGTAAAGTCTGAAATGGTAGCCATGATTGAGCAAAATCTGAAAGCTGAGCAGCGGGACGGGTACTTTGACGGAGATTCCGATATGCACATCGTTGCGGAGTGCTTGGTTGGCGTCATTGAAAGACTAACCTCACAGCAGCTTCTGACAGGCAAGCGGACTCCTGAGGATCTTGCGCGTCACGTGGTAAGTTTATTTATGCACGGCATCAGCATTTATCCGGCTAAGCGGGCTACATAAGGCAATGAAATTTAATGTATAAAAATAAAGATAATTAAAATATCAGAAGCAGGCAGTGATATGGTTAGGGTTAACCGTGGACGGCCTGTTTTTTGCTGTTGACCAGAGCCGAATTCCAGCAAGGGTTTGATCTTTTTCAAAGACTTGCAGTATATTCATTATACGTTATGTAACCGATTGCAACTGGGAATGGCGAACGAAGGATCAAGGAATCGGGGGTTTTAATCATGAAGAAGATGATGCTGGTGTACGGTGCGCTTCTATTGGCTTTTCTTACCTATGTGTTCATGTACAGACTGGAGGACAAGCGTTCTTCTGCTTGGGAGGAAGGCGGCCTGCACGGCAGCATTGGGGAGAATTATGTCATGGTGACTTTTCAATCCGGCATGGAATATTGGAAAAATATTTTAAAGGGCTTCGAGGATGGAGGGGATGCTCTGGGCGTAACTGTCGATTACCGAGGCTCTACACAATATGACGTGGAGGAACAGATCACCGTTCTGGAACAAGTGATTGCCAAAAAACCTGCCGGTATCGCCTTGTCGGCCATTGATTCCAAAGCGCTGACGTCGACAATTAATAAAGCCGTGGAAGCTGGAATACCCGTCGTGCTGTTCGATGCGGATGCACCTGACAGTAAGGCCTATTCTTTCCTGGCGACCAATAATTACAACGCTGGCGTTGCGGCCGCGGACAAAATGGCGCAGCTTCTCGGCCGGGAAGGGGAGATCGGGATTGTTACCCAGCCCGGGCAGCAGAATCATGATGACCGTTCCGAAGGCTTCAGGGACACTTTAGCACAGCGATATCCGGGCATGTCCGTGGTGGAGATCAGGGAAGGTAAAGGGGATACCCTCGTTGCCAAAGAGGCTGCTGCAGACATGCTGAACAAGCACCCGGATCTCAAAGGGATCTTCGTAACGGAGGCCAGCGGCGGAATGGGCGTGGCGGATGCTGTTATCGGCGCGAATAAAGCGGATCGGATTACCATCATCGGATTCGATACAAATAAAGGGACGCTGGACCGGATTTCCGATGGAACCATCGCGGCAACGATCGCTCAGGGGACGTGGAACATGGGCTATTGGTCGCTGCAGTATTTATTTCATCTGCATCATGGTCTTACCGTACCGGCCCCGACGCTCGGCAATGACGTGTCTCCACTTCCGACAAGGGTGGACACCGGGATCTCGATTGTGACCCGAGAGAATGTGAATGATTATTATGCAAAATAGAATCAGAGCGGAATCCTGGCGCGAAGGCATCTCGCGGTGGCTGCGGTTCGGGGATTTACCGCTGAGATACAAGCTGGTCATCTTGTTCCTTATGGTTGGCATCCTGCCCTCAATCGCGCTGGGCGTCCTCGTCAATTGGACGGTTAACCGCATTGTGGATCAGCAGGTAACCTCGAACACCATTCAATTGATCGGAAAGGTCAATCAGACCTTGGACAATGATATGGAGAATCTCCAGAACATTACGTATTTGATCGGATTTGACCCGCGCACGGAGCGATTTCTGCAAGGGGAAATCCAAGGGGATAAGCCGGCCGCAGGAACCGAAGATACGGGTAATTCCGGCCTGCAGTCGTTCTCGGTGAAGCAGGACAATGAGGAAAATTATGAGATTAAGCGGTATCTTCAAGGCTTCACGACGCTGTACCCGGAAATCGCCTCCATTCTTCTGGTCAATCGCGACGGGGAATACATCAGTAACGAAATGTATGCGCGCGGTCCCGCCAGCTTGACGGAGGAAGCTTGGTACCTTGAGGCTGCTTCAAATGAAGGAATCTTTACAGTGCTCGGGCATCCGGCAGATCGTAACGTCACCACCCATGTTCATTATGGCAACGAGGAGTTGGTGTCGGTCGTTCGCTCGTTTGTGAATCCGGATACGAGGGAAGTAACCGGAGCGGTATTGATCGATTTGAAGCTGCGGGCGGTTGCGAGAGCGGCCCGGGATGTTACGCTTGGAAAAAGCGGATATTTGATGGTGGCCGAACCTGGCGGCTCCAGCATCTATAAGCCGGAGGATTCCATCATTCCGTCCATACCGCCTTCGTGGTTTCCGGAAGAGGACAGCGGTGCTTTCATCCGTGAGTCAAACGGAGAGCGGCTGCAATTGATATACGGCACCTCCTCCTTTACCGGCTGGCGGACGATCGGCGTATTTCCAACCAGCGAATCGGTGTATGAGGTCCGAGAGATTCGATTTTATATGATTTGTTTCTTGTTTGTGGTGTGCTTGTTTGGCATAGCTGCATCCTACACGCTTTCACAGTCGATATCCAGACCGATCTGGCAACTCATGTCCTTCATGCAAAAAGCAGAATCCGGGGATTTGACGACCCGTTACTGGGGAAACCGTCAGGATGAGGTGGGCATGCTTGGACGCAGCTTTAATCGCATGCTTCTGCAGATCCGCAAGTTGATGAAGCTGAGCGAGCTCCGGGAGAAGCAGAAGCGCGAAGCGGAGCTGCGCAGCCTACAGGCCCACATTAAGCCGCATTTTCTGTACAACACACTGGATACGATCCATTGGATGGCCCGCAAGAAAGGGGCGGACGATGTATCGGATCTGGTGGAATCCTTGTCGAGGCTGTTTCGGATCGGACTCAGCAAAGGGGATGATATCATCTCCATGTCCGACGAATGGATGCATATCAGCAGCTACTTGCAGATACAGAAGACGCGCTACCGCGACAGGCTGCAGGTTGAGATGGAGCTTTCGCCTGAGGCTGAGAAATTATACGTGCTGAAGCTCCTTCTGCAGCCGGTGGTGGAAAACGCGATATACCATGGCATTAAGGCCCGGAGAGGACCGGGGCGAATCTGGATCAAAGCTGATGTCGAGGGGAATGTGTTGGTGCTTGCCGTACAAGACGACGGGGCAGGTATGTCCAAGGAGCAGCTGGAGACGCTTCGCAATCAGCTTGCCGATCCGGTAACGGCCATGGAGACGACTCCGGGAGAAAGGGTAGGCGAAAGTCGCAGCTATGGCATGCTGAATGTGCAGGCACGCATCAAGCTAACGTTCGGCGATGAGTACGGAATTGCAATTGACAGTATAGAGAACGAGGGAACCACGGTAATGATTACGCATCCGCTGCTGCATACCGCCCCTTCGTCCTCCAATCATGATGGGAGAGACAGGCTATGAACAAAGCGTATCAAGTCCTGATTGCTGACGATGAGCCGATTATCCGTGAAGGAATTCGGGATGCGGTGGATTGGGACGCTCTTGGCATGGAGGTGGCTGCTGAAGCGGAGGATGGCGAGGAAGCGCTGGAGCTTGCGCTCAGCCGGCCGATCGACATTATGCTGGTCGATATGAATATGCCGTTCCTGGATGGCATCGGGCTCATGAAGCGGATGAAGGAAGAACGTCCCGAATGCCGGTTCGTCATTATTACTGGCCATGACGAATTTGCGTATGCGCAGGAAGCGATCCGGCTCGGGGTTAAGGATTATATATTAAAGCCGGTGAATGCGGATCACCTGATTCGAGTGCTTGGAAGCGTAAGGGATGAACTGAATGACCGGCATATCCAGGAGAGTTATCTAAAGAAGGCCTCCGAGCAAATCGAGAAGAATATTCCGCTGCTGCGGGAACGATTCTGCTTGGAATGGATGCATGGCCTGCTGGATGAGGAGGAGGCGCTGGAGCAGCTGGAGTTTCTCGGGCTTCCTCCTAGTAAGCCTACTCAGGTCGGCATCGCCAGATGGCCGGAGATGACGGCTCCGCAGCCTTTGATGAAGGAAAGCGACCGGCAGCTGTATCTGTTCGCGATGGAGAATATCATTTCCGAGCTGATCCATCCCGCTCCTTGTGTTTTGTTCCGTGATCATACAGGATGGATTGGCATCTGTTTATGGGGTGAGACGGATGTGGAAATCGCAGCCGATGCCGAGCAATCCATTCAGAAGTACTTGAAGCTGACTGTCAACGTTCATATGGAGTTTGTATCGGAAGGAGCGGGGGCGGTTGCTGCAGCCTATGAGGCCTGCCGGGATGGGGTGTTTAAGGATGCGCAGTTGTCTCCGTTAGTACGGCGGGCTCGTCAGCTCATCCAGGAGCAGTATGCCGTTCGGGAGCTGACGCTGGAATCATTTGCCCAAGTTTTGCAGGTTTCGCCGGTCTATCTGAGCCGGACGCTAAAGAAAGAACTGGGCACGTCCTTTATTACGCTTATGACCCAGACGCGGATTCAAAAGGCGATCCATCTGCTTAATTCCACCGATCTAAGCATCTTGGACATTGCGGAGCGGGTGGGGTATGACAGCCAGCATTATTTCAGCACGGCTTTTAAAAAAGTAATGGGGGTATCACCGAACCGGTACCGCAAAGGGGCGACGGTTCAGGAAGAGTAGGCGGTGTGCGAGGATCATGAAGGGTCGGATTGCAGTTTCGCCTCCAATTGCTGTACAGGTCTGGACCTTCTCCTGGGCGAAACTGAAGCACGCTCGTGAAGATCTTCTCCGTTACGTCTTTCATACGCTCGGAACGAAAACGATTAGTGGTGCGAAAAATCCGGATGCTGTCTCCCGGCAATCCACATGAACATGACATTCTCGCGGACGGCATTGGCGATCTGACGAGAAGAGTAGATCCGTTGTGTAAGCTTAGACGTTGACTTTGGTGAGCATCTTGGGATGGTAGCTGTCTAGACTGCCGCCAGGGTTGCCCCATGGTATATTGAATGTACAAAAGAAACCGTTCCTTTCGTAAATGGTTTGGGTAGCACCTCCATTTTACCGAAGAACGGTTTCTTTGCGTCTAAAAAAGTAGGCAGTCCGCACGGCGTAGCGGAGAGGACGAATCGATTCCAGACAAGCGACAGCGATGGTAGAAACGATTCGTACATGGAGCGTCTTCTAACAGGAAGAAGGGAGCCTCCCGCAAGATCTAAGATCTTTTGGGACTCCCCCTTTTGGATGCCGGCAACCGCTTGGGGCATTGTGTGACTAAGCCGGAAAGTTACGCAGCCAATGTACACTCGCGTAAAACTCAAACAACAAAAGTATGAAAATTATAAAAAAGGTTGTTTTCGTGGAAAGACCCCTACACCCGATGGGATGTATCCTTTTAGTACAGAGAGGCTTTTCGAACCTTCGGTTGTAAGCGCTCTCGATTCCATTTTTCGGAAAGGGGAACTACCGATGAAGAGAGGATTGCCAGGATTGCTGATCGCGGTGCTGCTCTTGGCCCTGACGGCCTGCAACCTCGCCGAAAGCAAAACCGGCGATGCTGATAAGGGGTATGTCGGCCTTGCGATGCCAACCAAATCATCCGAGCGCTGGGTGGCTGACGGGAAGAACATGGAGCGGCTGTTTCAGGAAAAAGGATATAAAACCGACCTTCAATTTGCTGAGGACGTGATTGAAAACCAGATTTCGCAAATCGAGAACATGATTACGAAAGGGGTCGACGTCATCGTCATCGCTTCAATTGATGGAAATACGCTAACCGACGTGATCAAGAAGGCTCATGATCAGGGAATTAAGGTTATTGCCTACGATCGGTTGATCCGCAATACCGAGCATTTGAGTTATTATGCTACGTTCGACAACTTTCAGGTCGGCGTTCAACAAGCCTCTTATATTGAAGAGAAGCTCGGCTTGAAGGAAGGGAAGGGGCCGTTCAATATCGAGCTGTTCGGTGGATCGCCGGACGATAACAATGCTTACTTTTTCTATGATGGCGCGATGTCCGTTCTGAAGCCTTACATGGATTCGGGTAAGCTTGTGGTTCGGAGCAAGCAGACCACGATGGCCCAGATTGCAACCCTGCGCTGGGACGGGGCCTTGGCCCAGTCGCGGATGGATAACCTGATCAGCGCCAACTATTCCAGCGAAAATCTGGATGCGGTACTGTCTCCCTACGACGGGATCAGTATCGGCATTATCTCCTCGCTCAAGGGTGTGGGTTATGGGACGGCAGGTAAGCCCCTGCCGATCATTACTGGTCAGGATGCGGAGCTTGCCTCCATTAAATCGATCGTAGCCGGTGAGCAAACCCAGACGGTGTTCAAGGATACACGCCAGCTCGCCGAACAGGCAGTCAAGATGGCGGAGAGCGTGCTGAAGGGAGAAGAAGCCGAGGTCAACGATACCGAATCGTACGATAACGGCATCAAGGTCGTGCCTGCCTATCTGCTCCCTCCTGTATCCGTAGATGCTTCCAACGTGGAGAAAGAGGTTGTGAAGACGGGCTATTACTCCAAGGAAGAAATCGGATTGAAATAGTCTTAAGGCAGCGAACATGAAACGATAGGAAGGTGAAGCCAGATGTCAGAGTACATTCTCGAAATGCGGAACATTACGAAAGCGTTTCCCGGGGTGAAGGCGCTGGATAACGTGAATTTGAAAGTTCGCGAAGGTGAAATCCATTCCCTGTGCGGGGAGAACGGAGCGGGCAAATCCACGTTGATGAAAGTGCTGAGCGGCGTGTATCCACACGGCTCCTATGAGGGAGATATTTTGTTCAAAGGCAGCGTCTGCGAATTTAAAAATATCAAGCAAAGCGAAGATCTGGGCATCGTCATCATCCATCAGGAGCTTGCGTTGATCCCTTATCTGTCGATTGCCGAGAACATTTACTTGGGGAACGAGCGTGCCGAGAAGGGCATTATGAACTGGAATGAGACGATGATGGGTGCCAAAGCGCTGCTGGATAAGGTGGGACTCAGCGAGAATCCGAACAGACAGGTCGGCAGCATCGGCGTCGGCAAGCAGCAGCTGGTCGAAATTGCAAAGGCCTTATCCAAGAAGGTGAAGCTGCTTATTTTGGACGAACCGACGGCGGCGCTCAATGAGGACGATAGCGAAAATTTGCTGGAGCTGATGCTGGAATTCAAGAAACAGGGAATCTCCTGCATCCTAATCTCCCATAAATTGAACGAGGTCTCGAAGGTATCGGATTCCATTACGATTCTTCGTGACGGTCAAACCATCGAAACGCTGGATATGAGAGGCGGCGAGGTGAACGAGGACCGGATCATCCGCGGCATGGTCGGCCGGGATTTGACGAACCGCTATCCGGAGCGGACACCGAAGATCGGGGAAGTCATTCTGGAGATTAAGGATTGGACCGTATATCACGAGCTGCAAGCAGGCCGCAAAGTGATTGACAACGTGAGCATGGATATACGCCGGGGGGAAGTCGTGGGCATTGCCGGGCTGATGGGTTCCGGCCGGACTGAGCTTGCGATGAGTATTTTCGGTAAGGCTTACGGCCGGAATATTACCGGAACGCTGCGCAAAGACGGGAAGGAAATCCGGAATCAATCCATTACCGAAGCCATTGATAACGGCTTAGCTTACGTGACCGAGGACCGTAAGGAATACGGGTTGATCCTCATGGACGATATCAAGCGCAACATCTCGCTTACCGGACTGTCCAAGCTTGCGAGGAACATGGTCATTGATGATAAGGAAGAAATACTCGTGGCGGAGGACATGCGGAAGAAGCTCAAGATCAAAACGCCGAACATTCTCCAGAAGGCGGGAAACCTCAGCGGGGGGAATCAGCAGAAGGTCGTCCTAAGTAAATGGATTTATGCCGAGCCGGACATTCTGATCCTGGATGAGCCGACGCGGGGGATTGACGTTGGGGCCAAATACGAGATATACGCGATCATTAACCAGCTGGCGGATGAGGGGAAGGGCGTACTTGTCATTTCCTCGGAGCTGCCGGAGATTATAGGGATCTGCGACCGGATTTATGTCATGAGCGCGGGACGGATAACCGGTGAGGTTAGCAGAGAGCAGGCTTCGCAGGAAACCCTGATGAGATACATGACCAAGAACGGAGGGGCTTAAGCATGGAAACACTCAAAAAAATGTTCAAAAACAACATCCGCCAATACGGGATGATCATCGCCCTTGTTGTCATTATGATATTTTTCCAGCTCATTACGGGCGGGCTGCTGCTGGAGCCGATCAACATCACAAACCTGATTCTCCAGAACAGCTATATCCTCGTACTTGCTATCGGCATGGTGCTTGTCATTATTACGGGCCATATTGATTTGTCGGTCGGTTCGGTAGCTGCTTTCGTCGGTGCAGTGGCCGCGATTATGATGGTGGATATGCAGCTGCATCCGGTCGTTGCGGTGATCGTGTCTCTGATCGTCGGGGGCCTGATCGGTGCTTGGCAGGGGTTCTGGGTGGCTTATGTAAGGATACCGGCCTTTATCGTAACGCTTGCGGGAATGCTGTTGTTCCGTGGTCTAACCATGATTGTGCTGGAAGGTCAATCGATTGCGCCTTTTCCTTCAGGCTTCCAGAAACTGAGCTCCGGCTTTATTCCGGATTTCGGTAACACCGGCACCAATCTAATCACGATTCTGGCTGGGATCGTCTTTACGGTTATTTTCCTGATCAATGAGCTTCGCGAGCGAAAATCGCATAAAAAATACAACTTCGAAGTATTGCCAAACGGCTTGTTCCTTTTGCAGCTTATACTTATCGCGGCGGTGATCAATGCCTTTACGTTCATGCTGGCCAGTTATGCCGGCCTGCCGAACATTCTGATTCTGCTATTGGTGTTGATCATCATCTATTCCTTCGTGATGAACAAAACCGTGATGGGCCGTCATATTTATGCGCTTGGCGGCAACGAGAAAGCGGCGGCTCTGTCCGGCGTGAAAACCAAGAAGGTCACGTTCTGGGTATTCGTCAACATGGGTGTGATGGCAGCGATCTCCGGGTTGATCTTTGCCGCCCGCTTGAACGCGGCGACGCCAAGAGCTGGCACGAACTTTGAGCTGGATGCCATCGCGGCGAGCTTCATTGGCGGCGCTTCGGCTACCGGCGGGATCGGTACGGTCTTTGGTGCCATCATCGGCGGTCTCGTCATGGGCGTGCTCAATAACGGGATGTCGCTTGTAGGTCTTGGCATCGACTGGCAGCAAGGAATCAAAGGTCTGGTTCTGCTCGCAGCGGTAGCCTTCGATATTTACAATAAAAAGAAGAGCAGTGCTGCTTAATTTAAAACGATGTAAATGATAAATGGCTGACTCCGGGGTAGATCTGTTGCTCCCCTTGGATCAGCCATTTATTTTGCGTATATATTACATTTTAATCGTAACTCTTCGGGTTATCAGTCGAATCAGAATAAGTGTAATCAGGATGACGGCCACGGAGCCTGCAAGAGAAACCGGCAGTGTGACGGAAAAGGCTGTCGTGACTGGCAGCCACTGTTCCCATATGGAAGCCAGCTCAAATTGCCACAATGCATCCATGAAGCCGATTAACACGAGGGCTACGGCGATCCACCCCAAGCCGCGAATCCAGCCAAACCGGTAAAATCCGGATCCGATCATCCACCCCATCAGATAATAGATAAAGATTTGGACGCCGTAGGAGGCAAGCATCAGCAGCCAGCTGTTATCAAACTCCTGCATCAGCGGGGTGCTGCCTGCATCATGGGATGTAACCATCCCGATGATCCAATTGCCTAGACCCACCACGACTGGGAAGGCCAATGACAGATAGACGGCAGCCACAGCGGCTCCATTGAAGAAATCCTTACGGGTTACTCCATGTCTTACATAGTAGCTAAGGAAGCCATAAGCGGAAATAATACCGATTACCAGCATGAAGCCCTTGGTTGAGCGGTAAGTGATAGAGAAGAAGTCCTCCTCTGCGATTCCTTCGCGAACATTGACACCAATGCTGGTACCGATGCCGACTCCAAAATAGATCAGCAGCACAATAAATAGAAATCCCAAGGCCCAGCTGCCTTGCTGAAGAAACATGTCTGTCGATACTCTCGTTACGGCCGATGACGTCTTTTTCATGCGGAATATTCCTCCCCCGTCAGATGGATAAACAAGTCCTGGAGCGAGATCGGCCCGATCTCAAGTCCTGCCCGATGCGCGGCTAACTGAGTTTCCTCGCTTAATTCTCCATAGACCATGACGGCTTTGGTAGAACCAAGCTGCTGTACGTTGAGCACCTTCATGCCCTTGATGAATTCATCTACCTTAGCCGCCGGGCCTGTAATGGATACACCTCGGGATGTAAGGCTTTCATAATCGTCTTGAAGCACGAACTGGCCTTTGTGAATGATAATGACTTCTTCAAACAGATAATCCATCTCCGAAACCAGGTGGGTGGAGAGAATGAATGTACGGGGATGGTGCTCCTGGTCTTTCAGCAGTTCCCGGTAAAAAATTTCGCGTGACGGTGCATCCATGCCGAGATAAACTTCATCCAGTATGGTAACTGGCGAGCGGCTCGCAAGTCCGATGCATACGTTAAAAGCGGATTGCATCCCTTTGGAAAGCTGCTTCAGCTGTTTATCCAAGGGCAAATTGAATTTGCGTGCGAGCTCAAGGGCGTACATGGTATCAAAATGGGGCCGGTGTCTGGCTATGGAATCAATCGCTACCTTGACCTTGTCCGTCTCGTCTTTGTAGTCTACATCATAGATGAAGGAGACTTCCCTCATGATCTTCGCATTTTCGAACGGCTGCTCGCCGCCAATCGTAACCGATCCCGATGAGGGTTCACGAAATGAAGCAAGAACAGACAGTAGTGAGGTTTTGCCTGCTCCGTTGCGCCCCAGGAGACCATAAATTTTGCCTGCTGGGAGATGAAGCGAAACATTTCGGACGGCTTCGAGGTCACCGTATACCACCGATACGCGGTCAAACTGAACATCAAGATTCATGGAGGTCACTTCCTTTTAACTGGGTTATGATTTGAAAAAGCTCATCCGTGGACAAGCCGAGTTTGTCTGCTTCCTGTACCATAGGCACCACATAATGTTCCGCAAATGCACTCTTTCGGGTCTGGAGCAGCATTTCCTTGGCCCCTTCTGCAACAAACATGCCGACACCTCGCTTTTTATAGATGAGTCCGGAATCAACCAGCAGGTTGATGCCCTTTAACACCGTGATGTGATTGATTTTGTAAAATTGGGAGAGCTGCGTCGTGGAAGGAACCTGTTCACCTTCAAGCAGTAGATGATTCACGATCTGGTCCTCGATCTTCTCCTTGATCTGGATGAACAGGGGCTTATTATCTGGATGCACGGTACCGCTCAATAAGAATCACCGCCTTACCTTCATGTCTTGTTAAGGTTATATACTCATATATATAACTATATAACCAAAAGGTGAATCGATTGTCAAGCATTTGGTTGGATGTCGCAAATCCATTAACACGCATTTCCAAAAAACAACGTCAAAAAGGCGACCAGAAGGATCTGGTCGACCTTGATCTAAACGCTGATGCGTAAGTCATTATCTTGCGTATAACTAAAGTATGCGAACCTCGATGCTCAATAAAAGATGATGCGTAATACCGAAATTGCAGTAATTCTTACGGACTCAGAATACGTTATTTCGTTAAAAACGACTCTCTTCTCACCGTAACGGACAGGGGAGCTCTTATTTACGGTTAAAAGCGGAGGTAAACCATATTTTTAGTAGAATAGCGACTTTGGTGTCCGTTATATTCTGAGAATACGGCATAAAATTGTAAATAACGTCGATGGTGTCCGTTAATATTCTATACATGGGATCCGGCTGCCTTATCTGGACATACCATACCTATCGAGTTCTACAAATTGCTATAGCCGTTCACTTTGCTTCCAAAGTCTCGGAAGCGTCCATGGGAGGGAGTTTTCCACGTTTCAAATCACGGATCGTCAGTCCGAAATCGATCTGTAGATGCGGATAATCCGGGAAGTTGGCCCAATCACCGCCCCACTGGAAGCCTAAATCTTTGGCAATTTCCACAACTTCCATCCAGTCGGCCTTGCCGTTTCCGTTCCCGTCATATTCCATATCCCAGATGATGCTTCCATCCTTTAGTCTTAGCGCAAAATCAATCGCAAGTCCATAGTTGTGAAGGGATTCTCCTGCCTTGGCATTCGTCACGATGTCGCCCTCGGTGCTGCGGCCCTGATTGTAGATGCGGGTCTGCTCTTCATGACTGCGGTAACCGTCCGTTATGATGATCGCGATTCCTTTTTTCTTGGTGAGACGGACAAGCTCGTTCTTTTGCTGCAATACATACGGGTGGAGCTGGGAGACTTTAGGGGCTTCTTTACTATTAAAATCAAGATCGTTGATGAATCCCGGTATGGAGGTTTGCAGCTGCATATAAAATATGGCGAGTAATAAGACAACAATTAAGAAAAGTGTCGTTTTTTTGCGTTTGATCATGCGAACTCTTTAATCTACCTACTTTCATATAATGGCTTACTCTATTATATCGGCATCCCGCCTCGGATTCCAACAGAGGGGACTTCCTAACCAGAGATCGACATGAATAGCAATCCATGGTTTATCGCATCCTATTCATTAAAATGGTCGCTAGCCGAAAAAAAGGGGGGATTGCAATGAGCAATATTCAAAATATGTCGATGAGGCTCAACCAGCTATCAAGCGAATTAACTACGGCAGCGCAAAACGGGGGAATGAACGAAGTCGGGATGATCGTGAGCCAGCTCAGCCAGATCCAAGCTGAACTTCAAAGCGCCCAGGCTGCAGTTTCGCCTGAAACTTCTGCTGCTGTCCGTCAGGAACTGGTGAATTGCCGGATGGTTTTGCATGGGATGATGAATACGGTGCAGGATATCCGAACGGCTACGGCGGAGCAGTACCGCCAAGTGCTGGGCGAGAACAAAACGGCATTCGAACAAATGGACGAGACTGCCCAGCAGAGCGAGTACGCCGAAGCCTATCAACATCGTCAGCTGTTCCAGCAGATGGACCAAGTCAGCCAGCAGCTTCATCAGCTGGATGGTTCGATGCTGGATGCAGGTTATCAGATGGAGCGGGGACAGGAGACCGGCGACAGTCTGAATGGAGCGGTAACGATTGAGGGGCTGACTTCTGGTACAGACGAAACCGGAAGCATGATGTAAGATTGCTCGATCGGAGGATCGAAACAGGATAACAGTTAACTACAATAATCGAAGCTGCAGATCCGATTCACAGGATGCTGATAGCTTCTTTTTTTAAGAGATATGAACGTGTAAATACTAGTGCATACCTTCCTTATCTAGCACGAAAACCTTCTGCTAGTATGAAGTCTGTCCTTAGAGAAACTGCGTCAATATCCGTTTTTTTAGTGATTGAAAGAAAACTCCTTTTTAATATATAATTAAGGAGAAAATATTCTTTTTGCGCCTGTTAGAGGAAACGAGGGATGTGGAATGGCAAGAGTTGGCCCAAGACTGAATCAATCTAACACGCTGCTGATGATATCGAGCATTTATTCTTCCCTGACCAAGACGGAGAAAAAAGTGGCTGATTACGTGAAAAGCTACCCTGAGGAAACCGTGCTCGCTACCGTAACGGATTTGTCTGAGAGGGCAGGGGTCGGCGAGACATCCGTCATTCGATTCTGCCGCAAGCTGGGGTTTCGGGGATTTCATGAATTCAAGCTGTCCGTTGCACAGGATTTGGTGGATCGTCCTCCATCCGTAGTGGATACCGCTATCGATGAGCAGGATGACATGATGACGGTGGCCCGCAAGCTGACGATGCAGCATGAAATTTTACTTAAGAATACGCTGGATCTGGTTAACGCCGACAATCTAAAGATGGCGGTGGATAAGCTGCTGGCCGCAAACAAAGTGTATGTCTATGGCGTGGGTTCTTCAGGCATAACCGCACTGGATTTGCATTATCAGCTGATGAGACTGGGGCTTAATGTGGAAGCGCACCGGGACTCGCATATTATTGCCATGTCCGCTTCCTTGGTCAAGAAGGGCGATCTCGTATTCGCCATTTCCACTTCCGGCAGTACGCGTGACCTGGTGGATCCGGTGAAGGAAGCGAAGCAGAATGGAGCGGACGTCATCTGTTTGACCGGACATCTCCGTTCCCCGATTGTTACATACGCGGATACGGTTCTTCCTGTATCATCCAGGGAAATGCCGACAGAGGGAGGAGCCCTGGCAACAAAGTTCATGCAGACGTATATGTTGAACATTCTTACAACGCTCTTAACGATGAAAAAAGAGGATGCCTCGAAGTCGTTGGAGAAAACCGCGAGGTCCGTTGTGGATAAGCTGTATTAGTGAATCGATCCTTGGGAATCGATACACTTTTGTTCATCTTCGGGCGGGGGCACGGGATGAATCGATCTTCCATTTTATTGATTACGAAGGGAGTGTTTACATACATGAGTTACGCGATCGGTGTTGATATTGGGGGGACGAAAGTCCAGTTTGCAGTCATTGATCGAGAAGGAAAGATCATAAACCGGCATCTGATGCCTACCGAGGCGAACAAAGGGCCGGAGCAGCTTATGAACAAAGTCCTGCTTGGCATCGACATGATGATGGAATCCGCCGGTTCAGAGGAAGAGGTGCAAGGTATCGGTATCGGCAGCGCAGGCCAAATTGATTTTCGGGAAGGGACCGTTCTATACGCAGGAGATACGTTGCCAGGTTGGACGGGGATGGAGATTAAACGAAAGGTATCCGAACGTTACGATACCCGGGTGCATGTTGACAATGATGTTAATGTTATAGCCATTGCCGAGAAAATGTACGGCGTTGGCAAGGATTGTGATAACTTTGTGTGCCTTGCTCTTGGTACGGGGATTGGCGGTGCCGTTATCGAATCGGGGCGTCTTCTTCGAGGGGTCTTTGGCGGGGCAGCGGAGCTTGGCCATGTCAGTATTGACATCAACGGTCCTCGCTGCAGCTGCGGAAATAACGGCTGTATTGAGCTGTATGCTTCAGGCAGCGGCATTGCCAGATTAGGGCTTGAGATGCAGAAGAGTGAAAGCGCTTCATATGATTGGGAACCTAATGCCCGGGATATTGTTAAGGCCTGGCACCGGGATGATCCGTCGGCCACGGAGGTGATGCGGGTTGTTATCCGAGCACTGGGAGCGGCTGTTGCCGGTTATATTCATGCATTTAATCCGGAGGTAGTGGTGATTGGCGGGGGAGTGGCGGAATCGGGTCCTCGTTTTTTGCAGGCGCTCGATCAGGAGGTCGATGTCCGGACTTCTTCGTATATGAGAAGCTGCTGCAGGATTATGCCTGCTAACTTTGGCAGTGATGCAGGTGTCATAGGCGCAGCTGCTCAAGTGTGGCATTACGGTGAGATGGATTCTATGTTGTAAGTAATATAGGAGAATTATTCCTTCAAAAATCAGGTAGAGGATTAGTGGTGTCTTGTCAGGCTTATGAGGGTGAACGAGGGTGTCAACTAAGGCAGTTTTGCATCGTCTTAAAAAAGCAATAAAAGGAGCCGCGCGTTTAGCCCGGCTCCTTTTATTAATTGAGTTTGTTACTTATGCTTTCCGCCATTCCTCGATCGCTTTATGTAGGCGAGACAACGCCTCCTGAACGGTGGCGCGTGTGCAGGCCAAGTTCATGCGCATGAAACCTTCGCCTTCCTTGCCGAAGGCTGCTCCGCTGTTTAAACCAAGCTTCGCCTCATGAACCAGGAAGCGGTTTAACTCCTCGTGGGACATGCCCATCCCGCGGAAATCAATCCACAGCAGGTAAGTGGCTTCCGGGATAACCACCTTAAGCTCGGGCAGATGCTCCTGGGCGAAATTCGAAACCAGCTCCATGTTCTCGCGGATATAAACCAGAAGTTCATCCAGCCATGGTCCGCCTTCACGGTAAGCGGCCTCGGTGGCGGCGGCACCCATCGGTGTAATGGAGCCAATGGCGTAACGGTTCAGTATTTTGCGGAACTTGCTGCGCAGCTGCGCATTCGAGATGATGATGTTCGCCGTATTCAGACCGGCGATATTAAACGTCTTGCTTGGTGCGGTGCAGATGATGGAACGCTCGGCAGCATCCTCGGACAGAGCGGCGAATGGCGTATGCGCACCAGATTCAAACACCAGATCTGCATGGATTTCATCGGATACAACAAGCACATCGTATTGCTGACAGAGGGAGGCCAGACGATCCAATTCCGTTCTAGTCCACACCCGGCCTACTGGGTTGTGCGGACTGCACAGAATGATCATTTTGACGTTGCCGGTAGAAAAACTCTTCTCCAAATCCTCGAAATCCATCGAGTAATCTCCGTCCTCACTTCGAAGCAGCGGATTATGAACGAGCTCACGACCATGATCCTGAACGACGCTATAGAATGGCGGATAGACCGGCGTCTGGATGACAACTTGATCGCCCGGCTCGGTGAACGCATCCACAATAAGGCTGAGTGCCGGAACGACACCCGGACAGAATTGAATCCACTCCTGCTGGATACTCCAGTTGTGGCGTTTCTTCATCCAGTCGCAAATCGCTTCACGGTAAGAGTCGGACGGGAACGTATATCCGAATACACCATGCTCCACCCGTTGATGGAGCGCCTTTACAACGGCGGGTGGAGCGGCAAAATCCATGTCAGCCACCCACATCGGAAGCGCGTCGGGCACGCCGAAGATGGTGGGAACATTGTCCCATTTCTGACAGTCGGTACAGGTTCGGTCTATTGCAAGATCAAAATTCATATGTAAATTCCTCCTAGTAGAGATGAGTTAGCGCTAAGCTACAAATTTAGCTAATGTGATTAAGCCGGTAATCGTAATTACGTTTAGTATGGTCGATATAAGGACAGTTTGTGCAGCAAAATCCGGCTCATTCTGATATTCTTCCGCCAAGATGGATGAATTTACGCCAACCGGCATGCCTGAAGCAATGATGAGTGCTTGAGCCGGGATGCCCTTTAAGCCGAGCAGCAGCACGATTAGAATGCCGATGGCCGGCGCGACCAGGAGACGCAGCAGCACGCTGAGGTAGACATCGAGCCGACGCAGGCGGAGCGGATATTTGATGATCTGTGCGCCGAGCGTCAGCAGGGCGATCGCCACCATGGACTGATCCGCATACATCAGCGGCTGTGAGATAAAGACCGGAAGCGGCAACGCCAGGGCATGCAGCACTATGCCGATGACGAGGGCATAGGGAACGGGCATTTTCAGGAATCCGATGATGGCCTGTTTGTATAATCCTTCTGTCTTGGCCCCTTGAATGGAAATAACTCCGTACGTGAACGTAAGGAGGCTCTGAAAAGACATGATGAGCGCTTGCACCGAGCCGGCCATCGGATCACCCTTGAAGGCGAGATCATTGATCGGAAGGCCGTAGTTTCCCGAATTATCGAGCAGAAGGCTGTTGGTAAAAGCTGCTCTCATCCCCCGATTGAACTTGCGCTGCTTGGCAACCAGCATGCTGATCAGGTAGAGGACGCCGATATAGAGCGCATAGAATAAGGCCACCATGCCCAGCAGCTGCGGTGACATTTTGGACTCGTACATACTCATAAATACGGCTGCAGGCGTAATGTAGTAAAAGTTAATTTTAGCGAGTGTGTACAAATCGAGTTTAAAGGCATATTGCATAATAATGCCAAAGCCTATCAGGACAAAGATGGGAAGTACCACTTCAAGTAAAATGTCGGCGATCATGCTGTTGTCATCTTCTTTCCATGAGTGTAGCTTAAGGTAAATATCTGGCTGTCGTATGACGCCATGTCATTATATCATGACAAAGGATAGTTGACACTTGATTCCGTATGGAAAAAAGAACAATTGTCGCTGGCCACAACCAATCGCTTTATACCTGGGCTGCACGCAAAAAGGGTGTTCCCTTGGCCGACGCCCAGGGAACACCCTTGGATGGTTATAGCAATAGTAGCGTCTGTTGACGCATCATTATTGCGGGTTGGTTGTCCAAATTCCGGCGGTTTTGACAAATACACGCTGCGGCAGCTTCAGTGCAGCGAGCACAAGCTCAGCTACGTCTTCCGGCTGCAGCATCCGGTCCTCGTCCCCGATCTTCAGGCCGGCATTGACGGCAAGATCCGTGTTAACGGTGCTTGGGGTCAGAGCGGTTACGCGAATGTTGTGTTTGCGAACCTCCTGCAGCACGGCTTCGGTCAGTCCCATAACGGCAAATTTTGAAGCGTTATAGGCAGAGCCTGTGGCGAATCCACGCTCTCCGGCCGTAGAAGAGATGTTGATGATATCACCCTTGTTATGCTCGATCATGCCCGGCAGTGCCGCGCGCGTCATGTAGTACGTTCCCATCAGGTTCACGTCGACGATACGTTTCCAGGCTTCAGGTTCCATCTCCAGCAGATTGCCGAATTGGGCAATGCCCGCATTGTTGATTAGAATGTCCACCGAGCCCAGCTCCATGTTTACCGCTGCAAAAGCAGCCTCTGCCTCGCTCTGTACGGAAACGTCGGCAACTGCGGCCACGGCTCTGACGCCATATTGTTCAGCAACCAGGGCGCTCAGCGGTTCCAGATCAGCTGCCGTACGGGCGACAAGCCCGACGTGCACACCTTCCTTGGCAAGCGCGATCGCCAGGGCGCGTCCAATCCCTTTACCTGCACCCGTGATGAGGGCTGTTTTATTTTTCAGGCTCATGTACACTCACTCCTTCACATCAATAAAAAAATATGGTTTCGTTGACCAGTATACCCTGTAGCATCGGCTATTACCAAATGCTTGCGATCCATCGACAGGAATTTGTTATAATCGTAGCAGCGAAAAAACATAAGCGTGTTCATTATTATTTCAGGAAGTGGAGGAACAACCTATGCTGCACGCGCTGGACATCATAACCGCTTTTCGGCAGGGGGATGAAGCGGCTGCCAAGAGGCATCCATGGTTAATGAAACTGGTATCGGCCGAAGAACGAATCGTGAATCTGGAACGAATTACGTCCATCGGCCAATTAGCCCATGCCAACCCCGTGCTGGATTATGTAGAACGCACCTTGAAGATACTGGATTCGCTCCCTGCCTCCTATTGGATCAAAGAATTGCTGGAAGAAGTACTGGTATGGGCGGAAACGGCCAAGGGCGGAACCATGCGAGAACGCCTGCGCTGGCAGCAGTCGGGCATCAACTTGTTCCTTCATAATATCGGGTCCGCCCAGCTATACGAGAGACATATTCGGGACGGTAATGGAACCCTGCCTCCGCATGAAGAGATGGTACACACACTCATACTTACCCATGGACTGCTTGGGCAACACATTCGGGGGGAAGTCGCTTTCGAGGAAAATTTGCCGCTGCATAAGCTTACGGAGGAAGGACGGCTGACCGCAGATGAGTTGATCCGGCTGTTAATCCCTTTGAATCACTGCATCATCGGTGGTGTATCGGAAAAGCTTTGGCATTCCGTTCAGGAAGAAATAACGCAGCTTATTCGCATTCTTGCCGAAGGGACCGTACCGGATCGATGGACTTATGAGGAGAGGCTGCGCCGTCTCCGGTCTGTTTCGATTGCCCGGGGAGAAGACTTCGATAAGCAGCTTCAAGGGATTCGTGAGCAGTGTGATCTGTCAGCTGCCCTGCGTGGATTTCAGGATATGACGCTCTGGTATGTGGAGGCTGCCCTGCAGGATTTCTCGTTGGAGGAGTTCATGAAGGTTCTTTTGCTAGCTCTCCATTCGGAGAAGCAGAGCCCGGTTCAGCAAGTTGCGGAGGGACAGCGAGATCAGCTGCTACCGGATTCGGTGAGTCACTTAAGCTTTGAGCCGCTGATGAATGATATGTATTACGATTATAAAGGCGTCAAGAAGCTGAACATATATAAGAAGAGAATGATTGAGCAATATTTGCGCCAAACGGATTGGACGGCTTGCCTTCACGGGCCGGTGATGGCCAACCCGCATCTGAGCCATCGGATCGAACGGAAGCCGGAGCTTCCGGATACGGTATTCTTTACCTTCGAATTCTCGCAAGCGGCCGAGAAATTAATTGAATTTTGCATCGAAGCGGAGAAGTCGCCGCTCTATGAGAAAGCGGTCCTGCTCCTGTTTGACCTGTTCGGCCTGCGCCGGGACGCCTACGACAGGTTTCATAACGAAGAGAGTTATTTGAGCGATATGAACAGCACGGGAGATTACAAAAAAGTGATTCTGGATTATATTACGGGAACGGCGGTGCTGGATATCGGTCCCGGGGGCGGCGTGCTGCTTGACCTGATCGAGGAACGGCTGCCGCATGTGCGTCCGGTTGGGATCGATATCTCCTCAAACGTGATTGAAGCGCTGGAGAAACGCAAACGCCTGGAGCACAAGGCATGGGAAGTGATGAAGGGGGACGCGCTGAATCTCAGGGACTACGTGGAACCCGGAAGTGTCGATACGGTCATCTTCTCCTCGATCTTGCATGAGTTGTATTCGTATATCGAGATAGACGGATCCCGTTTCAATACCGCCACTGTGGAGGCCGCGCTGACCAGTGCCTACGAAGTGCTTGCACCCGGCGGCCGTATCATTATCCGTGACGGGATTATGACTGAGCCCGGGGACACCTGGAGAAGGATTCGCTTCCGGGAGGCGGATGGGCTGGAATGGCTGACCCGGTATGCCTCGGATTTCAAGGGCCGGGTCATAACATACGAGCAGCTGTCCGAGACGGAAGTGCGCATGCCTATAAACGATGCAATGGAGTTCCTGTATACCTATACTTGGGGCGCCGAGGCCTATGTGCATGAGGTGCAGGAGCAGTTTGGCTACTTTACGCCTACGCAGTATGCGGAATGCATACGCGGGACGCTAGGTCCCGAGGTGATCATCCGCGTGCAGCAGCATTATTTGCAGGAAGGATATGCCGAGGCATTGGCTGATCGCATCGAATTCATGGATGAAGATGGGAAGCCGGTGACGCTGCCTGACAGCACTTGCTTGTACGTCATCGAGAAGCCGGTCCATACCCAGAAGAGACAATAACAGGCTGTACTGAAAAAAGAGGACCCGCACGCTAGTTATAGCGTACGGGTCCTTGTTCATTGGTTGTCGTTTAATCTGCCATGGTCACTGTGTACACAAGTGGTCCGGCATGTGTAGCATTGCTAGAATTTGCGAAGTAGTCCTAACCCGAAGAGATGCTATTCCTGCTTCTTGGGGTCCGGATAATCCTTGCCGAGCGTATCAACCGTCACTTTCTTCATGATGGGCACCTCAAGCGGCTTGTCCATCTGATCACGCTCCAAGCCCACGATCTCCTCAGCCGTTTCCATCCCCTCAATCACCTTACCGAAGGATGCGTACTGTGCATCCAGGGAAGGAGCATCCGCAACCATGATAAAGAATTGCGATCCGGCGGAGTTTGGATCCTGTGCGCGGGCCATCGATAATACGCCTGTCGTATGCTTTAGGTCATTCTGAAAGCCGTTGGACGTAAATTCGCCGGGAATAGCGTAGCCAGGTCCCCCCGTTCCGTTACCGTCAGGGTCGCCTCCCTGAATCATGAAGCCGGGGATGACGCGGTGAAAGCCTGTCCCGTCATAGAATCCTTGTTCCACCAGGGAGATGAAATTGTTCACGGTATTCGGCGCAACCTCTGGATAAAGCTCCAGCTTTATCGTTTTGCCGTTCTCCATCTCAATTGTGACAATAGGATGGCTGGCGTTCGGGTCCGGCACATTCTGCTTAACCTCGGGCTCCTTCGGGGGTTCCGTTTCGGGTGCTGTTGCCCCGTTTGTCGAACCTGTTCCGCCGCCTGAGCCGCTTTCGGATCCCTTGTCATTCTGACCGCATGCCGTCATTACAAGCAGCAGCCCAATGATGACAAATAGGGCGGGCATCCAGCGTGTTCTGCGTTTCAACATCATTGATTCCTCCTGTGTTATTCCTTATCAAGCCTTAAGTATTTAATCTGTATCATATTTTATCACAGGTTGGACAAGTACTGAAAATCGAAAAAGATGAGTATACATATCTAAAGCTTCCATCGAAGTAATCTCACAGAAGATAGACGGCGTATAGAGGATGTTTTCCTTGCGATGATCGAGTCGGTTCAGCTTCTCGTTCTATTTTCAAAAAATAAGCCTCCGGACTTGTAGCAAGTCTGGAAGCTTAAGGGAAGGAAAACTTTGAACTGTCTCTACTTCGCCGGAAATATGCCCTCCACTTTGTTTAGAGGGAGCAGAATCCGGGAACGGTTCTTATCCTTGGCAAGCAATTCAATAAAATCGGCTCCGATTCTGACCAGACGGATCCGGTTAAAGGCACCATGGGTAGGGAAGGTGGTCCGCACACCTACCAGCATCGTTTTGCCCGGCGGCTTGACATCAAATACCCGAACCGAGTTGAGACTGGACGGTATAAAGAGCTCGCCATGTACCTTGATGAAATTTTTCGGAAATACCCGCTGTAAACGTCCGGGTTCTAAACCGGTGTTCGGTGCGTTGACTTCAACCAGATGACCGGTTAAAGAGGCCAGTCGCTGCTGGAGCGTGATTTTATGTCCGCAGGGATGGAGCGGCAATCCTTTCATATTCAGCATCATCCTTCCAGGGTCGTATAGTGTAGTGTATGTTGGAAGGTATGACATGGGTGAACGTAGAGGTTCACATTTCCGGCGTGAAGGATCAGGAAGATGAAGAGTTTCCGCGGTTCCTCCTAGTGAATCTAGTCTTTGAAATGGTTGGCTAGTATAAGAACTGATAGCTCGACCCATACTGTTTTACTATAAAGATGTTGTATGGGAGGCATAGGCATGGAAAGAAAGGGAAACATATTAACAGCACTCATATGGGGTACCTTGATCGGCATCTTGCTGTGGATGTCATTTCTCGGCTGGCTGGATATCATATTCGGAAAATAGACGATCGTACCTATACTAGTATAAGACCCGCCTTCCTATTGGAGAGGCGGGTTTTGCAGGTTTAGTCGTCTCCGCCATGGCTGCCGTTTAGTAGATCGATACCGTGCATCTGCTCCGTCGGCGGGGCAGCGGGGTCCACCGGGCTATTGGCCGCAATAGCGTCCGCATCCGGTACATCCTCCAGCGGCTGGTACTCATCTTCTCCGGACGGGTAATCTTTAAAAATGTCCTGGTTTAAAAACGCAGTCCCGCTGCCGGTTAATGATGCGTCTGCTGCAAGCCGCCGCTCCGTATCGCCGGAGTATTGGCCGATAATTTCGTCTCCGGGACGAGAAGGGGGTTCGCCTTCGACGGCCCGCCATTCCCGATCCGTTACATCATCTGCGACATCGCGAATGTAGGTTTCATCGACTGGTCGATCCCCCTCTATCCGGTCTGCTTCTGCCTGCTCTGAGGGTGAAGAGGAAAAGGTTCTCTCGTCGGCAATTGTCCACTGCTCGGGATCGGCACCGGTAGCTTCCCATGCATCGATGGCGCTGTAATCCGGGTCCATACGCTCCTCCGGTTTTGCATCCGCAGGTGCCGCTTCATTCAGATCATACGCGATATGGTCCGCATCTTCGCTGCTTAGGCTTTGCTCCGTGTAGGTGTTGACGTCTCTCAGATCATCTTGCGGAATCATCTCCGTATCCTCAACTCTCCGCTTAGCCTCGAATTCCAAATATGTCAAGTCTGCCAGCGTATTCCGATTGTTTTCGTCGCGCATATTGACCATCTCCTTCTATGATTTCAAATACATTTCAAAATACAACAGGTTTCTATACTTCGACTTTACCCGCTGAAGCAAGAATGAATCCCGGGTACGTTCAGGCGATGATGAACCATACAAGTTCTATCTTTCCCTGTCATTTGCAGCATTATGAAAATTTTAAAACAGGAAAAATGGACGAAATTCAAAACAAACGGGAGAAAATGTATGAATTCGTGGAATAGGACCGCTAAATAGATAATGAAATTTTGAAATGATCCCGTTATAATCGAAAAAGTGACTATCGGACCGGGACAATCCTGAGAGTGGATTGTCAATCAACTACAATAGGACAGGAAGTGATTAGGACTTTGTTTCAATGGATTAAACAAGGCTTCTTTGGCAATTCACGCAGAGATATTTTGTCAGGATTGACGGTAGCGTTCGCTCTCATACCGGAAGCGATCGCATTCTCTATCATGGCGGGTGTCGATCCCATGGTCGGACTCTATGCTTCTTTTGTGATTGCTGTCAGTATTTCATTCTTCGGCGGACGTCCCGGTATGATCTCCGCAGCGACAGGGGCCATGGCATCATTAATGGGACCGCTCGTGGCGATGCACGGGATTGAGTATTTGTATGCGGCAACGATTCTTACAGGAATCTTGCAATTGTTGATGGGGGCGCTCAAATTCGGACGGTTTATTACGTTTGTCCCCCAGCCGGTCATCACCGGATTCGTGAACTCGCTAGCCATCATTATTTTTCTGGCCCAGCTTCCGAATTTCAAGGGTGAATCGTGGCCGATGTACTTGATGGTCATCGGAACGCTGCTCATCATCTATTTGCTGCCGCTGGTTACCAAAGCGATTCCCTCGGCGCTTGTTGCCATCATCGTAATGACGATCATAGCGGTGTGGTTCAAGGCTCCTGTGCAAACGGTGGGGGACATGGGCAACATTAGGCAGGCTCTTCCGTTCTTCCACATTCCGAATGTAACCATCAGTTTGGATATGATCATGACGATATTGCCTATTTCTCTAGCTCTTGCTGTCGTCGGGATGACGGAATCGCTGCTGACGGCGTCGCTAGTCGATGAGCTGACGGATACCGGCAGCGACAAGAACCGCGAAATCCGCGGTCAGGGTGTTTCCAACGTGATCACAGGATTCTTCGGCGGCATGGCCGGTTGCGCTATGATCGGACAGACGGTGATTAATGTGAAATCAGGCGGTCGCACCCGGTTATCAACCCTGGTGTCTGGTGTGTTCCTGCTGTTTCTCATCATCGTGCTCGGCGACGTCGTGAAACAAATTCCGATGGCAGCGCTTGTCGGGGTCATGTTTATGGTTTCGATCGGTACGTTTGAATGGGGATCGCTTCGCACACTTCACCGTGTTCCGCTGGGTGATGCCATTGTCATGCTGGCAACGGTGATCATCGTGGTGGCAACGCATAATCTGGCCATCGGGGTCATGACCGGTACTATGTTAAGCGCGTTGAATTTCGGCTGGAAAATGGCAAAAATCCAGGCCATACCGCATGTGCAGCCAAACGGTATGAAGGTATATGAAATCCGGGGGCCGTTATTTTTCGGTACAATGATGTATTTTATAAACCTGTTTGCCGTGAATGAGGACCCTGAGCATGTCGTGATTGATTTTTCCAAATCCCATGTATGGGATCAGTCAGCCACGAATGCCATTTCCAAGGTATTGAATAAGTACAAGGAAGCGGGTAAAGCCATTACGCTCGTGGGGTTGAACGATGAAAGTCAGCGGATGGTTGATAAAGTCGGCCTTGCTTCAAGCTCCACTCACTAGAAACGAAAAGGGATTGCTTTTTAGCCTTAGGGTTAAGAGCGATCCCTTTTTATTTTGCCTTTATGTAATAAAAATTTTACAAACGGAACAGACGTTTCATGTTATATTGATTGTAAATGAACACGAAGTTTGTCGAATCAGCCGGACGGTGAAGATGCGGACTTTTATTGACTATAGACGGTTAGAGGTGCTGACTAGATGAAGGATATGCCCAAATACATATTCCTGCTTCTGCTGGTAGTGCCGCTGCTGCTGCTTATATCGATCATATCACCGGGAAAATCGGAAGCAAAGAATGCTCAAACCGTGATACCCGATTGGCAGTTTATGTGGGATGACGAACAACAGGATGTTGTTTCGCCGGTCAACCTGCAGGGAAGAAGTTGGTTGGCGGGAATACCAGACAAGACGGGACCCCCAAAGTCAGATGGGGTGTATTCAGCATGGAATCGTTTTACTTTGCCCGCTCTCCCTTGGAAGCATTCGGCCATCATGATTGCCCGCATTAAGGGACAGGATGTTTTGGCTTTTTTGGATAATGAACAGGTGTATGAAGCCAAGCGAGACTATATGTATACGAGTCATTCTCTTCTGCTTCCGATCCATCCGGATGATGCTGGCAAGACCGTTTATATATGGACAAACGGCGTCAGGGATATGACGTTAGGCATCGATGGCGATATTATACTTGGCGAATATGAGCATCTGCGCGGAAGCTTTATTAAGAATGACCTGGAAGATTTCATATTGGGCTGCTCGTTTCTGTTTATTGCGGTGGTCATGTTTTTCTGTTGCTTGTTCCTTCCGAAGCATACGGTATCCAGTTGGCTGTCGCTTAGTGTGATTATTCTGGCAAGCGGGGCTATGCTTATTACGTATTCGCCGTTCCTATACACCTTCTATGGAGACCTGGGGAACGTGTGGGTCGCGGTGTTTGATATTTCACTCTTTGCCGTGCTGCCGGCGCTGTATTACTATTTTGAGAAAATATATGGTTCCGGGCCCTATCGAGTCATTCGCTACTGCCGAAGATTTCAAATAGCCTACTCCATAATGTGCCTGATATTTCTAGTTGCCCAGGTGGTCAGCGATCATTCATTTCACGAGATTTACTATCTTGTTTCGGTGAAGATCTTGGGCATTCTGATTATCCTGCAGATGCTGCTGCTTGTCGGTACCACGATTCTGTATGCTTCCAAGCGGAATAAGGACGCTTATATCTTTTCTGTTGGTTTCGGGATGATGGCGTTAGCAGCGCTCGGAGATCTGCTGGCCTTTTATTACCATGACGGACAATACCATTTCTTTCTATGGAAATGGGGCATCATCGGACTGATTGTCTCTCTGATCGTCATGCTGGGGCGTAAATTCGTCCGCAGCCATGAGCAAGTGCTGCAGTATTCCAGGAAGCTGGAGATGTTTAATAATGAACTTCAGCGATCGGAGAAAATGGAGATTATCAGCGAGCTGGCCGCCTCGGTTGCACACGAGGTTCGCAATCCGCTGCAAGTGACGCGCGGCTTCATGCAGCTTCTGGCACAGAACTCCAAGCAGGCGGAGAAGGAGTATTTTGGACTGGCGCTGAAGGAGCTGGACCGGGCTTCGGGGATCATCACGGATTTCCTCACGTTTGCTAAGCCTGAATTGGAGAATGAGGTCAAGCTGAATGTGTATGAGGAGCTGAAGCATGTGAAAGGCATCCTGCTGCCGCTGGCCAATCTTAGCGGGGGCACGATCGAGCTGGATGTCGCGAAGGAATTATACATGACCGGTAATTCTTCCAAACTTAAACAAGCAATGATTAATATCGTCAAGAACAGTATAGAGGCACTGGATGGAGAAGGGGTTATTCGCATATGGGCCTATGCCAAGGGTGAAGAAGTGGTCATTCACATCAAAGATGACGGCATCGGAATGGATGCTGCGGATCTTGAGAGACTGGGTGAGGCGTACTTCTCCAATAAGTCCAAAGGGACGGGGCTCGGCTTGATGGTCACCTTTCGAATCATCGAAGCGATGCATGGCACCATTCATTTTGTTAGTGAAAAAGGAAGCGGGACAGAGGCTATTATCCGCTTTCCGGCCGTACCTGCTTTGCAGGAGGGGGAAGTATAAATTTAAGAGGGATGCCGTAACGGTATCTCTCTTTGTTATATCTTTAATAGAAAATTTTATCATTTTTCCGAATATTAGAAGGTGGAAGGTTTTGTTGCATCGAATAACACAGTAAGAGTTTCACTCATTATAATGTTTGAGGTGCGTCAATGAGGTCTGGATGGAGAATCGCTGTGTTCCTGATCATCGTTTTTACTTTAAGCCAGGGGTTTCCCAGGCTTGTCTTTGCCACCGAAGAAACGGCAGCTCGTGCAGCGATTAAGGAGTGGAGAGTCCTCTGGTCGGAATCCCGAGGGATTCCGGAGAGCGTGCCCGTCCACATCAATGACTGGATGGAAACTTCGGCCGGTGATTCGAAGCCTTTTAAGCCGCATACCAAGGCATCCGCGTGGATTTATATGAGGATTCCCGAGATCGCCTCTACATCCCCTGGCATTTTGATTGATAAGCTCCACGGGCAGAAGGTTGCGGTTTATGCGGACCATGAGAAGATTTACGAATCTACCCGAACGTACAATTATGAGCTTAATTACATTTTGCTTCCTCTGCATCAGGATATGCTCGGCAAGGATCTTCACATCTGGCTGGAGACCGCTAGGGATCATGTGACAATTGAAGGGAAAATCCTCGTCGGCGATTATCAAGACATGTTTAATCGGTTTGTTAAGTCGAATTTGATGGACATCATTCTCGGGAGCGCCTTCGTATTTATCGCATTGGTGATGTTGATCTGCGCTATTTTTCTGAACCGAAAATATTTGATCGCTGTATTATCCTTATCTTTAATTATTTTATCTGTAGGCATCCTGGTGTTTACATACTCCCCGTTTCTTTATACGATTTTTAATCAATATGGCAATATGTATACTCACTTATATGACATCTCATTATTTATCTTACTTCCTTCGTTCAGTCTCTTTTTTGAAAAAATCTTCGGGCCCGGCTGGAAGGGTTCGCTGCGTAAACTCCGCAAGTTCCAGATCGTCTACTCGCTGTTTTGTGGGCTGTTTCTGATTGCTAATCAATGGGGTTCGAATCAATGGTTCGACCTGTATTATTTCTTCTCCGTTCATGTCATGGGTGTTGTGATGATCGTTCAATTTGTATTGCTGGTCGGAAGCTCCATGTATTATGCCGTTAAGGGAAATAAGGACGCTGTTATTTTTAATGCAGGCTTTGCGGTATTCGCTGTTGTGGGCTTAAGTGAGCTGCTGCAATTTTTCCTCACTCGGGGCAGCTATAATCTCTTCCTTTGGAAATGGGGGATCGTCAGCTTTATTATCGCCCTGATTGTCATTCTCGGACGGCATTTTGCCAAAAATCACGAACGGATTCTTCAATACTCCAAGGAGCTTGAGATGTTCAACAATGAACTGCAGCGTTCGGAGAAAATGGAGATTATCAGTGAGCTAGCAGCATCGGTTGCGCACGAGGTTCGTAACCCGCTGCAAGTAACGCGGGGTTTCCTGCAGCTTCTCACCGGAAAAGCCCAAGCTGCTGAACGCGAATATTTAGATTTGGCTCTGGTGGAGCTGGACCGTGCTTCCGGCATTATTACGGATTTCTTAACCTTTGCCAAACCGGAATTCGGCAAAGACACCGTGCTTCGAGTTTCGGAGGAGTTTAAGCATATTGAAGGCATACTAGGCCCGCTTGCACACCTCCAAGGAGGCAAGATCACCGTAGATATTCCGGAGGATATTACGATTCGGGGGAATTCCTCGAAATTCAAGCAGGCTTTTATCAACATTGTTAAGAATAGCATCGAGGCGCTGGGCGAAGAGGGATTGGTCCATATTCGCTGCTATCGCCAGCAAGACCAGGTATATATTCATGTTGTGGATAATGGCGAAGGGATGGGGCCCGATGTGTTGGCACGGCTGGGAGAGCCTTATTTCTCCAACAAAACGAAGGGGACGGGGCTTGGCCTGATGGTGACCTTCCGCATTATCGAGGCGATGGATGGAGACATTTATTTTACGAGTAAAAAAGGAGTGGGGACGGATGCCGTCATTACGCTTCCCGCAGCTGGCGAATAATTCGCTAAGCTGCGGCAGCGATGACGGTTATCGTCCCCACTCTTTGTACCGATTACTTCTATTTATGAAATGTCCACGCTGTTATGTAGTCTTTACCAGATGGCTCTTTCTTTGGCTTCTGACTTGATCACGCCTGATGGATTCGGAGGAATGACCAGATACAGCTCGTTAGGGTTCTCTTCAAGCGTTCGAATCTCGATGTGGTCGGGAATCCGTACCCCAAGAACTTCCTTGATGGCGGATTTCGGATCGCTGAGCAATTTTGCCTTAAAGCTAGGATCCTCCCAAGCTTTCTGAATCAATTGTGTTTGAAAGATGGCTTCTGTCGTCATAAGAATCACCCTTTCAAATAAATTGGTTATTTTTTACTCTTAAAGAATACCATGGAACAAATATAAAATCTATTATTTTTTGCTTAGAATAGACAAATAATAGTTTAACCCACCATAAGAAAGCGTTTCTTTGCTGTTTTCGATATGATTCGCTTCGGTTTGAAGCTCATCCACCAACGTTTGATGAAAGGAGATGAGATGAGGGGCATCTATATCTATCGATAAGAGATGAGTATGGGTCGCTGCGGCAATGTCTGCATAGGGCTTCATCATGTTGTTGATATAGATGGCTTCTTGAACTTCGGGCAGCGTCAGATTCGCGCCATGTGGTCGTCCCAATTCCGATTTAATGAGAGACAGCAGGCAGTTGTAGCTGCCATCCGCAAGATCCTGCTTCCAATCGGTCCAATCGTCCATCATCTGCAAGGTCAGCAGAACCTGGTTCATCACATCATTCGTTCGTGGAATGAGGCTTGCTTGATCAGATAACAGCAGTGCGGCAGTGCTTCCCAGCTTTACGGGAGCTGCCTTTTTTGCAATCATGGCCCTGTTGTGCTTAAAGTAATCGTCCCGGGTTTCGTGGAGGACGCCTTCAGACCATTCATGCGTGTAGTTTTTGAAATAAGACCAGAAGTCGGAATTCGCTGGAAAGTAGGGCTGATAGGATGTGAGAAACTCGTAATACAGCAGGTTGGCAAGTGCGAGATGGTGTTTAGGATCTATGGGAGACTGACTGTCATAGGGCGAGTCCATGATGTCGTCTTGAATGAAGTAGTACAACATGCCGATAATGTTGGCCGCTGAGAGGTGACGGTATACATCGGCGGGGAGTGAGGTCAGTTCTTTCATCCAGAAGGGAAGCAGATAACAAATGTAATTTTTGGAACTGTCCTGCTCGAACACGTCAAACTTTCTCAAGTATGAAAGACCGATTTTATTCAAGGGAGCAGGGAGCTCGGAAAGCCTTGCTTCGCAGGCTGAGAATGCGGCAGCAAGATCGTCCTCGAATGGCTTGAACCAGTTCATGGAATCACCAACCTATTCTATTTTTAAGGAACCAAGTGCTTACTTGCTATATTAACATGGATCATCATAAAGTTAAATATTACCAGCTGCATTGAATGGGGTATTATGGGATTTTTGATGCTGTGGCGGGTACTTTTGCAGGCGGTACATTGGTCTTCTTGTTTGATTATGGCGACTGACGTTTAAGTTAGGGGTGTACAGCGATAAACCGAAAATGACCACGAGGAGGAATTCATATGACTCAGAAAATTGTAGGAGCTTTTCGGACGGAGCAGGAAGCAACCCGGGCCATTGAGGAACTAAAGCAGCAAGGTTTCAGAGCCGATGAAATCTCGGTTATTGCCAAGGATCGCGGTGAATCTTCTCATATTCAGGACGAGACCGGCACTAAGGCACCTGAGGGCTTGGCATCCGGAGCGGCCACAGGCGGTGTGTTAGGCGGTGTAACCGGATTGCTGGCCGGTTTAGGTGCATTGGCCATTCCGGGCATTGGTCCGATCATCGCGGCAGGTCCGATTGCGGCAACACTTACGGGAGCAGCCGTAGGCGCTGGGGCGGGCGGATTGGTTGGTGGTTTGATCGGCCTCGGAATTCCGGAAGAGCAAGCAGAGGAATATGGGGGCTATGTGGATGAAGGCCATATTCTGGTCATGGTGGATGCAGATGAAACGAATGGTGGCCGGGTATATGATATATTCCGCAGCAATAGCGCCATTAATGAACATCATTACCGTGAAGAAGGCACTTATAGCGGTACCGGCGCGCCGATAGACTCACGCTCTGAAGCAGCGGCTGCTACCGAGGATGCAGTTCCAGACCCTAACCTATATCAAGGTTATGGTGATGGTAATGGCGGTGCCATAAGTCCGGATCGGAATGAAATTTCGAAGAGACGATAAAGGTTATTTATAAAAATATGGATTAACAATAACAAACCGTCCGGGATGAACCGGGCGGTTTGTTCATGCGCGTTAATGTGTGTTTACCGCTTATTGCGCTGTCTCTGCGCTCCCCTCGGCCCGTAACCGGGACCGCCAGGTCCGTGCCCGTGTCCAGGACCACCAGGACCCCCGGGATACCACGAACCCGGACCGTGTCCCGGTCTGCCAGGGTGCCATGGGCCATGTCCATGCCCGTGTCCAGGAAATCCGTGGCCACCGGGGTATCCCGGATAAAACGGAGGATACGGATAGACCGGATAGTAAGGTGGATAGTATGGATAAGGATAGAAAGGGTATCCAGGAAAAGCCCTGGAATACATGGGCTTGTTAGGGATTGAAGGCCTCTTTTAGGATGATGACTCAAGCCATGCACCGCTTTCTATCAGATAGGTTATTTCATCCTATGTGAAAGCGGAGCTGAAATCTAGCAAATAAAAAGGTGCAAATGACCTATCCGCTAAGGGGAAGGATCAAATGCACCTTCAGTGTCCACCTAAAGTCAAATATACTGAAGACCTGCTGTGTACGGGAGAGGAATAGGATCAAAGGTTACGCTTCCGTTTGCCCGATAAGATGATTCCGGATCAAACAGGAGCGAGAGCAACCCCTCATCATCCAGTTCCAATACTTCATTGTTCAGGGTTATACGGTAAGGACCATGTTCGCCATCTGCTTGAATCAGCCCCTCAGGCAGCACAGGAGCCAACTGGCGAAGCAGTTCCGGGCCGCTAACCAAATAAACGGTCCCCTCATTCTGAATATATTCAGGCATGACGCCGGTAGATTGGATTAATGCTGCCAGCTCTTTATCCTGCCAAGGCAGCGGAACCGTTAGCTCTGAAAGGTTGAAGGACGAGATCGCCTCGGCTATGACCAGTGCCGCCGCTTCAGGGCTTCCCCCCCATTCTACAAGGGTAGACTCTCTAGAAGGAGTCATCACAACTCCGGGTACCGCGATGATGGCAAATGCGGTCAGCACGCCGTCTTCTTCGGCGACAAGCACCTGCTGCTCAAGGCGGATCACGTTGGAGTAGGCGCTTGCATCTAGCAGCTTGTTAAGCTCCGAAGCCGTGGTGACATAACCGGCTTCCCGCTGCTCCATTAGCCTTTGAAGGTGGAATAGATCCTGCGGCTGCATCGCCCGAATGCGCACTTGTTTTCCCGTCACCGTCCGCAAGGGCTCAATGGCGCCCTGGTCAAGTTGGAACCGGAATGCACGGCCGAACAAACGGCTGCCTGCCCGGGTGTACAGGGATCTGCCGCCGGAAATGAGGATTAAGGATGCCCCAGAAGCTTCCCCATGACGGATACACTGTTCCAGGAGACTGCCTGCGAGTCGCTGACCCCGGTAATCCGGATCCGTACATACGGAGCCGATGGAATAGACATCTAACCTTGCACCGCGAGTTTGAATGGTAAATGGTACGAACCCCATGAATGAGACGAGTTTGTCTTGATCCCAGGCGCCGTAGGAATGGCTGATTCCCGGTGAGAATATCGGAGGAAAGGATACCCCCATAGAAGGCTGTTCCGGCTGCTTCAGAAAAATACGGTTGGACAGCTCAACAGCTTGATGCAGTTGATCGCTTTTCATAATAGAAATGTTCACTCGATTGACGCCTCCCTTATGTATGTCGCTTGTTACCAGTATAAAGTCATTGGGTGTGGAATTTCCAGTAAACGTTTGCAACTTCTTTGTTTGTCCGGCTTCGTCGTAATCCGTTCTTGAAGAAGCACTTGTTGTGTGCGAGGAAGGGTTAGTTTTCGGGTAATATAACTTACGAATCTGACACCGGAGGGATGAGCTTGCCAAGTTTTGTTGATTCCATGATTTTATTATGCGGCGCTTTGCTTCTGACAGGCGTACTCACCACCAAGTTTTCTTCTCGCTTCGGCATGCCCGCCCTGGTACTGTTTATTGCCATCGGGATGATTCTCAGCCGCTTCATTTATTACGATAATGCGGAGCTCACCCAGCTGGTCGGGATATTTGCGCTGATTGTTATATTGTTTCAAGGCGGGATGCAGACCGATTTCAAAGAAATCAAGCCGGTTTTGGGGACGGCGATTTCGCTTGCCACGATTGGTGTCTTGTTGACAACGGTTGTCGTCGGAATATGCGCCGCATTCATTCTGGATATTTCGTTACAAGAGGGGCTGTTAATTGGTGCGATTGTTGGTTCGACGGACGCGGCGGCCGTTTTCTCGGTTCTCGGCGGAACGAATCTGAAGAAACGGATTCGAATGACGCTGGAGGCTGAATCCGGAAGCAATGATCCGATGGCGGTGTTTCTAACCGTGTCCTTAATCGAATGGATCGAACACCCGAAATTACATTTGATCGGTCTTATTTTTTCCTTCGTGAAGGAGATGGGATTGGGCCTGGTTGTCGGTGTTCTTATTGGAATGCTGGCTGTATATGTGATCAATCGCATCAATTTCGATTCCTCGGGTTTATATCCCGTGACGGCATTGGGATTCGCCGTACTGACTTATGCCGCTGCCGCGTGGCTTGGTGCCAGCGGTTTGCTGGCCGTATACGTTATGGCTTTGCTGCTCGGCAACACCGAGCTGACGTACCGCAAAACAATTCAAGCATTTAACCAAGGTTTTGCATGGATGATGCAGATCGTCATGTTTGTGCTGCTCGGGCTCCTTGTTTTCCCGAACGAGCTGTCGGAGGTCGTATGGCAAGGACTGTTATTGTCTTTGATTCTCATATTAATTGCCAGGCCGATCGGCGTGTTCAGCAGCCTGTTGTTCACCAAATTTGCCATGCGGGAGAAAATATTAATTTCATGGGCGGGCCTTCGCGGGGCCGTTCCGATCGTCCTAGCTACATATCCCGTTCTGGCGGGCATCAGGCACGGAGAATTATTTTTTAATGTCGTGTTCTTTGTTGTGTTGACCTCAGCGGTGATCCAAGGCACTACGATCTCTCCACTTACGCAAAAGCTTTCGCTGGTGGAGAAGGATAAAGCCAAAGCACCGACTTTATTAGAGTTAATGGCTCTTGGACAAGCGGATTCCGAGATCAACCACGTTCTGGTGGATGGAGATTTGCCCATTGTCGGCAAAGAGATTCAGCAACTGAATCTGCCAGATGATATCCTCTTTACGGCTATTATTCGGGAGAAGCGTATCATTACGCCTAAGGGGAGTACGATCATTGAGGCAGGGGACACTATATATGTGATGAATCCAAAGCAAAAGCGGAAGGAAATGAAAACGATCCTGGGCTTGTCCTAGGGTTCTTCATGGCCGGAGAGATATGATGCCTGTCATTGCAGTTGATCTTAAAAATAAATTAGGATAGGTATAAATAGGAGTTAATTTCTTCATCCTATCTTCATCTGATGAGTTTCGATTTCCTTTGCAAAAGAGGCAAGAATCTGTTATGATTAATACAAGGATTTAGAATAAGTCTAAATACAATATTAAAGGAGACGATATAAATGAGTAACTTAACCCAACAAGCACAAGGAACAACAACCAATGAACTTCTACAAATTTTGAACACGCAGGTAGCCAACTGGAGTTTGCTTGGTGTGAAGCTTCACCACTATCACTGGTATGTACAAGGTCATCAGTTCTACGTGCTGCACGAGAAATTCGAGGAACTGTACAATACAGCAGCGAGTTATGTGGATGAACTGGCAGAGCGGATGCTGGCCATTGGCGGTAAACCGGCAGCCAGCATGGCGCAATATTTGAAGCTGTCCACGCTGCAGGAGGTTTCCGATGAGAATACGGCTGAACAGATGGTCGGACAGCTGGTTTCGGATTTCGAGCAGCTTGCCAACGAACTGAAGGCGGGCATCGAAGCCGCGGATCAAGAAGGGGACGACGCTACATCCGATCTGTTGACAGGCATGGTCAGCAATGTACAGAAGCATTCCTGGATGCTGAATGCCTTCTTGGGAAAATAAATCTCACATCTGTATGCTTGCCGTCTCATGACGGATTGTGGAAATAAAAGAGAGAGATCGACCTCATGGGGGTTGATCTCTTTTTTTATTTATGGCTTTAGCCAGTTGAGTGCGTGAAACGCGCGAAACAAAAAACCACCCGCTATGCGGGTGGAGGGATTGAGGGTTTGACCACTAAGACCATTCCGATAAACTTGAGATGTTCAGGCTCAAAGAAAGGAATGGTCTT